>DAOTAV010000046.1:0-13444 GCA_035382785.1 Salinivirgaceae bacterium | reverse complement strand
CGACAAGTCATCCAACTTTTTTTGATATTTCTCGGTGTTCCATTTCAATGGACCGTCCGGCAAAAAATCTTTATCAACAGGGGAGTTTTTAACTGTATCAAAAAGGTTTTCCACATTATAGCTGACAACCAAGAATTTTTTGGTTTGACATGAAAACGTTAAAATGGTCAGGAAAATAAGAATAGCTAAAATTTGATTTCTCATTGATTCTTTTGATTTTTTAATTGATTGATTGCCTGTGTGTTATCTGAATATATTTCAAATACAGTGTTTAATTTTGTGATTTGAAAAAGTCCCATAAGTTCGTTGGAAATTCCGGTTAAAACGACTCTCTTTCCTAATTTACGAGCTTTATCATAAATCCTGAGAAGCATATTGAACCCGGTACTGTCAAAATATCCAACCGACTCCAAATTGAAAACCAATCCATCATGAACCTGAATGTTTTGTTCCAAAACCTGAAGGATGGTGTCAGAGTTGATAGCATTAACCTTGGTTGTGTTTACCAAGTGTATAATGGCAATATTATCAATTACACTTTTCTCTATCATATTATAGGGTTTTAAACGCTTCTAACTCTTCTAAAAATTTTGGTAAAGTTTCGGTAAAGGTATCGAAAAGTTGTTGAATCTTTTCTTTGTCGGGCGATTCTTTAGCCGTTAATTCAATATTTTTCATTATACTTTGCAAATGTGTATTTCCCATCATTGCAAAAGACGACTTAAGACTGTGAGCAGCCACAGCAACATGTTTCCAATCTTCATCATCTAATCCCTTAGTTATCATTTTAATATAATCGGGCAATTGACGCTCGAAAGCTTGTATGCATTCCGCTAAAAGATTTGCATCGTTACCGGTAACCTCTCGCAGATATGACAAATCGATGTATTCGCATGTTGCCAAATCAGGAAAATGTCGAGCTACCAAGGTGTCAATTTTGTCGATAAGTTCATTGGGTTTGTATGGTTTTGAAATGTAATCGTCCATCCCTTCATTCAAACAGCGTTCCTTTTCTCCTTTAATGGCAGCGGCCGTCACAGCAATTATCGGAATAGAATTGAGAGGAGCACTTAGTTCATTACGAATATGGCGAGTAGTGGAATATCCATCCATTTCTGGCATGTGTAAATCCATTAAAATAACATGATATTTGTTTTTTTCTAATAGTGCAAGAACCTCCAATCCGGTTTCGGCAGAGTCAACCGAATAACCGTATTTTTGAAGAATTGATAACGCTAAAATTTGGTTTACATGATTATCCTCTGCTAACAATATTCGAACTTTTGATCTAAGAGGATTTGCTACGATTTCAATCGGGGGTTCTTGTACGGGTAGCACTTTCCCTTCTCCGATATTATATGATAGCGTGAATGAAAATTCAGAACCAATTCCTTTTCTACTTTTTACTTGCATTTGTCCGCCTTGCAATTCAACGAGTTGCTTTGTGATGGTGAGTCCGAGTCCTGTCCCTCCATATTTTCTGGTTGTTGAGCTTGACTCCTGTTGAAACGACTCGAAAATATCCTTCAATTTATCTTTACTTATTCCAATGCCTGTATCAATAACACTAAATCGAAGTGTTACGGTTTTATCGGTCTGAACAATTGATTGGATATTCAAACTTACATAGCCCCGCTCAGTAAATTTTACAGCATTGCTCAGAAGATTGGTTAAAATCTGTTGAAGTCTGACCATATCGCCCACCAGAGTGGGAATATTTTTATCGAGGTTTGATCTAAAATCGAGTCGTTTTTCTTTGGCTTTAATTGCAATTGGGGCAATGGTTCGTTCCACTAATTCATAAAGATCGAACGGAGTTTGATCAAACTCAAGCTTTCCTGCTTCAATTTTGGAAAAATCGAGGATATCGTTAATAATTACCAGTAATGATTCGGCCGATGAATTTATATTGTTTATATAACCGCGCTGAACGTTAGATAAAGGTGTGTCTTGCAATAAGTTGACCATTCCAAGAATTCCGTTCATGGGTGTGCGAATTTCGTGGCTCATATTGGCCAAAAAACGTTCTTTGGCTTTAACCGAACGTTCTGCCTGTTCTTTTGCATATAAAATAGCCAAATTCTGTTCCTCAATACGCGCCAACATAGTGTTAAATCCTTTATTCAGTACTCCTATCTCGTCGTTTCGATTCTCTTCAATACGAACCGAAAAATCTTTCCGAATGGATATATCTTCCATCAGTCTGGCGAGTTTCAAAATCGGACCAGTTATAATTTGTTGCAGTTTTATCGAGATTAGAAATGCGATGAACAGTGAAGTAAGCAGAATGATAGTAACTATGTTGGAGAAACTTTTTAATCGCTGTTTATATTCTTCGTTATCTGAAAAAATACCCACTGCCCCTATATTTTCATCCTCAATGATGATTGGGTAATTAATAAAAAAACCTAAAGAAGTTACTACCGCAGTATCTCGGGTATGATTTACTTTCGGAATATGGTTTCGGAAATCGTTACTGGCAAACTTCGACAATGTATCACCACTAGTAGTTAATATATAGGCCGCTCTGATGTTTGGACTACTAACTAAGGAATAAATAATCTCATTGGTGGCGGCCTGATCTTTAAAAACAATCGCTGCAGTACTGTTATTCCCTGTGATTTGGGCTAATATTTTCAGATTGTTTAACGTTTTAATTTCAAACTGTTTTCGGTCGTAAGCAAAAAAGATTATGCCGGCAAAAAAAAGTGCAATAGCAGTAACAAATAGAATTACCCCCACCATTTTAACTTTGATGGAAAAATTATTAAAACTCCACTTCATTGCTTACAACAATCTGTGCTAAGGTTAAAAGTTTTGAACTGATGATAAGATCACTTTTAATGGCCACTTGATGATTGATTTCAAAACGTTTGGTAGAATATTGTTGAGTGAAATTTACAATGCCTCCCAGCTGACAAAATTCGGGGATATTATCTCCCACGGTAAGAATTGGTTTTCCTTTTATCTCTTTTATCAATTCAATAACCTGAGATCGTGTAATTTCTGTTACAAACAAAATGTGGCACTGCTGTATTTGATTGGGTTTGTTATAATATTTGATAACAAATGGACGACCATCAATAGTGTTATTTCGAATGGTGGCTTTGATAATTTCCCCACTTCTTGGATTTCCGTATATCCCAATAACTATCGGAGTTGTGGCATCAGCAAACACGCTTACCGGCCAGGTTACGAATCGGGCAAAATTATAAAGATAACCCGCTTTAACTTCATATTCCGTAAATTGCTGTGAATTCGCGGAATAATAGGTCAAACCTGAAAAAATAAGAATAATCAATATTTTTCGTAAACTTTGTGCCATTAGCGCCGAATCTCAAAAACCTTTATTTCAACTCTACGTAACTGTTCAAAATTCTTTGATTGATTATCAATACCATGTGGAATAGTTATAATTCGAGAAGGTGAAATCCCTAATCCAACCAAATGTCGTTGCACAGATTTTGCCCTATGATCTGATAATCGATAATTATATTTTTCTGTACCTTTAGGATCAGTGTATCCATGTAGCTCCACACCTAGTTGAGAATTGTTGTGCAGGATTTCTGAAACGCTTAGAATTAATTCATAATACTTGGGTAGAATTGTGATATCGTTTAAATTGAAATATATTTGATCAACAAAAACATATTTACGCTCCGAAGGTTTGGACTTGCGTAATTGAATCAAACTATCAGAAATTACAAGAGAAGGTACTATAACTCTTTGTTCCGAGGTCAGAATATAATCTGCAAATTTTATCGTATCGTGTCCAAATACTTTCGTACCCAAAGAACTATTATCACCATAATATGTTGGCGATGAAACAACTTCATCGTATTGAGTGTTTTGATCAAGAAGTGCTAAACTTACATTATCGGTAGCTTCGATTGCTTGTCCGATCAAATCAAACAATTGTTGGTAATCCTTTTTCTGTTGTTTATTATTTTTGGTGGTCATCTGGTCTAAACCAATCATCCCTAGCGAATCGGTTTGGTAAATAATATCCCCAATCATTTGAAGTAATTTGTCGTAATCTTTCTTTTCGGCATATTCACTTAGAGTAGAGTCAACTTGTCCTAAGCTAGAAACATCATAAAAAGAGTTTCGAACTTTCACGTTTTCTCCTATTCTTCGGTTGTTCACTTCAATAGCATTTAGGGTAATTTCCTGATATAATTCATAAAAATATTTTTGCTCAGGAATATAAACGTTGATTAATTGAGGTAGAAATCCATCCGCTTCAATAAAGATATCATAATTGCGATCGGGAGGAAAAATCATCAGATACCGGCCGGTATATTCATCAGGACTATATGCATATTTGATGCGTTGTTTGGTAATGTGATCGTACACTTTAATCTGAGCCTTAACCGGTTTAGGGGGATTTCCCGATAAAATTATACCCTTAACCATGGTCAGAGGTATGTTTTCTTTCAAATCGGTAACAAAAATTTTATAGCGACCCGGAAAATAATTAAGCGATTGTGAAAAAATAGCTTTTTGACCACGGGCATCCATCATGTAGAATCGATCGTCGTAAACGGTATTGACGTAAGCAATTGGTCTCGGTGAGTTCCATAATCCTGAGGAATTTAATTCCGTTTCAAATATATCATATCCTCCAATGGAAGAATGCCCTTCAGAAGCAAAAACAAGTTTTTTCCCATCCGGATGGAAGAAGGGATAATTTTCATCGTTTTGCGTGTTGATGATAGGTCCCAAATTTTTTGCGTTACTGAAACTTCCATCGCTATTCTTTTCGGCCCGATAAAGATCACAACCTCCATATCCACCAGGACGGCTGCTACTGAAAATACAGTAGGTTCCGTCAGCGCTGAATGAAATGGCATATTCCCCAAAACGAGAATTGATTTCGCCAGTCAAAAGTGTGATCCCGATGATCTGATCTCCTTGAATTTTAGATGAATATAAATTATTATTCCGACCATTCCCTATCGACAAATAGAGAATCGAACCATCCTGAGAAATTCCTGCCAATTCAATATCGGTGATGGAATAATTTCCGGATATCTTCAATTCTTTGGGTTGGTTCCAAAGTTCTCCATCAATAGAATTTGTTATGAAAAATCGTTTGATCAACCTATCATTTTCATTCTCCAAACGAGTAAAAACCATGGTCTGCATGTCAGCAGAGATATAGGGAGCATACTCAGCATACCCGCTGTTAATCTTTGAACTTAATGGTCGTACGCTTTTATTTATAGGAATCCCTGCATCTTTCTTAGCAT
This sequence comes from Salinivirgaceae bacterium, assembly GCA_035382785.1. GTDB lineage: Bacteria > Bacteroidota > Bacteroidia > Bacteroidales > Salinivirgaceae > JAAYQU01. The sequence goes on along the minus strand of DAOTAV010000046.1, from coordinate 8,192 downwards.
TGGCAATAACTTCCAACATTCGTTCGGCATAACCTCGAAATCCATCATCTTTGGGGGCTTTGGATAGATAAAGCCTAAACTGCCTAGAAGCTTTGTCAAAATGAAACGTCTGATGATAAAGTTTTCCAAGATGCAAATGCACTTCGTAAGGTGGATTTTTCAACTCAACCGATCGCTCAAAATAAGGTAATGCCTCCAATTGTCTATCGGGGATAGATAATAGAATTTTACCTATCCAGAAACATACCATTGCATTGTTGGTAAGGGAATCGGCTTTGATAAAATAATGTAATGCCTCTTTGTATAATCCTTGATTGTATAGTTCTTCTCCTTGGGCAATCAAAACCTTAGGATTATCTTTCCCAAAAAGGCAAAATCCTGCTAATAAATAAATTGCAATTAAAAAAAATTTACTTTTCACGTAATTAAATTTTACCACTAATATACGGCTTTAAACGAATATAGTAGTTAGATGTTTTATCCTTTTTTACATATTCGTTTGAATAATTGACCAATCGGAGGCAATATAGGATAAATTTTTACGTCTCCCGGAAAATTACGCTGAAAATTGCATTTTAAAACGAGATAAACATTAACTTTGGCGTGGAATCTAATATAAAAACAAAAGCGATATGTATTCAAAATTTCAGTCCTATCTAAAACAAGAGTTGCAGTCGATTGAAGACGCCGGTTTATACAAAAATGAGCGAATCATTGTTTCGCCCCAAGGAGCCGAAATTAAAGTCAATACAGGTCAAGATGTGCTAAATTTTTGTGCTAACAATTACTTGGGATTATCAAACAATCCTGAATTGATTAAAGCTGCAAAAGAAGCCTTAGATAGCCATGGCTATGGAATGAGTTCGGTTCGTTTTATTTGTGGAACTACCGATCTGCACAAAAAATTGGAACAAAAAATAGCACAATTTTTCGGTACTGAAGATACTATTCTATATGCTGCCTGTTTCGATGCCAATGGTGGGGTTTTTGAACCGTTACTCAATGAAAACGACGCCATTATCAGCGACTCCCTTAACCATGCCAGCATTATTGATGGAGTACGTCTTTGCAAAGCCCATCGATATAGATACCAAAACGCCGATATGGCTGATTTGGAAAAGCAACTGCAAGCAGCTCAACAACATCGATTCCGTCTCATTGTTACCGATGGTGTTTTTTCCATGGACGGTAATGTTGCTCCAGTGGATAAAATATTGGAATTGGCAGAAAAGTATGATGCCATGGTCATGGTTGATGAATCACATTCAGCCGGAGTAGTTGGAAAAACAGGACGTGGCGTAACCGAGCAATATAATTGTCGCGGAAAAGTGGAAATCATCACAGGAACCTTAGGCAAGGCTTTTGGAGGAGCTATCGGCGGATTCACTACCGGTAAAAAAGAGATTATCGATATGTTGCGTCAGCGCTCACGCCCTTATCTGTTCTCTAATTCAATACCTCCACTTGTGGCAGCTGCCGGTATTGCCATGTTTGATATGATGGATCGCACCAACGAACTACAGGAACGACTTCATAAAAATACCGAATATTTCTATTCAAAAATGACACAAGCAGGTTTCGATATCAAACCCACACAGTCCGCCATCTGCGCAGTTATGCTATATGATGCCAAACTCTCGCAAGAGTTTGCCGCCCGTTTGCTAAACGAAGGAATTTATGTAATCGGATTCTATTACCCGGTAGTTCCCCAAGGACAAGCACGAATCCGAGTTCAACTTTCAGCTGCTCACACCAAGGAACATATCGACAAAGCTATCGAGGCATTTATCAAAATCGGAAAAGAACTAAACGTTATTAAATAAACCCACGAGGTTGGCTAAGGTCAACCTCCATTTTAATCCAAAAAACTGTGGAAAAATCTATTGTCATTATTCCAACATACAACGAAAAGGAAAACATACAGGCCATTATAGAGGCGGTTTTTAATTTGAATAAGGGTTATCACATTTTAGTTGTCGAAGATAATAGCCCCGACGGAACTGCTGAGATAGTAAAAGGGTTAATGAAGACATACCCCGAAACATTACACATTCTCGAACGTCCCGGGAAGCAAGGATTAGGGACAGCTTACATAGCGGGTTTTAAATGGGCAATTGAACGAAAATACGATTTTATCTTCGAAATGGATGCTGATTTTTCCCATAATCCAAATGACCTGATTCGTCTTCATGATGCCTGTAAAAATGGTGCCGACTTAGCCATTGGCTCACGTTATGTCAACGGAGTCAATGTTATCAATTGGCCGATGAAACGAGTTCTCATGTCGTATTACGCATCTTCGTATGTGCGTACCATAACCGGAATGAAAGTTCGCGACACAACTGCCGGATTCAAATGCTACCGACGGATTGTTCTTGAAACCATTGAACTTGATAAAATTCGTTTTAAAGGCTATGCCTTCCAAATCGAAATGAAGTTTACAGCCTGGAAGTGCGGATTTAAGATTATTGAAGTTCCCATTGTGTTTATCGATCGAACTCAGGGAGCTTCAAAAATGAGCGGAGGTATTTTTGGCGAAGCATTTTTCGGTGTAATTCAAATGAAAATCAGAAGTTGGTTCAGAAAATACCCCAAAGCTAAAACAAAATAACAGTCCCAATGAGCAAAATCGTTATCCAAAACGGAATTATCGTCAATGAGAATCGAACTTTTAAAGGTTCGATTCTTATTGTTAATGATCAAATTCAAGAAATATCGGAAACACCATTGCACTATAAAACCGATGTAACCATCGATGCCGATGGGAAACTTATTTTTCCCGGAATCATTGATGATCAAGTCCATTTCAGGACGCCTGGGCTGACACACAAAGGAGACATTGAATCTGAATCGAAATCGGCTGTTGCAGGGGGAGTTACCTCATACCTCGATATGCCTAACGTAAATCCTCCAACAACATCTATCGAACTTCTACAACAAAAAGTTGAACTAGCCAATCAAGTTTCTTGGGCAAATTTCGGATTCTACTTGGGAGCCACAAACTTTAATATCGAAGAAATAAAAAAAATCAATCCCAAAGAAATTTGTGGAGTAAAAATCTTCATGGGATCGTCAACGGGAAATATGCTGGTTGATAACACAGAAACTCTGGAACAAATTTTCGCTCAGAGTCCGGTGCTCATTGCAATCCACAGCGAAGACGAAAGCATAATCCGCCGAAATATTTCCAGCTCCATTGAGAGATATTGTGAAAACATCCCCATGGATCAACACCCGAAAATTCGTAGTGAAGAAGCTTGTTATAAATCAACGGAAAAAGCCATAGAAATGGCTTTACGACATGGTTCGAAACTGCACATTTTACACATTAGCACAGCAAAAGAAATAGAACTCCTTAAATCACTTACCTCCCAACAACGAGAAAAAATAACAGCAGAAGTTTGCATCCATCATCTTTGGTTTACACAAGATGATTATTCAAAACTCGGAACTCTTATTAAGTGGAATCCGGCTATAAAAACAACAAAGGATAGAGAAGCTCTTCGAGAAGCCGTTCGAGACAACATCATTAGCATCATAGCCACCGATCACGCTCCCCACACTCTTGAAGAAAAGCAAAAACCATATCTGCAATGTCCATCGGGAGCCCCCATGGTACAACATTCGCTTATTGCAATGCTTGAATTAGTAAAACAAAACATTTTTACTTACGAGCAAATCGTTGAAAAAATGTGTCACGCTCCTGCCCGATTGTTTAACATCGATCGAAGAGGCTATTTAAAGGAAAACTATTTTGCAGATATTACCATTGTCAATCCAAGAAAAGAGATTAAAATAACTTCTGACAATATTTTCTATAAATGTGGTTGGTCTCCATTGTTAAATGAAAAATTTTCCCATACTGTTGAAACTACCATTGTAAATGGAGAAATTGTCTATTCTCAGGGAAAATTTTTTAAACCCAATGGTAAAAAACTTATTTTCAACACCTTAAAATCACCATCATAATCGAATCCTTTGTGCATTTTGACATAGAAAAACTAAAATTTGTCAAAAAAATGAGGCTTACGCAACGATAGAAAATAAAATATTGCTATATTGCACTAGATTTTAAAATCTTATAACACTAACCCTATGGTAGAGAATTATTTAGCCGAATTGCTTGCCACCAACAACCGAGTAATTGTTCCCGATTTTGGTGCTTTTATGGTTAAAATAGACGGTGATAAGCGTATAATCACGTTTAACGATTTTTTGAAATACAACGATGGATTACTTGTAAACCACATCGCAGCAAAAGAAAACATATCGAAAGAAGATGCTTTGACCAAAATCAAAGAATTTATCAAGACTCTTCAGGATTCGTTAAAGACAAATCCCAAGTATCCACTCAGCACCTTGGGAGTGCTTCTTAGAGACGATCGAGGAGGAATACGCTTTGTTCCTACCGGTGAAACACAGGAGACTGCCAAAAAAGAAGAAGTTTCCCCAAAACAGCCCCAAGCTGAGCCTAAAGTCGAACTTAAAGAACCGACAGCTGTGAAACCAGACCCCACAGCAGCAAGCAGTGCAGGACAAAAGCCGACTCAACAGCAGGCTAAACCCACAGTCAAAACGGGAACGCCTCCCCCTCCACCACCAAAGCCAACCTCATCTAGCAAACCCGCGAAAAAATCTAGCTCATCCTTAATAATAACACTGGCTGTGATAGTAATTCTTCTCGTCGGAGGAGGTCTGGTTTACCTAAATTGGGACGAGTGGACAGGAAAAGCCGAAAAAGAACGCTTAGCCGATGAACTTAAAAAGAAGGAGCAAGCACGTTTGGATTCTATAGCAGAAGTGGAACGTTTAAGAGCAGACAGCATCCGAATGGCAGAAGAAGCCGCAGCTGAACTGCAACGACATAAAAATGAAAAACTTTACTACTTGGTGGCAGGAAGTTTCCAAAGCGAAAGAAATGCTCAACGATTTGCTGAACAACTCCGTAACCAAGGCTATCCCAACGCTGAAGTTTTTATGGAAAGCCGAGGATTTTGGAGGGTTTGTTACAATAGTTATAGCGATCGGCGGGAAGCTTTTGCCGAATATCGTCGACTTAAAGAACAAGATATCCAAGTGTGGGTAATCAAAAAATAATAAAAAAGCGGCTTAGTAGCCGCTTTTTTTTATTTTTTAATATATTGCCACTTATGATGTGCTTTTACTTTTCCACCTTTTAAAACTCTACAGAATATTCCTTCCACAGGCATAATACAATTGCCTACCTGACGAAAAATTGCACAACCATCTCCATGACATTTCTTCCCGATTTGAGATACTTCCAATACCACTTCATCCCCAATGAACTGGTCTCCAATACTGCAATCTTTCAGCTCAAGTCCACGTGATGTTATATTTTCGGCAAATTCACCATACTCAATTTTTCTTCCCAAAACCTTCTCAAAACGCAAAATACTCTCTTCGCCAAGAATACTAATTTGCCTATGCCATTCTCCTGCATGTGCATCGCCATCAATTCCACATTCGGTAATAAAAACCTCATCTACCGGATGCTTTACCACTCCTTTTTCTTTTGAAATGTTTACAGAAAGAATTTCAATAAATTGCTCTTTGTTTTTCATAGGTAAACGTTTAATCCAAATCTTGTTTTTGTTTTTCCAATAAATATATTTCTTTGATTATCATCGATTTATCAACCGCTTTGCACATATCGTAGATTGTTAACAAGGCAATATTGACAGCCGTTAATGCTTCCATTTCCACACCGGTCTTCTCAACGGCAATAGCCTCTGCAATAACTTCTACTCCGTTGGACACCAAATTGCAATCTACCTCAATTTTTGTTAGAAATATAGGATGACAGAGAGGGATTAAGTTCGCAGTTTGCTTAGCCGCCATAATTCCTGCAATCTGTGCGCAAGAAAGCACATCACCTTTCTTCATTTGATTCTCCCGGATTAATGCAATCGTTTCGGGCTGTAATTCTATAAACCCACGAGCTCGAGCAATTCTTCGTTGAATCGTTTTTGACCCAACATCTACCATGTTAGCTTTACCCTGCTCATTAGTGTGAGTCAGCGTTTTTTTCTTCATAATTATCCACCGATATTGAAAAATTGATTTGTATTGTTAAAATGTCCCGATTGGGGTTTATTGAGAATAGCTTTATTAAAAGCCTCTTCAATACCAAGTTTACGAATGTTGTACGATAAATTGTTAAAAAGACAGGGCTTACAATCGCCGGTAGATGTAAGCCGAAGCCGATTACAAATTGAGCAATTACCTCCGTCGCCGCCATGAACTATCCCAAATATTCCACCTTTCAAATCCATCATGGGGATAAATCGAACCTCAACACCTATTTTATCGGCAAATTGCTTTACTGATTGAGCATCCGGTTCGTTGGGAGATTGATGAATAACACAATTAATTTTAACGGGTGTTAAACCGGCAGCCAATGCCGCATCAATACCGCGCATCACTTCGCTGAGTTCTCCCAAACGCGTAATGTATCGATATTTTTCAGGATCGACGGTATCGAGACTAATATTCACTCTCATCAAACCATTATCTTTCAACTCTTTGGCATAGTGTGGCAAAAGTACACCATTCGTAGTTAGCCCAATATCTCGTATTCCATCTATTTGCGATAACATCCCAATCAGTCGCGTAATACCTTTCCGAACCAAAGGCTCTCCTCCGGTAATTTTAATTTTCTCGATTCCCCTCGACACAGCATATTTTGTAAATTCAACAATCTCATCGAAGGTCAAAATCTCATTATGGGATACCTGAGAGACTCCTTCCTCGGGCATGCAATACCGACAACGCAGATTGCAACGGTCGGTTACTGAAATTCGTAAATAATTTATTTTTCGATTATAACAGTCGAACATCTACTATTTCTCCTTTTCGTTTATAGTTCTCGCCCACTTCAAATTTTACGATTCCTATAGCATTAGTGATAGCCATAATGTGTGCTGAGCCATGATATTCAACCGGATACACTTCGTTGTTTTCATTAATACCGACCGGAATCAGTGAAACACGATTGGCATTTTTAATAAAAATATCTACCGCCAATGGCATACGTATAACTAGTTCCGAAAATTGATGTTCCATTCGTGCGTAAACATTTCTCGAAACCAATAACTTACAATGGAGCAATGATGATACCGGATTTCCCGGTAAAGCAAAAATTGTGGTTTTGTCCTTTATTGCAAATAAAGTGGGCTTCCCGGGTTTAACTCGAATCGTATGGAAAACAATTTGAGCTCCTATCTTTTTTAAAATCTCAGGGATAAAATCAAAATCGCCCATGGAAACACCTCCTGACAGCACCACCATAGAAAACTGGTCAATGGCTGAAGAAAGTTTAGTTTCGATTTCGTGAGGATTATCACGAATAATTCCTCCATAGACAGCATCAACAGGCATTTGTCGTAGCATTGCCAAAAGTTGATAGGCATTGGTATTACGGATGGTCGCCCCTGCGGGATAATCGGAAGGCTCTACTAACTCATCACCTGTACTGAAAACCACTGCTCGAACTTTTTTATATACCAAAGGTTGAACCACACCTATTGCCGCCAGCATAGCAATATTCACAGGAGAAAGCAGCTGCCCTCGGTTAAAAATTAAATCACCTTGGCTAACATCTTGTCCCTTCGGTGCAATATTCGTCGATTGGGTTGGATTAGATATTTTAATTTGATTTTCCGATATTTTTTCTACATTTTCGGTTGGAATGATATAATCAGCCCACTCCGGAACTGCAGCGCCTGTCATGATAGCAACACACTCCCCCGGGTTGCAGAAAATGGCCTGCTGGCCTGCTGCAATAGTTCCCTTTACATTCAAAACTTTATGGATATCGGAATAACGCAAAGCATACCCATCCATGGCTGATTTATTGAACGGCGGCATATCGATATCACTAAATACATCTTCTGCCAAAACTCGCCCTAAGGCATCCGGCAGCTCAACCTTTTCGGTTTCCATTATGGGTGCATAGGCTGAAACAAACCGAAAAGCATCTTCAAGATTTATCATGTATAAATTCTATTTTAAAATCACAAAGATAGGACAATTTTTATACCGATAGGTATAAAATACATATCGGATTCGATTTGTTTAAATAAAAGGTACTTCAAATATGTCGTTATCGTTTACCGCAAAAGTATTTGGGAAAATGGTACGTGCTTCGTTTAGAAGTTCATCTGGAATTGGGT
>DAOTAV010000045.1:12881-13474 GCA_035382785.1 Salinivirgaceae bacterium | reverse complement strand
GTAAGTATTTCCTGTGAAGAGAAGTCGATTTGATTACTACCAACGGCTTTGAAAATAATTTTGTCCCTGAAGACCATGAATTTCAGACTTTACGTCAAAAATCACGACAAAAACTCTTTCAGGTTGCAAACACTCTAACTGGACAAAATTTTGATGATGAAACACTAGTAGTTGTAAATTCCGGAAGATATGAATTTAGGAATAAAGGTATCGACCTCTTTATCGAATCTATCGCACGTTTGAAACAAAAAAAATTGGCGAAAAAGATCTTAGCTTTAATCTTAGTTCCTGCACATCACGATGGCCCTCGTTACGATATAATTCAACGATTTGAAAAACCGGAGAATGGACCATTACCTAATCCTTTTCATACCCATAATTTACACGAATTTCATAACGATGCTGTAGTTCGTAAAATTTTTGAAACAGGGCTAAATCAACAATCCGATGTTTCCATCATTTTTGTACCATGCTATTTGAATGGGAACGATGGGGTTTTTAATCTAACCTATTATCAATTACTTATTGGAGCTGATTTAACAGCCTTTCCATCATACTACGAACCTTGGGGTTACACACCACTTGAATCTATA
>DAOTAV010000045.1:12300-12871 GCA_035382785.1 Salinivirgaceae bacterium | reverse complement strand
TACGATACCAACCATAACCACAACTCTTTCAGGTTTTGGGCACTGGGTTTTAGGAATTTATGGAAGCGAAAAGCAAAACGATTTATTGAATGGCGTATATGTCATCTCAAGAGACGAGGATAATCATGAGCAAGTAATCGATCAAATAGCAGAAGCCATCGCTAATTTTTCCAATCTGTCTTTAGAAAAAGTTCAACTTGCAAGAACAAATGCAAAAGAATTATCCAAAAAAGCAGAATGGACAGAGTTTGTTAAATTCTATATTCAAGGATACGATATTGGGTTAACCAAAAATGTAGAGCGATATAAACTTGTTGAAACCAAAGTATTTAAAAGACCACTTGAGGCTAAGATTGATGTTCGATCCAACGAACCCAAGTGGAAAAAAATGCGAATTTTAACAAATATACCCAAACCAATCGAGGGTTTGGTTGATTTATCGATGAATGTTTGGTGGTCATGGAATTATGAAGCTAGTCAGCTTTTTAAACTCATCGATAAAGATATCTGGGAACGCAGCAAGAAAAATCCTATAGTTCTACTTAACAGCATTTCTCAGGAACGTCTTCTT
>DAOTAV010000045.1:0-12290 GCA_035382785.1 Salinivirgaceae bacterium | reverse complement strand
ATTTTATGACGCAATATCGCAATGTTTATAAGAAATTTTGCGATTATATGAACGAGGGAGTTGAACCATCGCCTTCAATTGCCTACTTCAGCATGGAATATGGTCTAAACGACAATATTAATATTTATTCTGGAGGTTTAGGAATTCTTGCCGGAGACTATCTTAAGGAAGCAAGCGATTCTCGCATTCATATGGTTGGAGTTGGATTACTTTATCGAAAAGGATATTTCACCCAACAACTAAATATTAACGGCGAGCAACTTGTTTTACTTGAAGATCAAAATTTAAACAATATACCTCTAATTCCTGTCAAGGATAAAGACGGAAATCTCTTATTGGTTAATGTTTACATGCCGGCCCGTGTAGTCAAACTCCGCGTTTGGGAGATTAATGTTGGTCGTGTAAAATTATATCTCTTAGATTCAGATGTAGCTGACAATAACGAAGCCGATAGAGGAATTACACATCAACTTTATGGAGGAGATTGGGAAAACCGATTGAAACAGGAAATTATTTTAGGTTTTGGTGGAATACGCTTGTTACGTGCTCTAGGCTTAGAATTTGATGTATATCATTGTAACGAGGGACATGCTGCTTTCACTAATCTTGAAAGGATGTGCAATCTCATCGAAGAAAAGCATCTAAGCTTCGAGGAAGCATTAGAGGTTGTTCGTCACAGCAGCTTATTTACTACACATACTCCTGTGCCTGCAGGACACGATGCATTTTCCGAGGAATTGATGCGTATGTACATTCGACATACACCGGAGCGTCTGCACATTTCATGGGAGCAGTTTATGGACCTTGGGCGCTGGACTCCGGGAAATCCAAACGATAAGTTTTCTATGAGTGTGTTAGCTGTTAATCTCTGTCAGGAAGTTAATGGTGTAAGTAAACTTCATGGTAAAGTATCGCGTGAAATGTTTACAGCCCTCTATAAAGGATATTTTCCCGAAGAGCTCCACATTGGCCATGTAACCAACGGAGTGCATTACCCCACATGGACAGCAAAAGAATGGCGACAACTCTATGAAACTCATTTCGGGGAAGATTTTCTCAAAAATAATAGTGATGAAAAGTGCTGGCAGAAAATTTATGAAGTCAGCGATGAGGTAATATGGGAAAAACGACAGATCTTACGCAAAAAATTGATCGATTACATTAAAGCACGATATAAAAGTAATTGGATTAAACGTAACGATAATCCGAAACGACTGCAAAAGGTATTGTCTTCGATCAATGATAACGCATTGACCATAGGTTTTGCCAGACGTTTTGCAACTTATAAACGTGCTAATCTTTTATTTAACGATTTAGAAAGGTTGTCAAAACTAATAAATAACCCTGAGCGTCCGGTACAATTCATTTTTGCGGGCAAAGCACATCCGCACGACAAACCGGGACAAGATCTAATAAAACAAATTGTAGAAGTAAGCCGTCGTCCTGAATTTATTGGGAAAATTATTTTCATTGAAAACTATGACATCCAGTTAGCAAAACGTTTGGTAAAAGGAGTCGATGTATGGTTGAACACACCAACAAGGCCACTCGAAGCATCTGGCACTAGTGGTCAGAAAGCCACGTTGAACGGAGTACTGAATTGTAGTGTCCTCGATGGTTGGTATTTAGAAGGTTATCGCGAAGGTGCCGGTTGGGGATTAACCGATCAAATCACCTACACTAACCCTGATTTCCAAAACGAATTGGATTCACTCGAGTTATATAATCTTCTTGAAAATGAGATAATACCTTTGTTTTACAAGAGAAACGAAAAAGGATTACCAACCGATTGGATTCAATATATTAAAAACAGTATAGCCCAAATTGCGCCACACTACGTTACTCGTCGCATGATCGATGATTATATGAAGCAGTATTATATTTCATTAGCTAGACGATATGCAAAAGTGACGGCTGATGATTATACTATTGCAGCGCGCCTGGCTTCATGGAAAAAACAAATGTTATTGCGGTGGAATCAGATTGAGGTAATTTCGGTTGATTTCCCCGACACTTCCAAAAAAGATTTCTTTTTAGGAGCACCTTACCATGGTGAGGTCATGCTTGATTTGAAGGACATTCATCCGCATGAAATTGGAGTGGAAATGGTGTTAACTGAATACGATGAAAATGGCAATCATCGAATATGTGACACCTATCAATTGGAATGTTATAAAACAGTCGATCAGTTAGCGTTTTATTCGGTAAATGTCGTTCTGCTTAATCCCGGCAACTATGAATATGCAATTCGAATTTATCCAAAACATCCCGATTTAACTTATCGAATGGATTTTAATCTTGTGCGATGGATTTAATCAATAAAAAACGTCCGGCTAATTGCCGGACGTTTTTCTTAATAGTTTATACCAATTTATTGGAACAGCCCAATAAAAAAGGATAAAAAAATAGGTTGCCATTGTGGCAACCTATTAGTAGAATGGAGTTTGAATTAACCTTCAAACCCGTATTCTTTTAGTATTTCACGAACTTGATCCGGAGATACCCGTCCATAGGTTTTTTCACCAACAAGAACAACGGGTGCTAATCCACAAGCTCCTACACAACGAAGACAGTTGAGCGAGAATTTTGCATCGGCGGATGTTTCTCCAATTTCAAGTTTGAGCAAGCGTTTAAATTCATCGAGCACTTTATCGGCTCCACGAACGTAACAAGCGGTTCCCATACAAATCGATATTGGATTTTGTCCACGGGGAATCATGGTGAAGAACGAATAAAATGTTACTACTCCATAAACCTTGGCAACGGGAACATTAAGCTCTTGGGCAATAACTTCCTGAACTTCGGCCGGCAAGTAGCCAAAAATGCCTTGTGCTTTATGAAGAACATTAATGAGTTCGCCCGGATCGTTATTAAATTCGCGACATACGGCCTTGAGTTGTTCGACTTCTGTGCGTTTTAGCGCTACTCTTGTTTCTGCCATATTTGTATGCTGTTAAAAATGTTAAAATTAGTCTCTTAATTTAATTTGCGGAGCACGGTTGATATAATGAGTATGAAGCAGATGATGTGCTTTATGGCTCATTGGTTTACCGAGGAATTTTTCGTAGAGCTCGATAATCATTGGATTTTCGTGTGATTTACGAATTGGTTTTCCTGCATCTTCACGATAAAGAGCTGCAGCGCGTTTGGCCAATATTTCGGAATTGCCATGATGTAGGGGTTGACCGCCTCCTCCGATACATCCTCCCGGACATGCCATGATTTCAATGGCATGGAATTCTGATTTGCCGGCACGAATATCTTCCAGAAGCTTGCGAGCATTTCCAAGACCGTGGGCTATACCGATTTTAACTTTAAAACCATTAAAATCAATTTCTGCTGCGCGAATTCCTTCTAAGCCGCGAAGTTGTTCGAAATCAAGTTTTTCTAGTTTTTTCCCTGTGTGAACTTCATAAGCGGTACGGCATGCAGCTTCAATAACCCCACCGGTTGTCCCGAAAATAACACTAGCACCTGTCGATTCTCCTAATGGATTGTCGAAATCTTCATCGGGCATATTATTCAGGTCCATATTGGCTTCTTTAATTAAATGTGCCAATTCTCGAGTCGAAATTGAGAAATCAACATCAGGATTGTTGTCGGTTTTAAATTCATTGCGTTGGCATTCATATTTTTTGGCCAAGCAGGGCATTACCGATACAACAACCATATCTTCGCGTTTTACGCCGATCTTGTCAGCAAAATAGGTTTTTGCTATAGCTCCAAACATTTGTTGAGGTGAACGTGCTGTTGATGGAATATCGAGCATATCGGGGAATTGTTGTTCGAAGAAATTTACCCATCCCGGACAACAAGAGGTTAGAATTGGAAGTTTTGTAGGTTCTCCTTTTAAGTATTTTGAAAGGCGATCTAACAATTCTGTTCCCTCTTCCATAATGGTAAGATCGGCAGCGAAATCGGTATCAAACACATAGTCGAATCCTAAACGACGCAGAGCTGCTACCATTTTTCCTGTCACCAAGGTTCCGGCTGGCATTCCAAATTCTTCTCCCAAAGCAGCACGAACAGCCGGTGCAGTTTGAACAACAACTGTTTTTTTGGGATCTGCAAGTATACGAATTAGCTCTGGCGTGTGATCCACTTCTGTTAGTGCACCTGTAGGACAAACAGCAACACATTGTCCGCAATAGGTACATGTTGATTTCTCCAAATCCATCTCGAAGGCCGGAGCTACGGCGGACATAAAACCACGATTAATGGCACTTAATGCCCCAACAGTTTGAACGTCGTTACACATGGTTTCGCAACGACGACACATAACGCATTTATCCAGATCTCGAATGATCGACGGAGAAAAGTCTTTTTTATAAGTTGACATTTCTGCGATTTCTTCATTATGGATTTTGCGCACTCCTAATTTGATAGATAGGTCCTGCAATTCGCAATGTCCTGATTTTGGACATGTTAAGCAGTCCTTTGGGTGATCGGATAGAATGAATTCTAATACTGTGCGTCGAGCATTCAAAACACGCATAGTGTTTGTTCTTACGATCATTCCTTCAGCTACGTTGGTTGAACATGATGGAGCAAGATTTTTGCGACCTTCTATTTCAACAACGCAGATACGACAGCCGGCAGGTTTATTTTCAATCCCCATGTGTTCAAGATTCATATAACAGAGTACAGGGATTTCAATACCAAGTTTTTTTGCGGCCTTGTATATCGTGGTTCCCACAGGAACTTCGACAGGTTTGTTATCTATGGTTAATTTTACAAATTGCATTGTCTATGTCCTCCTTATTGAATGAATATGGCGTTAAATTTACATTTCTCGATACATGCTCCACATTTGATACAAAGTGCCGGATCGATTTTGTGAACAGCTTTTCGCTCTCCGCTGATAGCGCCAACGGGACATACCCGTGCACAAGCTGTACAGCCGACACAGTTGTCGGGATTGATTACATATTGCATCAGGTCTTTACATACGCCTGAGCGACATTTTTTATGATCAACGTGTTCGATGTATTCGTCCCAGAAATTGTCGATGGTTGAAAGAACCGGGTTGGGCGATGTTTGTCCGAGCCCACATAGGGCGGTGTCTTTAATAACACGGCTCATGTTTTGTAAAAGTTCAATATCTTCACGTGTTCCATTGCCTTTGCAGATTTTTTCAAGTGTTTCGTGAAGACGTTTATTTCCGATTCGGCATGGAGCACATTTCCCGCACGATTCTTCAACTGTAAATTCCAAGTAGAATTTGGCTACTGCAACCATACAATCGTCTTCGTCCATGACGATCATACCTCCGGATCCCATCATTGAGCCTGCTGCAATGAGTGTGTCAAATTCGATGGGGGTGTCAAGATGCTTTTCTGTGAGACATCCTCCAGAAGGACCTCCGGTTTGTACGGCTTTGAATTTTTTGTCGTCTTTGATTCCGCCTCCGATTTCAAAAATTATTTCGCGGAGAGTTATTCCCATTGGTACTTCAATCAATCCTACATTATTGATTTTACCAGCTAATGCGAAAACTTTAGTTCCGGGCGATTTTTCTGTACCGATGGAGCGGAACCATTGTGCTCCTTTAAGGATAATTACGGGTATATTAGCAAACGTTTCAACGTTGTTTACGTTGGTGGGTTTGCCCCAATAACCGGATTCTGCGGGGAATGGTGGTTTTACGGTGGGTTCTCCGCGTTGACCCTCCATAGAGTGAATTAAGGCTGTTTCTTCGCCGCAAACAAAAGCTCCGGCTCCATAACGTAATTCAATATCAAATTCAAAATTGCTTCCTAAAATATTTTTTCCAAGAAGACCGTATTCACGAGCTTGTTGAATAGCAACTTGGAGTCGTTTGATGGCTAAAGGATATTCAGCACGAATGTAAACCAATCCTTTGGTTGCACCAATGGAGTATCCGCATATAGCCATTGCTTCGATTACTGAATGTGGGTCTCCTTCTAATATAGAGCGATCCATGAACGCTCCGGGATCTCCCTCGTCGGCGTTGCAAACAACATATTTTTGATCGGCTTGATATTTACTGGCAAATTCCCATTTTAAACCGGTTGGGAAACCACCGCCTCCTCTTCCTCTTAATCCTGAATCTTTTATAATCTTAATAACGTCTTGGGGTGTCATTTCGGCCAAACAACGTCCAAGAGCCTCATACCCTTCACGAGCAATATATTCATCAATGTTTTCAGGATCAATGAATCCACAATTGCGAAGAGCTATGCGAAGTTGTTTGCGATAAAATCCCATATGCTTTGAATCATCAACCTTTTCCTTTTTCGTAGGATCGATGTAGAGCAAACGATTTACTTTACGTCCTTTAATAATGTGTTCGGCTACGATTTCCTTAGCATCTTCTGCTTTAACTTGGGTGTAGAATGTGTTGTCGGGCATGATTTTTACAATTGGCCCTTTTTCACAGAAACCAAAGCATCCGGTTTCGATGACTTGAACGGTTTCTGATAAATTGTTTGCGTCGAGTTCCTGTTTTAAATTTTCAGTAATTTTTGTGCTTTGGGCAGCTCGGCATCCGGTTCCTCCGCAAACAAGAATGTGCATTGAGTATTTTGCCATGTTCGGTTCCCTCCGTTATTTGTTGTCAATTTTATCGTAATTCTCAGGTAGAATTCCTTCTACTAACTCACCGTTTTTGATGTAACATTCGATGATTTTGTCGGCTTTTTGAATGGTTACATTTCCAAATACGATGGGGTCTTTTCCGGGAACCGTAACTTCTACTGTGGGTTCGGCAAAATTGTAGCCCATATCTCCGGTTTGGGTTACTACTGCTTCAATGTTACGCTTTTCGAGTTCTTCGATGAAGAAATTGAAAATCTCTTTCGCTCCAGAAGCAATTCCACTGGTTCCCATCCCAACTTTAATCTGGATCAGTTTCTCAACATTATCTCCCTTTTCACGAAGGTTAACTTTGTTTTGAAGTTCTTCCTTCATTTTGCGTAAATCAGCCAATGATTTTACTTTTGTCATTTGTCTAAGGTTTTATTGGTTTGAATTACAGTTATTTATCTCTTCGATGTTTTCTTCTAACATCTCTTTAATGAACTTTACTATTTGTGGACTATTGATAGGCACATCTCTAAGGATTTCCTTGATTTCTTGCGATTGTATCTTAAATTCGGCATTGCCAATTTTGTGAGTGTAAAGAAAATCAATTTTTGGATTTCCAGTAATGAGAATTGTCATTATTTCGGCAATGTTTCCGATGGGAGGACAATCAATGTGTGAACAGTTGAAAAGTACGGTTAAGATTGTTCCTTTGCCCTCTTCAGAATGAATGGATAAATTTCCTCCAGTCTGTTCAGCGTTTTGCTTAATGAGAGGTAATCCTAATCCTACTTTTCGGGTGGTGCGGGTCGTGTAAAAAGGATCTGTAACTTTGGCAAGTGTTTCTGCCGACATTCCTTTGCCATTGTCCCGAATTGTTATGGTTAGCGTACCATTTTGGGGTTGGTGGTCAACCTCAATTTCAATCAGACTTGCTCCGGCACTTATTGAATTATTGGCTACATCAAGAATATGAAGGGATATGTCTTTCATGAATGTTAGTTTGTTTTTCTCTGATTGTGGGTTGATACAATTTTTCTTCCATCGAGGTTTTTCAACGCTTTGACAATTTCTTCCAACGTAGGATTCTCGATTTCAAAAATAGTATATGCATCTGCTATATTTTCGAGATAATGTGCATCGGAGTTTTGTACATAAATAAAATTTCTGTAGGGTTTATTTTGTGCTGTAAAAGAATCGGGGGAGGAATATCTTGAAAGTTCGAAAGCTTCGGCATTAAGGTCAAAAGGAATAAATCCTAATTGACTGATAATCGAATATTTTGGGCGATCGATATGTGCCGGGATAAATATTCCGCCTATTTTGTGCACGGTTTTTTCAATCTCGTCAATGGATAGATTTAAAGCGGTAATTAGTAAAGTATTGATTTCTTGTAGAATCATTTCATCTTGATCAACGACCAATTGATGACCGAACAAATCCGGATTGTTCTGGATAGGGGGTAAATGTTGTTCCAGAAACATTTGAATTTGGTTAATTTGTTCGTAATCATGGAAATAGGCTAAGCAATGAGCTTCTTCTTTTGTTGTGATTTCAACACCGGGAATAACTGCGATGTCATATTCAGAGGCCAAGTTGGCTATAACCCGACACATTAGGGTTGAATTGTGGTCGGTGATGGCGATTAGATCGAGCCCTTTTTCTTTGGCTTTGATGAGTATATTTCTTGGGCTCATATCTAGATCGCCGCAAGGAGATAGTACCGTGTGAATATGCATATCAGCCTTTATTCGCAGCATTTATGCAGAAGATTATACAGTTTACCGGAAATTTCGAATGTTGAAAGATGGGTTCCTAAAATGGGAATTTGCTCATCTTCGGCTTGTTTTTGGGTGTCAGCATCAGGCTCGAACCCTTGGACAAGGATAATCCCTGCTAGTTCTTTCAGCGAGGCAATGGCTATAATGTTTTTGTGTGTCTGAAGAGTAATCCAGATTTGACCTTCCGATGAATGTCCCATCACATCGCTAAGTAAATCGGAAACATATCCGCCGGTTACTTCTCTATTTAATCCGGCAGCTCCGGCGTAAACTGTTAGGTTTAGTTTTTCTTTAATATCGTTCACAGTCATAGGGTATGTTTTTTAGAGTTCATTCGATGGAGGTGTTTGATGCTCATTTTTAGCACCTTTTCGATAGCAATTTTTATCCATGCAATGTTCACCCCATATTTTCTTGGTAATATTGTATGAGATCTTGTTTCCTAACGACTTATTGGTTTGCATTTTAGTCCTGATAAAAACGCAGTCGCTAAGTTGAGCTTTTTTACCGACGATATCCTCAGCCAGAACACGACACGATGGTGCTCCGCATACACCACAATCGATGCCCGGAAGGAAACACATTAATTCTCTAACACGTTCGAGCTTTGATAGGGCTTTGTTGGTGTCGCTATCCATAGCAAGCATTGAGCGAGGTTTAATGTCGCTTATCGTGCAATTTTCTTTTAAGAATGAAGAATAGTTCATCAGGGCATTCTCAAACTTATATTCTAAGAGGAAATTTTTCTGTTGTTTTGCTCTTTTTTTGAGTCTGTCCACAACTATAAATCGGTTTTCAACGTTGAGTATTCCTCCGGGACAACTTTCGTCGCAAGCTCGTATTTCAATAAAATCAACCGGTGGAATTTCATCGTTTTCGAGTTTTTCAAGAAATTCCATAGCATTGTGTACTTCATCGATGGCTAAGCATCGGCCTTCAAACCGGTCGGCCTCACCATTGGTCAATGCCCAACGTATGCTTTGGTGTCTCAAGGTTGGCAATTCTTCTTGAGAAACAGTCATTTTGGGATTGGCTTTTATGGTTTTCAAAATAAGGTTATAAATAAAATCAAGATTGATAACCCCGTCGATTGATGAACGTTCTTCTCCAACCGGGCTTTTTACCGCGGCAATTTTTGCAGCGCACGGTGTAATGTAGAATATGCCGATTTTTTGAGGTGTAATTCCTTCCTCTTCTAATTTCTTGCGGTAATAAATCGCAGCAATATCAAGGGGTGGTTTTATATGAATAATATTTTCCACCAACGATGGGAATTTTACCTGAATAAGACGAACAATTGCCGGACAAAACGATGATATTAAGGGTTTTCTGTCGGTATTTTGTTGAATATAATCTTGAATGGTTTGGGTAAGAAAGTCGGAACCGTGTTCAACTTCAAAAACATCCGTGAATCCTAAATGCTTTAAAGCTGCAATGATTTGAGGGGTATTAATTTCATTGGGGAACTGTCCGGTTAGAACGCTTGGATATAAAATTACCCGACGTTCAAAATTAAAAATCGTTTGAAAATCGTCTTGTTCAACTTCTATGGCCTTTGCCGGACAAACGCGATAACACATTCCGCAATCGATGCATTTGTGCTCGTAAATCAATGCTTTGCCATTTCTAACTCTAATGGCTTCTGTTGGACAAATCGACATACAATGTGTGCATCCGAAGCATTTTTCAGGATTGACAGTCAGTGCATGATGAAATTGTTGTTCCGACATATTACGCCAGATAATTTACGAATTTAACTGATGTTCCTTTTCCTACCGTAGATTGAATATCAAGAAAGTCGGTATTTTTTTTGATGTTGGGCAATCCCATTCCTGCTCCAAAACCCATTTCTCGTACTGCAGGACTTGCAGTTGAGAATCCTTCCTGCATGGCTAACTCAATATCGGGAATACCGGGTCCTTTGTCGCTGACTACCACTTCTATTTTTTCTGGTGTTATTTCTATTTGTACTTTTCCGGCGTATGCGTGAGCACACACATTAACTTCTGCTTCATACAAAGCTACAACAACTTTTTTGATTATTTTGGGATCAACATTGATTTGCTTCAAGATTTTTTTTATCTCACTTGAAGCGTGTCCTGCATTAGCAAAGTCTCCTCCCATGATTTTGTATTCGAATTGCATCTCAATACAATGGTTTTAATCCCGCCTGATACAAAAGTCCGCAGGTTTTAAACATGGTGTAATCGCATTCTATCAAAGTAATCCGGTTCTCTATCGACAATTGAACCATTTCTTCCGAAGCTTTTTTACCTCGAACAATAATGATACATGAAATGTCAGACATTTCTGCCGTGCGTACGGCCTGAAGATTGGATAAACCGGTGATTAAAATCAAATTTTCGGAATCAATGGTTAGCACGTCACTCATTAAATCGGAAGCAAATGCATGTTGATAGTCAATTTCTTCACCTCCGGCTCCGCTGATGATTCGTGCATTTAAAATTTTTGAAATCTCCTTGTGTGTCATAACAGTGGTTTCGAACTAACCGTTTTCGATTACAAAGTTAAATCCGTTTTTCTTTCTAAAAATCGAATTTTATGCCACGCTAACTAATTCATAATCAATCTAAATAGACTTATTTTTGTAAGTGTGAAAAATTTTACTCTTTAAAAGTGATATAACGTAAGTTTTTTTGTTTAACATATGTAGGAATGATTTTGTAAGAAGTTTTATATCTGTTTATTATGATGTTAACGCTAAAAATATCTTAGGTAAGAAAAATTACTAGAGTGAAATGAAAAAACTTTTGTAAAAAAAATGTAAATTAATCGTGAAATTCGATGTCGAAAAAATCAAATTCAGTTTAATAACAAAAACATTAAGAACTATGGCAACAAAACGAGGAACAATTGGGATATTAACCGGTGGAGGAGATGTACCGGGACTTAATCCGGCAATAAGAGCGGTTACCATTCGGGCATTACGAGAAGGTTATAGAGTTATCGGAATCCGGCGAGGATGGCAAGGTGTTTTAGATGTTATTCGCGATAAAAAAGCCGATAATTCAACGAACTTTATTGAACTTTCGGAGGAAGTAGTTAATAAAGCCGGTCGCACTGGTGGTACTTTTCTGCACACTTCCAGAACCCGACCGAGCCACGTTCCGAAAAACGAAGTGCCGGAACAGTATCGCGAAAAATATAGTCAGGACATTAACGATTTAACGCCAGAAGTGCTCAAAAATCTGGAATTTATCGGCATTGATTATTTGATCCCCATTGGAGGTGATGACACTTTGAGTTATGGTGTAAGATTGTTTAAAGAAGGAGTAAAAGTGGTGGCTATCCCTAAAACGATGGATAATGATGTGCCCGGTACCGATTATTGTATCGGTTTTAGTACTTGTATTACCCGAACCATAAATATGATCAATACTTTGCGCACTTCAGCAGGATCGCATGAGCGTATTATGGTAGTGGAAGTATTTGGACGATATGCCGGTTTTACTTCCATGCTTCCTACTATGGCTGGAGCTGCTAACCGATGTGTGATTCCGGAATTTAAATTTAGCGTAGAACGTTTGACCGAATTGTTATGTGAAGATCGGTTAAAGAATCCAAGTCGCTATTCGGTGGTATTGGTTTCCGAAGGGGCGGTGTTTGAAGGAAGCGATTCGATGATGTTCAAGAGTACCGAAAAAGATCAGTATGGTCATGCAAAACTTGGCGGCATTGGTGAAGCTATTGCTCATAAAATCAAAGAGCTATCGCCCAAATACAACGGGGGACAGAAGGTAGAAATGATAACACAAAACCTTGGATATCTGGTGCGTGGTGGCGATCCTGATTCTATTGATTCCATTGTACCTATGGCTTATGGTAATCTGGCTCTTGATCTAATTCTTAAAGGTTTCCACGGGCGTTTGGTAGTCTTGCGAAATGGTCGTTACGATAACGCTCCAATCGATGTTGTTACCTCTTACAAAAAATTGGTAGATGTGG
>DAOTAV010000044.1:0-14048 GCA_035382785.1 Salinivirgaceae bacterium | reverse complement strand
ATGCAAAAAATGGAAAAACGTTCGCTAAAGCACTTTGATCTATTGATTACCATCACCGAGCGTGATGCTCATATCTTTGATTTTTTAGGCAATAAAGCTCCACATTTTGTAGTTCCTGTGGGATCTGACCTTAAAGAATATCTTACAGACGATGCAAATGTCAAAGTCAAGCCTAAAACCATCTATTTTATAGGAGCGTTAGATTGGATGCCCAATCAAGAAGGAGTTATCTGGTTTGTTTCAAAGGTTTGGAATAAGATATTGGCACAATGTCCAGACACTGAATTTCATATCGCAGGGAGAAATGCCCCGAAAGATTTTATTCATCGAATAAACCGTAAAAATGTTTTTTTTCACGGTCAGGTTGATAATGCTCAAGAATTCAGTCGAAACTATCAAATTATGGTTAGTCCGCTATTAACCGGTTCGGGAATGCGTGTGAAAATTGTTGAAGCAATGGCCATGAAAAAACCCATTGTGGCAACAAAGGTTGCAGCCGAAGGAATTCCGGCAATTAATTCTAAACACATGTTTATAGCCTATAATGAGAACGAATTTGCCAATTATGTGATTCAGTTATTAAACAACCCCAATCAATGCATTGAAATGGGTGAAAATGCCTTTCATATGGTTGAAAATCAGTTTAATAACCCTGTTTTAGTCTCAAAACTCCTCGAATTCTATGAAAATATGCTCAAGAATAATAAATCATGATTACTTTCATTACGATATTATTGATTGTAGGAATTTATCCTTACCTAATTTATCCAATTCTTGGATTAGGGATAGTTATTATAAAATCAATAGTTAAACGTTTAGTTGGACGGAAACCCAACACTCTGCAAAGTACAATACCTTCGGTCACTCTTTTGGTTGCGGCTTATAATGAAGAAGATCATATCTTAGAAAAAATATCAAACACTTTTCAACTGAACTATCCTAAAGAAAAGTTTAAAGTGATTTTTATCACAGATGGTTCTAGCGATAAAACCCCTGAGCTTGTGGCACAATATCCTCAATTTCAGTTACTACATGAGCCGGAGCGAAAAGGAAAGATTCATGCCATCCAACGAGCAATGAAGCATGTGGAATCCGAAATTGTTGTGTTTTGCGACGCTAACACACGACTAAATCCTGATGCAATACACTTCATTGTAGAAGCATTTAATGATCCCACGGTTGGTTGCGTTGCAGGTAGAAAGGTGGTTATTTCAGATACTGTTGACACAGCTGCACCTGCAGGTGAGGGTTTTTATTGGAAGTTTGAAAGCTATCTAAAATGGCTCGATGATCGAATCTATACAACTGTTGGAGCCGTTGGAGAACTGTTTGCTTTGCGTAGAGAACTCTATGAACCGGTTCCGGAAGATACCATCTTGGATGATATGTGCCTTTCTCTTTCTGTAGTAAAAAAAGGCTATCGAATCAAATATGAACCAAGAGCTTTGGCCTCGGAGTATGGCTCTGTAAATGTAGCTGAAGAAATGAAACGAAAAATAAGGATTGCTGCCGGTGGTTTTCAATTGGCATGTCGAAATCCCTGGATTTTTAATTTTTTCAAATATCCATGGGCGAGTTTTCAGTTTATTTCACATAAGTTTATGCGCTGGAGCATTACACCTCTTGTGATGATTCTACTTCCATTAACGACAATTTGTGCAATGGTTCAGTATCCAAACAATTTATATATTCAGATTCTAGCATTTTTTCAAGGATTATTTTTTCTATGGGTTTTAATTGGATATCTCTTACGGAATTTCCCTACCAAATCAAAACCTATATTTTTTGCTTATTATTTTTTTATTGCCAATATGTCACAATTTTATGGTTTTGCACGATTTATGAGAGGTAAATCAACTGTAAATTGGGAGCGAGCAGCTCGAATTAACAAATCGATTTGATTATGAGTAACCAATTAAAATTAAAATTAAATACAATACCGGAAGCAATTGAAGAGATTAAAAAAGGCAATATCATTATTGTCGTCGATGATGAAGATCGTGAAAATGAAGGTGATTTTATTGCTTCGGCTCAACTTGCAACGCCCGAAACAATCAATTTTATGGCCACTTACGGTCGAGGACTAATATGTTGCGCTATACCGGAAGAACGAGCCGATGAACTTGAGTTGCAATTGATGGTGGGTCACAACACTTCTCATTTTGAAACACCTTTCACGGTCTCGGTAGATTTAATCGGACATGGTTGCACAACAGGAATTTCAGCTTCTGACCGTGCAAAGACAGTCAACGCCTTGGTTGATCCTAAAACAAAACCGGAAGACTTAGGCAAACCGGGACACATATTTCCGCTGCGTGCGAAAAGCAGGGGAGTTTTGCGTAGAGCGGGACACACAGAAGCAAGCGTTGATTTGACCAGAATGGCAGGTTTGTTGCCCGGGGGTGTTTTGGTTGAAATCATGAATCCCGACGGCACTATGGCTCGGTTGCCGCAACTTATTGAAATAGCCCAACGTTTTAACCTGAAAATAATCACCATCAAGGATTTAATCGCCTATCGAATACAAACCGAAAGTTTAGTCATCAAAGGTGTGGAGGTTGATATGCCAACAAAATATGGTCATTTTCGCTTTATCCCTTTTTTGCAAAAAAGCAACGGTTTGGAACATGTGGCATTGATAAAAGGAAGTTGGGAACCGGACGAACCTATCTTAGTCAGAGTTCATTCTAGCTGTGTCACCGGCGATATCTTTGGCAGTCTTCGTTGCGATTGCGGTGATCAGCTTCATGAAGCCATGGAAAAAATTGACAAGGTCGGAAAGGGAGTCATTGTTTATTTGATTCAGGAAGGAAGAGGCATTGGTTTAATGAATAAAATTAAAGCCTATAAGCTTCAGGAAGATGGTTTTGACACCGTTGATGCCAACCTAAAGCTTGGTTTTAATGCTGATGAACGCGACTATGGTATTGGAGCACAAATATTAAATCAACTCGGAGTTCACAAAATGCGATTACTTACAAATAATCCTGTGAAGAGAGTGGGGTTGGAAGGTTATGGTTTGGAGATTGTTGAAGTGGTAAATCTAGAAACGCACGTCACGGGTTACAATAAACGTTATTTAGAAACCAAGATAAGAAAAATGCATCACAATTTAGATTTGTTTCAGTACTCTCAAAATTCATCAGAAGAGAAAAAATAATAATTTCAGGCGATTAATAGCTTATAGGATTGTTAGATTGAATAGTGCAAATAGAGTAAAATCGGAATTATAGCCCCGGCAAGAAGCCAATAGATTCCATGTTTGGCTAGTCCGTATTTTCCTTTCATCATAAAAATCCCGGTAATGGCAAAAATCACAAGGGATAGGGCAAAAATATCGCTAAACCACGTCCATAAAGATCTGAAAGCATTTCGGTGTAACCGATTGATTTGGTAGAAAAAAAATCTACGTTCGAGTCTTTCAATTACAACTTGCCGAGACTTTATATCAACCATTACATTACCCGAACCGCCCGAAATATGAAAAAATATTTTTAAGGTCGAATCGTTAGGGAAGTAATGTTTTTTGTAGGAACCGCTTTCGTTGAAATGAGAAAGAATAGCTTCAGACTCATTTCTACCTATGCTATCGGGTAGAAGAGCTTTTGGGAGTGAATCAACAGTTCGTGTAATCACCATATCGGGATTCCAGTCGCTGCTATGATTGAGTGCAATTCCCGATATTCCATAAATTATAGCCATTACAGCAAAGAAATATCCTAATTCGCGGTGTATCCATCGAAAAATCTTACGAACATCCATTTTATATCCAGTTTATTTGCAAAAATAGGAAAGAAAATCATAATGTGCTGAAATATATTTACAAAATTTATATTTTTGCCTTTAATCAAGTGTAGAGTTTTAAAAACAACCTAAAAATAAGCAAACATGAGAACATTACAATTAATGAGTTTAGTTACATTCTTTGCGTTGGGAACTCATCTCTCAAGCGTAGCATGTACTAATTTTTTAGTTACTAAATCAGCTTCGACCGATGGCTCCACCATTGTATCCTACTCGGCCGATTCACACACATTGTACGGAGAATTGTATTATTGGCCTGCTGGTCAATACAAACCGGGAACAATGATAAAAGTTATTGAATGGGATTCTCAAAAATATCTCGGGGAAATACCACAAGCTCCGGAAACCTACAATGTTGTGGGGAATATGAATGAATTTCAAGTGATTATAGGAGAAACCACATTCGGTGGACGCGAGGAATTGATTGATACCACAGGTTTAATTGATTACGGAAGCTTGATCTATTTTACCCTGCAACGAGCAAAATCTGCCCGCGAAGCTATTAAAATCATGGTTGAATTGGTAACCGAATATGGATACCACAGTTCCGGGGAATCCTTTTCAATTGCTGATCCAAATGAAGTTTGGATTTTGGAGATGATTGGCAAAGGAGTTAACAACAAAGGAGCATTATGGGTAGCGCGCATGATTCCCGACGGTTATGTTTCAGGACATGCAAATCAGGCACGAATAACTACCTTCCCGTTCAGTAGCGAAAATAATTGGTTCGATCCGAACCAAACAACCTTCCATGCTCCTGATGTTATCAGTTTTGCACGGGAGAAAGGTTACTACAACGGTCCAGACGAAGAATTCAGCTTTAGCGATGTGTACAATCCGCTAGATTTTCATGGTGCTCGTTTTTGTGAAATCCGCGTTTGGTCCTTTTTTAAAGAAGTAAATTCAGAAATGTGGAAACATTTTGATTATGTTAAAGGAAATATAGTCAAAAACAGTTATGGCATTGCTACCAATCGTATGCCCTTATGGATAAAGCCAGACAAAAAAATTTCTCCGCAAGATGTGATGCGATATATGCGGGATCATCTTGAGGGAACTGAACTCGATATGAGGAAGGACCTAGGAGCCGGACCGTTTGAATTACCATATCGTTGGCGTCCATTAACGTGGCATGTTGATAGCGTAGAATACTGCAACGAACGTGCTACAGCAACCCAACAAACCGGATTTTCATTTGTTGCCCAAGCTCGGTCGTTCTTGCCAAATGAAATAGGTGGCTTGTTCTGGTTTGGCGTTGATGATGCTGCCACATCAGTGTACGTTCCCTTTTACTCATCAATCACAAAAATTCCCAATGCATGGAAACAAGGTAACGGAAGCATGACACAATTTTCTGAAACATCGGCATTCTGGATTTTTAATCTTGTCTCAAATTGGGCATATTTACGATATAATCTTGTAGCTGCTGATGTTCAGAAGGTAATAGCAGAAGTGGAAGAGAAATTCAAAACTGAAGTAGCCAATACCGATGCCAAAGCACTTGAAATGTATAAGAAAAATAAAGCTTCGGTTGTCCCATTCTTAACCGATTTTTCTAATAAAGCAGGTGAATGGACATTCAATCGTTGGAAAGATTTGTTCCACTTTTTAGTTGTAAAATATATCGATGGCAATGTAAAACCCGAAGAAAATGGTGTATTCCAAACATCGCCAACGGGAATTGTCAAGGTAAAACAACCAGGCTATCCTGAATGGTTCTTGAGAATGATTGTGGAACAAACCGGCGATAAGTTATTGGTTCTAGACCAAGAGAAACGTCCCAAACGCGAAGAAACCGTGACCATCACAAAAACTAATCTGAATATCATGATGGGCATCATTGCCGGCTTAGCTGCAATTCTATTATTGATGATTGTTAAAAAAAGACGTTAAGAGATTTATCAATATTTAAAAAGGCGGGTTAAAACCCGCCTTTTTAAATTTTAATGCCCAATAGAGTAATATCATCAATTTGTTGTTGGGAGCCTTTCCAGTCTTTCAAAGTTTTTACAATTTGTGATTTTTGTTGATGGATATTTTCTGAAGATACTTGAATAAGTATTTTTTTTAAACCCGATAGGCCTAAGCGCTTTTGGCTTTCATTGCCAATTTGGTCAAGAATTCCATCAGAGAACATGTAAATCATATCTTTAGGTCTTATTTCAAAGGTTTGTGTCGTGAAATTATCAATTTCGAAAGACGAACCTAATGAAACCTTTTGGGGAGAAAATTCGACGATTTGATTGTTTCGTATTAAAATAATGGGAAGATTTGCGCCCGCGTAACGAAGACTATGAGTTTCAAAATTAATAGATATTATAGCGATATCCAAACCAAAATGTCCTTGAAACCTATCTTCGCAAGAGGCAAATGCTGAATTTATTTTGTTTTTCAACTGCAATAATACCTTTCCCGGATCGGGGTCTTGCATTCCGGTAATTATTTCGTTCAAATAGGTGATTCCCAAGATGGAAATCAATGCCGCCGGGATTCCATGTCCGGTACAATCAGCCACTGCCAGGCAATATTCGTTATATCGCTGAGCAAACCAATAAAAATCGCCGCTTACTTTTTCGTACGGTTCAAAAATTAAGAAACAGTTTTTGAATTTGAGATTTAATAGTTTTATGGATGGGAACAAACTTTTTTGGATAATCGCCGAATATTCAATTGATTCATTAATGTTAATATTCTGTTCCTTAATTTGAAGGTTCTGCTTTTGAATTTGTTCATTTTTTTCAATTAGCACATATTCCAATCGCTCAAAAGTTTTTAGTCTCTTGATTAACGTTTTAAGTAAACTATTGGAAAATGGTAAGCTTTGCTGTAATAGATTATTGAAAACATCGGCAGGAATGATAAGCAATTCAGTATCAGATAGGGCTACTGCTGTGGCTTCATGGGGACGTTTTTCAATTAAGGAATATTCCCCAAAATAACGTCCCGGACCTAGCTCTAATGTCTTGTGATTGTGAATTTTAATCCTAACAGCTCCGGAAAGAATTATAAAGAAAGCGGTAGTATAATCTTTTGGCTCAAAAATAATTTGACCTGCTTTGTAACGAATTACCCATGATGCTTGAACCACATGGCGAAGTTGATATCCTTGTATCCCTTCAAAAATAGGGAATTCGGAGATTTTTTGTAATAACGATTCAATATTCTCTTGATAATTCATAGCACAAATTTACGATAAATTTAGGGTGTCCGATTTCATGTATATGATTTTTTCAGAAATTCGCAGACTAAACCTTAAATGTTGACTTCTATGATTTTTCAGAACTATTTTGGTGAAATTGCGGCACTTATCACGGCTGTTTTTTGGACCATTACCGCAATATTTTTTGAATTGGCCGGAAAACGAATTGGTTCTCTTCAGGTTAATATTCTTCGATTAACCTTCGCGTTTATTATTTTATCGATTTTCAACTATTTCTATCGGGGGCTTTTTTTCCCAACCGACGCAACTTCATTTCAATGGTTTTGGTTGTTTATTTCCGGATTGGTTGGGTTTGTTTTCGGCGATTTATTTCTTTTTCAAGCGTATGTGATTATAGGCGCAAGAGTTTCGATGCTGATAATGGCACTAGCTCCCTTCTTTTCTGCTATTGCCGGTTGGCTTATTCTTGGCGAAGCACTTTCGTTAAAAATCTTGTTGGGAATGTTCGTTACTTTTTTGGGCATAGTCTTAGTTGTTTTGGGGCGTCCTGTTAAAGATGGTAAAGTGAATGGACGTTTCAGCGTGGGATTTAAGCATAATTCCTTAGGATTACTTTATGCGTTAGGTGGAGCCCTTGGTCAAGGATTAGGATTAGTTCTTAGTAAATATGGAATGCAAGATTACGATCCCTTTGCCAGTTCGCAAGTTCGTATTATTGCCGGAATTTTGGGATTTTCGACAATAATATTTTTTTCTAATCGTTGGAAAATTCTTATAGATTCGTTAAAAGAGACTAGGGCAATAACTTACACAACGTTGGGAGCAATCTTTGGCCCATTCTTGGGTGTAAGTTTTTCTTTGCTTGCCGTACAACATACTTCAGCCGGCATTGCAGCAACACTTATGTCCATAGTTCCAATACTGATCATCGCTCCGGCTGTTCTGATTTTTAAAGAAAAAATATCGGTGAAAGAAATATTGGGAGCTGTGATTACATCGGTTGGTGTAGCAATATTTTTTATATAAACTAGTTATGAGTCAAGAACAATTAATCATTGAAGGAACACTATTACCTATCGTTGAGGAATTTTACAGCATTCAAGGCGAAGGGTTTCATGCAGGTAAAGCTGCATATTTTGTTCGCCTTGGAGGTTGCGACATTGCTTGTCATTTTTGCGATACAAAGATATCGTGGAACAGCTCAATTCATCCGTTGGTTAGCGTTGATGAAATTATCCGACGGGTTTTGGAAACTCCGGCTAAAAGTGTTGTTGTAACCGGTGGAGAACCTGCATTGTATAATCTAACGAAGTTAACATCGGCAATAGCTCATCATAAAATCGAAGCTTTTCTTGAAACAAGCGGAGCATATCCGATCAGCGGATTTTGGAAATGGATTTGTGTGTCGCCAAAACCATGGAAAATTCCATTGATTGAGAATTTATTCCGAGCCGATGAATTAAAGGTTGTAATTGAACAGGAATCCGATTTTATCTGGGCAGAACAAATGACAAAGCATGTGTCACAAGAATGCAAGTTATTTCTACAACCCGAGTTCTCAAAGTTTAAAACCATAGTTCCCCACATGGTAGAATTTATTAAAAATAACCCTAAGTGGAATATTTCCGTTCAGATTCATAAATTTTTAGATATTCCTTAGGTTTTCATAAAAAATGGATTCATAAAATGCTTTACCATCAGGTGCAAATTCGTTTTTTTAGGATAAATATGCTGTAGCTGATTCATTTTTTGTAATATTGTATAAAAGTTGAGAAAAAAATGGTGATTTTCAATCAGAAACATCTTAATAGGAATTTACAAATTCTTTTGCTGTCTTTCGTGTCAATATGTTTAATATTTGTCGCAGAGTCAACATATGGACAGAATTATGTTTCAAAAATACCAATATCGCAAAAAGCCTTTGAACAAGGGAAAAACTTTTATCAAATTGGTGCTTATTCTCTTGCATTAGAGCAACTTCAAAAAGCCGTTTATTATGATCGGAATCATTTCGACGCTTACATGGTTATGGCTCAATGTTATCAGGAAATGGACAGCATTCCACAACAAATTAATGCTATTAACAATGCGATCTCGATCAACGCAAACCTATTCCCACCGGTTTATATTCTTAGGGCAGAAGCGAACTACCTTTTAGGTGAATATGAATCGGCAAATAACGATATCGAATATTTTAAAAAACAATTTAACGAATCGTATCAAGAGAATCGGAAGCATGTTGACCCTTTGGCTGAGAAAGTATCGTTTGCCCTAAATGCCGTTAGAAATCCTGTTGACATTGAGCTAGTTTCTCTACCATCGCAAATCAATACTTTTCGCGACGAATATTGGCCTTCGTTTACAGTGGATAATAGTCAATTTTTTTTCACCCGACAAGTTAAATTATCCAAAGATAGATTTCGCGAAGACATTTGGAAGTGTGAAGTTAATCAGAGCGTTTTCGGTGTCCCTCAACCTTTAAGCGAGATTGTAAATACCAACGACAATGAAGGTGCTGCATTTGTAAGCCCCGATGGACGTTATGTGTTGTTTACCGGTTGCAATCGTTCCGATGGTTTTGGAAGTTGCGATATTTATCTGACCGTAAATAAAAACGGAGAATGGAAACAACCCAAAAATCTCGGACCAATTGTAAATACAAGACATTGGGAGTCAAGACCTGTGATTAGTTCTGATGGAAGAACGCTCTATTTTTCAAGCAATAGACCGGGAGGATATGGAAAAACAGATATCTACAAAAGTCAACTTATGGGTTACGATACCGAAGGATTCCCTGTGTGGGGTGCACCGCAAAACTTAGGCCCAGAAATAAATTCAGAAGGCAGAGAAATGTCGCCGTTTATTCATCCCGATAATGTTACCTTATATTTCAGTTCTGATTATCATACCGGAATGGGACGTTACGATATTTTTAAATCGGTTTATAAAAACGGGAAATGGACAAAGCCGGTAAACCTAGGATATCCCATTAATACCCATGGCGATGAAACAGGAATATTTGTTCAGTGCGATGGGAAAACCGCTTTTATTGCTAAAAGTACAGGAAATCCATCGCAAGTTGACATTTATCAATTTGAGCTTCCCCAAAGTGCCAGGGCTATGGCAGCAACTTACGCCAAAGGAAAAGTGATTGATAAGGAAACTAAGCTTCCGATTGAAGCTACAATTGAAGTTTTTCAGGTAAACGACACCAATGCCCCTATTACTGTAATGTCAGATAAAAAAGGTGAATTTTTAATTCCGATGACTTCTGGTAAACGATACGGTATGAATATCGAAAAAACAGGATATCTGTTTTATTCAAAACACTTTCAGATTGATTCGATTGATGTTGAGGCATATCAAATGATTGTAGAATTAGAGTCTATTGATAAAGGTAAAGTCCTGATACTTAATAACGTGTTTTTTGAATTCGATAGCCATTTTTTATCACAAGAATCTCAAATAGAATTAAATAAATTAGTGGATTTTTTAAATCAAAACCCAGGTGTAAAAATTGAGATTGGAGGACACACCGATAACAAAGGAGAAGCATCGTATAATCAAAACCTATCGGAAAATAGAGCAAAAGCTGTGTTAAACTATCTTGTGCAAAATAAAATATCCAAAGAACGATTAACCTACAAAGGGTATGGAGATACCAACCCGGTTGCCGATAATAAAACTGAAGAGGGTAGGGCACTCAATCGAAGAACGGAGATTAAGATAACTGACCGATAGTAAAAGATTTATTTCTTATGGATTTCAGAATTTAAAAATATGAAAAGAAGAAAATTGGGGTTTATTATTCTTTTTTCTGCTTTTATGTTGGCATGTTCTAATGATAAGCCGACAGCAGAAAAGTTTCCCGTTATACCGACAATTGACTCATTGTGTTTGCGAGCAATGTCCGAATGGAGGGTTCCTGGATTAGTTATTGGTATTATTCGCAATGACACACTTTATCACTTAAAAGCTTATGGATTAAGTAATTATGAACATAAAACCCCATTGACCGATACAACAATCTTTGGAATTGCTTCATTAAGCAAAAGCTTTACAGCTCTCGCGGTGGGAATTGCCCAGAAAGAAGGAAAAATAAACATCAATAATCCCATCGTTAGCTACAATCCGGAGTTTCAGCTTAGCGATGCGCAGCGTACAACACAAACTACTTTTATCGATGCCTTATCGCATCGTGTTGGGTTTCAAACTTTCAGTGGCGATCTGACTTGGTATGGAAGTTTAAAAGATAAACAACAAGTGATTGATGCTATGCGTCATATAAAGTTGACATACCCTTTCAGAACAGAATATGGTTACAGCAACTTAATGTATCTTGTTGCAGGTGTAACACTTGAAAAAGTTGTGAATATTCCTTACGAAGAATATATCAATCAAAAGATTCTACGTCCCTTAGGTTTAAATAAAACCACATTTGATTATGAAATAACTCGCTCTTCCGGTGTTGCAACCCCGCATATTGTTACTGATAGTAGTATAATACCGATCGAATATATCGATTGGAAAAACATGAACCCTGCAGGTGGATTATTTTCAAATATTCACGATATCCTTCGCTGGACAAAATTTCAGTGGCATGCTGATACTTCGATTATTGATCCCACCTATTTTAATCTTCAGCATAGCACCATTACCCAAATCCCAACGAATATTCTTCACAAAACCTTTCCCGGACAAATAGAGCAGAAAGGGTATGGATTGGGTTGGTTTGTTTTGCATTATCGAGGAGAGAAAATTCTTATGCATGATGGAGGTCTCGATGGAATGACTTTAAACATGACTGTAATTCCCGCTCAAAAGACATCGATTGTGATTTTTGCCAATTCGGGAACTACTGTTCCCATGGTGTTATCCTTTCATCTTATCAATCAAATGATAGGTGATCCTTCGTTTTCGTACTATGATACCATTTCATCAATATTAAGATCGTTAGATAAAGAGAAAAGTATTACAGCATCTCCGAATGCCTGTAAAGTTTCATTTACTAAAATTTCGGGAAAATATTATGATCCACAAATGGGAGAAGCAACAATTTCGGTTGAATCAGACTCATGCGGAAAATTAACTTTTCAACAATCAGTGATTTTCAACGCAAAGCTGCTCCTAAAAACGAACGGTTCAATTGAGATACATTGGTTAAAAATTAAATCGCTACCGACGGGTAATCTAATTCCCCTCGTTCGTGAACATGATAAAATTGAAGGGTTTTCAATTTATTGCCCCAATCCCGATTTCCTCTTTCATGAAATCAATTTTGTAAAAAGAATTGATTTTGAAACAGCAAAATCAGAACAATGACTCAATCTTCCCTTCATATTTTACATTCGTTAGGTTTAAATGAATCGGAATTCCCGCTCGAATTAACCGGAAAAAATGGGACTATTTTAATTTCTTTTTACTCAAAGGAAATAGTTTTTGTTGATTTTGAGGGAATAATTGATGACAAAATCATCGAGCAGCTTGTTAATTTTTTAGGAGAGTTTCATTATCGTTCAATTCTACAAGATATCGCACATCAAACATATTTGATAATTGAGAGAACTTTATCTCCCAGGAAAATTAATTTTTCGAAAATACCTTTTTTAAAAGCCGTTGTCAATAAAAATCAAAGAAGAACTATTCAAAATAATCGGCTATTATACTGTACCACACTTGATGAAGCTATCTTATTTGTTTTGTCCTATAAAAAACAGCTGGAAATAGCAAAAAAAAGCGATTATTATGAATGTTTCATAGAAAGATGGTTTTCTTCATCTAATCTTGTTGATTCGTCAACCGGCACAAGATACATCAAAGATCCTTCATGGCATATATCTTCCATGCATCCCAAAATGCTTGCTTCTGTGGATCTTTTCGAAGGTAATATTTTGTATTTGAAAATTGAAGGATTTATTAATCTCGACGCAGTATATCGCATCATCCAATTAGTTCATAAAGTTTCCCATGACGTGTCGATTGATACAAATCAAACTAAGATATTTTTAATTATCGATGTACAATCAGTCATTGGTTTTTCTCCGCGAATTTTTAGATTTACCGAATCATTACTTATTCGAGATTTTCAATCCACGAAATTGCTATTTATCTTAAATCCGTTAGTAAGAACCTTTTACCCGTTATTATCGTTATTCTGCACCCCAACAAACCTACTTGTTTGGTTGTAAAAAATTTAACACAAGGCATCGAATTTGCCCAAACCTATCAGCTCGAAAATCGGATTCTACAGATAGATGACGAATTTGTTCTAGGTTCAGGAAAAGAAAAAATTGTCCCACTTTTTGTGGATTTATTTTCAGCGCTATCGCCCCTTCTTTCGGATTTCGATAATCCTAAAACAAACGGTGGATTTGAAAAACCAACTAATTTAGAAAGTTTTGTTGCGAATTTAGTTAACAATTTCAGGCAAAATTTAAGAGTCGGAGAGGCAAAAATGCTAATTAGAACCATTCCCCCAGCATTGATTGATAACTTAGACCAGCCGATACTTTTATGCCGCGATTTGCTCATTCTCCATGCTAATCCAAAATGTAAGGAAGTGTGGGGATATGAGCCCTATTATTTATTGAATCAGAATATATCCGTTCTTGTGGATTTGAGTGCAATAGGTTCAATTACTAGATTGAAAGACCAGGAAACCATTGAGCAATTGATAACTTATCATGTTGAAGGATATCCCATTCCTCTGCAATGTACAAAAGTAAATACAGAAGACTCACTTTTCTATCTGTCCTTTAAGCAAAATCGAGTTTGAGGCTAAACATTTTTAATGCATGTTTTGTAATTCTTTTTGAGGTTGTTCTATTGTAACTTTTAAGAGTTAGCCATCGATAATTTCAAAACGTAAAACCAGAAACTTATGAGAATAGGAAGACATTTGTGCCTTATTTTCGGTATAATCTTATCGTTAAACCTTGAAGCACAAGATTTGAATCAATATCTTCAGAGAGGATTTGATTTTCAAATAAAAAATCAATACCGTGAGGCTATTAATTTGTATGATTCATTACGATACTGTCCCAAAAAGTGTGTAAAGTGAGTTAGTTCTTAAATTAGAGAAAAA
>DAOTAV010000043.1:0-14171 GCA_035382785.1 Salinivirgaceae bacterium | reverse complement strand
GTAACAAGAGAAAGGTAATACAACTCAATGGTAAAGAATATGAGCGGTTTTCGGACCATATTGGATATGTACCACTAGTGATGATAACACCAACTGATACGATGGTAATTTATCAAGGTAGCGAAGAACGTAGGAAACTTATAAACTTTCTAATATCACAATATGATCGCAATTATTTGCATAAAATAATTGAATACAATAAAATCTTGGAAAGTCGCAATAAACTTCTGAAACAATTTCGTGAGCAACGGACATACGATAAAGCAACACTTGAAACGTTTGATATCCAATTGTTTAAAAGAGGTTGTGAAATTTATAGCTTGCGAAAAAATTTTTTGAGCGAGTTTTTACCGACTTTTAAAAAATATTATTATCACTTTGGGCCAACAACCGAAGAGGTAAGCATAGCTTATCAAAGTCAACATCATCAAGAAAATATTCTTGAGCTATTGTATGAAAATCACAACATCGATATTGCATCGGGATTTACAACGATTGGGATTCATAAGGATGATCTTGATTTTATGATTAATGACCGCTCTCTAAGACGTTATGGATCGCAAGGACAACAAAAAAGTTTTATTTTGGCTATGAAACTGGCCTATTATGAATATACTCTACAGAAAACATCCATCAAACCACTGCTGTTGCTTGATGATATTTTTGATAAACTTGATTCTCAACGCGTTGAAAAAATAGTTCAACTGGTATCGGCAGAAAATTTTGGTCAGATATTTATAACGGATGCAAACAAAATTAGAATAGAAAACATTCTTGAAAAAATAAAATCGAGTTATAAAATTTTTTCAGTAAATTTGGGACAAATTCAATTAGTAAGCGAAAAAAAAACACTCGATCAACTTTAGCATCCGCAAATTATTAATATAAGTGATTAATTAAAAATAGTTTTAGGGTAAAGCCATGAGAAGGCAAAAAACAATTTCGTTGGGACAAGCTATTGATGAATGGATTAATTCTGAGGGGATTAAGAGGAAAATCCATCAAGCTCAAGTCATTAATCACTGGAACGAAATTGTTGGGGATCATATAGCAAAAGCAACCCAAAGTCTCAGAATTGAAAACGACAATATAGTTGTAAAGTTCATGTCGGGACTTGCCATGCAAGAAATGCTAATTATTCGTGGACCACTAGTAAACAAAATCAACGATCAATTCGGATATCAATTAATTAGAGGAATTTACATTGAAAAATAAACGTATATGGAAAGCATAAAAGGAACCCAAACGGAAAAAAACTTACTAAAAGCATTTGCCGGAGAATCGCAAGCGAAAAACCGTTATACTTTTTTCGCAAAAGTTGCCAAAGAGGAAGGTTTTGAGCAAATTGCTGCCATCTTTTCAGAAACAGCCCTTCAAGAAGAACAACATGCAAAAATATTCTTTAAATTTCTTGAAGGCGGAATGGTAGAAATAACGGCTAGTTACCCGGCCGGAAAAATTGGATCAACCAAAGAAAATCTTTTGGCAGCAGCCGAAGGAGAATTTGAAGAATGGGATAAATTGTATCCTGAGTTCGCCGATATAGCAGAAAAAGAAGGATTTAAAAAAATTGCCACTGCATTTCGTTTGATAGCTAAAATAGAAAAAGAACACGAAGAGCGATATCGGAAATTGTACGAACGAGTATGTAATGATTCAGTGTTTTCACGCGAAGAAGAAATCGAGTGGGTATGTCGCAAATGCGGGTATGTGCACAAAGGGAAAAAAGCCTTAAAAAATTGCCCGGTTTGTAATCATCCCGAAGCCTATTTTGAAGAAAAAGCTCGTAATTATTAGAGGGGAAAATTTGGCATTTTAAAATCGTAACGGAATTTTGCATGAATAGACCATTCATGTGAAATGGAATGTTTTTAAATCCATGTAGAGAGATTTTAAAAAGAATGTTGCTGTGATTTTGATCTAATCTAAAATCCTTGTGTTCAAGGGTTTAGATTTTATTTAAAAGTAAAAACTACCTTTCTGTGTCGCTCAAAAGATTCATTGGGAAATTTCTGCTTCGTGTTACCGGTTGGAAAATCGTAGGCCCGCCCGTCAGTGGGAAAGTAATTTTTGCTGTCTTCCCACACACAAGCAATTGTGATTTTTTTATTGGCAAGATTGTGAGCCTATACTTAGCTATGCCTGTATATTTCATGATTAAAAGAGAAGCATTTTTCCCACCTTTAGGATATATATTGAAATCGATGGGTGGAATCCCGATCGATCGAAAAAAGCCGGTTAATGCGGTTGTTGATACTATCAATGCTTTAAAAGGAAAGGATAATTTTGCACTGGTGATAGCTCCGGAAGGTACACGAAAACGAATAGCAGAATGGAAACCCGGATTTTGGTTTATAGCTAGCAACACTAACACGCCCATCATAGCTGTTGGTCTAAACTATCAAACCAAAACACTCTACCTATCCGAACCCATTTTCCCGACAAAAAACAGAAAAGAAGATTATAACAGAATTTATACCGCATTTCAGTCGATGAACCTGATGGGAAAATATCCCGACAGGTATGTTTTACCCACCCAATACAATTTGAACGATAATGAAAAATCTGTCGGTTAGTCTAATACAGTTTAACATTGAATGGGAAAATCCCTTTGAAAATCGAAAAAAAATCGATACCCTTCTCCCCGATGCCAATGCCACCGATTTGGTGATTTTACCGGAAATGTTTACAACCGGATTCACCTTAAACGCTAGCCAATTAGCTGAAACAATGGATGGTGAAACCATTCGATGGATGAAAGAAAAAAGTAGTGAGCGTGGTTTTGCACTTTGCGGGAGTATTATTATCAGAGAAAATAATCGCTTTTACAATCGATTTATTTTGATTTCGCCCGACGGAGACATCCAATATTACGACAAAAGACATCTATTTTCTTACGGCAAGGAGAATAGATATTTTGAGAAAGGTAAAGAACGGAAAATCATCGAATTCAGGGGTTGGAAAATCTTGATGCAAATATGCTACGATCTACGTTTCCCGGTTTGGTCTAGAAATCGTGGAGACTATGACTTAGCTATTTATGTGGCATCGTGGCCTGAACAAAGATCGTGGGTTTGGGAACACCTTTTAATTTCCCGAGCCATTGAAAATCAAGCCTACGTTATTGGAGTCAATCGAGTTGGCGTTGATGGTTACAATTTAGCCTATGATGGCAGAAGTATGGTGATTGCGCCCACCGGTCATTGCATAGCAAAAACCAAACCTTTTAACCTTGAACGCCTTGATATTCTCTTAGAATTCGAAAAAATTAACGAGTGGCGATCCACCTTCCCGGCACTATCGGATGCTGACGATTTCACCCTTCAGTAACGTATTTTTCAGCTATGTTGCACCTTATCTTAAGCATTTTATCATCCACACTAATTTTAGTTATATTTAAAATTGCCGGGAAGAAAAACCTTCCGGCCATTTTTCTGGTTATCCTTAATTATTTTTCAGCATCCGCCATTGGTTTTGCTTTGACCGGCTCGGCCTTGACTAATATTTTAGTATCGTACCGAAACATTTGGCTTCCGGTATCAATAGTCGGAGCCATTTATGTTTTTACCTTTTTTCTAATTGGCGAGACCACCAAAAAAGCCGGGATAGCCATTACCACGATTGCTGCCAAAATGTCGTTCATAATTCCCATTTCATTGAGTTTATGGATTGATGCTAACGACGTTTTATCGGTCGATAAACTTTTATTGTTGACGGCTGCTTTTGTGGCAGTGTTTCTATCGGTTTATAATAAATCGGAAAATAATAGTAAAGAGTGGCTCTATCCAACCCTACTTTTTATCTTTCTTGGGTTGGCCGATAGTGTGGTGAAATATATGCAAACATTTCATATTCAATCCGATAAAACATCGGCGGAGTTTTCATCCATGGTTTTTTCGGTATCCGCTCTGTGCAGTATCGTAGTCTGGATTTTTTATGGAAAGGAACGGCTTCAAATATTCAAAATTAAGACCGTATTGTTAGGACTTCTGGTCGGAATTCTCAATTTTAGTTCGCTCTATTTCTTCATAAACGCTTTGAACGCGGTAAAAATCAATAATTCGATAGTAATCAGCATAAACAATATTGGAATTGTACTTTTATCTTTGACTATTGGTTTATTTTGGTTCAAGGAAAAACTTAACCGCATAAATAAAATAGGTATTGCTCTTTCGATACTATTGATAATTGTGCTATCATTCTCAATATAGCATTATCAGTATGTTTTGGTCATATCTTCATCAACCACCAGTGTAAAATCGGCTTTCGAAAAGTCAATTTCGTTTATCTTATTCCAGTCGCTAATGTTTTGAATTGAAATTACGGTTAGCTTTAGCTTGTTGTTGTATTTCATCAAATACCAAGCAATTCCTTCCCTATTATCGCTATGGAAAGAACCGTTTATATGAACGAAAATAGAATTTGGTTGCCAGTGTTTATGAATAAAATATGCCATGGTAGCATCTTTTATAGCCTGAGCTTTAACAATATGTGTTAAGTGCTTATTTTCTCCCATTCCCATGAAAGTCATGGCTTTATATGATGGTAATTCCGGGTCGAAATCGATAGGCATGGGAGCAATATATTGTTTTGCTTCGCTCGAAAGTGAATCGAGAACTTCAAAACCACTACGATTTACTTTTGCGGCATAACGACGTGGAATGTTTGTGGCGACAATACGAATTTCATTTTGTTTACAATATTCAACCATTGGCTTATAATCCGTTTTATAGTTTGGCCAAAGTTTGACCTCGTCTTCAAAATTTTTCTGATTTATTGTGTTTGTTAGATATTCATCAAGAAGTAATTGATTGTCAGATTCAAACATTTCCATTCCTAATATCACTTTTTTCTTAGTTGACTGATGAATGTGTTTAAGAAGTTTTATCTCAAACCAATGCATTATAGGACAATTATGATATTCACCGATAAAAACGACGTCTGATTGAAGTGATGTTGTCAAAACTTGATCAAAAGAAACTGCTTCTCCTTTAGAATTATAAAAATCATAGGCTTTAACCGGCTTTTGAGAAACAGCATAGCCAGAAATAATAATGAAGCCAAAAAGTAACAATTTTGTACGAAGCATGGTCAAAAACATTTTAGATAAATTATTTCAAAAGAAGATCATTTTCTGTAACAATATACTGGGCTCTACGAACCACAGTGACTGCAAAAAATCCGACGGCACCATTAGAAATATTAGAACGTACATTGCCGGGAGTAGAACTGAACAATGGTGTTTGAAATCTTGAAACATCACTACATTCAGAAATAAATTTATAATAATCTTGTGGAATAGCCGATATTTCTAATTCGATTGTGTCGTTTAGATGTATTTTTTCGTCTTCCGAACGCTGATTAAGCCAATAAATATCAATTCCGTTGGTATTATTTCCATTGAAAAATAGGTCGTCGGTAATTATCCATTCACGCAGTGAATCAGAAAGAAGCAGGCCGTTCTTTTTTACTCTGATCAGATAATAATCAATGCTTGGAGGATCTTGTGCCCACAAGCGAATGGAGACAGCATTAAATTGTGGCCATTTCCGTAATTTAATGGAATCGACGTGTCCATCGGTGTTAATAACAGATTCTGCAACATACTCTTCAAAAATTCCATCTTCATTGATATCGACATTTTTAATTTGCAATTGGAATATTTTGCCAATAGCAACACTCATGGGAAATGATGTTTGATATATCCCAGGAAGTGTATCGTTTTCGTAAAATATGACTGAATCTCCTTCACAGAAAATTCTAACGTCGGCATTCGATATTCCCACCGGGGTTTGTGGATTAAAAAAATCGGAACTTCGATGCAGTGAAACTGTTTGAATGGTAGTATCGCTAGTCAATTCAGCAAAAACCACCAATCGGTCGTATGTTGTTCCGAGTTGAATTTCTATTTCTTCTGTGCAAGAAAATGTAATGATAGTGACTATAAGTATTGTGAAAGCCTTTTTCATATTTTCTATCGAAAGAATTTGATGAATAATTTCCATAACCTAAAATGTGATATTATAAGAAATGGATGGTACAATAGGGAACAAATAGGTCATAATCGCTTTAATTCGTCCGGGATTTTCTTTGTCGTTCACGAAATTGATTGCCCAAGCATTTTTACGGTTATAAAGATTGTAGAAGCTAATGTTAAGATCGCTACTCCAATTTCGATCGGGTTTAGGCTTGTTTTTGATGGATATGGATAGATCTAATCGATGATAATTTGGCATACGATATTCGTTTCTGCCGGTAAATATAGGTATTGGGGTACCTGCAATAATTGCCTTTCCTGCGGGAAAAGTTACCGGGACTCCGGTTGAAAAGACCCAATTGGCTCCAAGGGTAATGCGGTTTGTTGCCGAATAATTTAATACAACCGAAATGTCGTGAGGTTTGTCGTATGGGGCAAGATATTCGCGTCCGAAATTGACCTCATCAATTTTTCTTTTAGCTTGGGAGTAAGTATAAGCGAGCCAGCCCGAAACTTTTTCGAAATTAATTTTTAACAAGAATTCTGCACCATACGAATAAGACTTACCAAAGCGCAATTCTCCTTCCATACGGGAATTAAGCAAAAGATTCGCAAAATCTTTAAAGTCAATAGTATTATTCATATGTTTATAAAACAACTCAACACTTGTTTCGATGCGATTGTCGAAGAAATTGTGAAAATAGCCTGCTCCTACCTGATCGCTGATTTGGGGCTTTACAGTGTTGGATGAAGAAAACCAAATGTCAAGAGGAGTTCCGGCATTGGAATTTTGAGCCATTTGTAAATATTGAGTGTTTCGGGAATAAAAGGCCTTAATGGAAGAACTTTCCGATAATAAATAAATCAATCCAAATCGGGGCTCTAAATTCCAATATGACCCATAAAATCGATTGGAATAATCCTTAATATCAGTTAATTGATATTGATTGTTATAAAAGAAAACTGAATCGCAATTGTAATTTGTGAACCCTGAAAGACGTAGTCCATATTTCAATGTTAAAAGAGATGATATTTTATGGTCGGCACTCATATATCCGGCAAATTCAAACGCTTGTTTTGTAGGTATTTGAATTTTATTGATAATGGACTCTGCTCGTATACCTCTTGCTAACCCGGGTTGAAA
This sequence comes from Salinivirgaceae bacterium, assembly GCA_035382785.1. Taxonomy (GTDB): domain Bacteria; phylum Bacteroidota; class Bacteroidia; order Bacteroidales; family Salinivirgaceae; genus JAAYQU01. Next base: position 7,050 of record DAOTAV010000043.1, on the reverse strand, counting down.
ATCATGAAAGATGGTGTTTACTCCATATTTCACCAAAATCTCGGGATTTAAAAATATCCTAAATCGTATTTTAATGCAACATCAGTCATTTCGGCAACCCAGATAAACGAGTTAGCCTCGGTGATATCAGAACCTAGTGAATAAAAATAATTACTATAGGATAAGGTTAAGTTGGAAAAAAGTTTGTCGCTAAAAAGATGATTCCAACGACTAGTGAAGGTAGAATTTCCGAATGAAATTTCAGAAAATTGGTTTCTAAAAATATCCCGACCGAAATAGCCTGAAAAGAATATGCGGTTGTTATCGTTAATCCGATGATTGATTTTGGCATTCAGGTCGTAGAAAAAAATTCGATTGTCGCGAAGTGAAGTGTCTTTGGCCAAAGGGATAAAAATATCAGCCCATGTTCGTCGAGCTGCAATCAAGAAAGAAGTGTGGTCTTCCCAAATTGGACCTTCTAATAAGGCTCTCCCGGAAATTGTTCCTATTCCTCCACTACCGGAAATTTTCTTTTGATTTCCCTCTTTCATTCTAATATCAAGCACAGACGACATTCTTCCTCCATATTCGGAAGGCATATCGCCTTTGTATATCTTTAAATCCTTAATAGCATCATTATTGAATACCGAAAAAAAACCAAGAAGGTGGGAAGCATTATATACTAAAGCTTCGTCGAGAATAATAAGGTTTTGGTCAATGCCTCCTCCCCGAACACTGAACCCGGAACTACCTTCACTAACAGATGAGACTCCGGGTAAGAGTTGTATGGCTTTAATTACATCAACTTCTCCCATAAGCGCAGGAATTTTCTCAATTTGTTTCGAATCCATCTTTGCCACACTCATCTCACTTCGTGTAATGTTAATGTTTGGGGCATCGGCTGTAATTTTTACCTCTGAAAGTGTTTTCGCAGAAGCATGAAGTTCGATATTTAGTCGTAAATTGCTATTCAAATCAATGGTTTGCTTATAGGGTTCATAACCAAGATAGGAAACAATTAAGGTATATCTTCCTTGATTAAGCGTCAATGAAAAGAAACCATAAACATTGGTAATTGTTCCGGATTTCAGTTCTTCTACAAAAATGGTTGCTCCGATAAGTTCCTCGCCATTCTTTGCGTCTTTTACGTATCCACTTACGGAGAATTTTGTACCAGTTATTTCATTAGAAGCGTTTACAAAATTGATATACAACAAAAATATAAATACAGATATTGTTGAAATCGTTAATCGCATGAATTAATAATTTTATTTTTTTGGACCGAAAATACCGAAAATCATACCAAATCCTATCATTGGGGATGAGAAATCGTTTTTATTAAAGTATCGTTTGGGTTCATTAGCTTCGTTGTAATAAACTTTGTTGTCAATACCCCAAGTGAACAGATATCCTGCCTGGAAATGCAGACGCCACCAGCGTAACATGTTTATTTCCAGCATTATTTCGGGTAAAAAGGAATAAACAATGTCGGTAAAAATATTTTTATCAAAATGCTCAAAACCCCGGGGAAAAACATCGATAGAACCTATTCCGGATTTTAAAGAGACTGCGAAATGAATTGGATTTTGATGATTAAAACTATAACCCAACCACATTCCTCCTACGCCATAGGAATAGGTTAAATCGTCGATTAAATCTGAATTTTGATGTAAACGTACATTAGCATAAGAATTCATTTGAGACAATCCCATTCCGAAAGCACCCACAAAAAATTTATAATCGAAAAGAACTGCTCCACCGCCGCCACTATAAGATGAGGCATTTCCTTTGGCCATTCCAAAATATGATGAAAATCCACCAAAACCCGAAACTGATAAATTATTTTGTCCCAGAAATAAATAGCGTACTTCGGAATTGGATTCCTGTGGAAAAGCAAACGAGATGATTAATAAAAAGCTAAGGGTAGAGATAAATGTTTTCATAGCGCTAAAGTTTTATATTGTAAAAAAACATGTTAAATCAAGCCTAGGAAGTACATTCAATATTGTAAGAGAATTTTTCATAAAGAAGGAAATATTGCTTTTTACTTTGCAAAAGTATATCTTTGTACACAGGAGATGAATTATCATTTATGGATTAACCAAAAATTAACAAACAAACAAACATACAAACAAATAAAATATGGTAAAGTTTAGCAAAAAACCGGGGTCAAATATATTGCGGCAAACAGCGATAATTGATGCTGCAACGGCTGTTTTTCTTGAGAAAGGTTACGATGAAGCAACTTTCACAGATTTTGCCGAAAAGTCAAATTATAACAAGCGTACAATCTATCTGTATTTCAATAGTAAAGACGATATTTTTGCAGCAGTAGCTTATCGAGTGCTTGAAAAAATTGAAGAGGCAATAATCAATGCCATCGATGAAAAAAATCAGGACTTGAAAATATGTTGAACATCGCTTGGGCCTATTATCGATTTTTTGAGACTAATCCCAGGTACTTTGCCATGCTTTGGGTTCTTGAAAATAAATTCTTTGTTCCTAATAAAGAAAAAGAATACTCCGGAAATATTTTACGATCGTTTGAAAAACGAAAAATTGCATTGAAAATCATTTCACAAACCTTTGAAAAAGGTATTAAGGATGGTTCAATTCTAACAAAAGAAAATCCCGAAATTTTACTTCCCGTTCTATGGTCACAAACGCTTGGAATTTTGCAAGTTATTTCGAGAAGTTCCGAATATCTTGCCGAAGAGTTGAAAATTCATCACAGAGACCTCTTCACAATGCATCTTAATATTGCAAAAAAGATTTTAACCGAAAAATAAAAAAAGCGGGTTCGAATCCCGCTTTTTTTTATCTCATTATTTCAACACTTCGCTTAACAAACATACTCAAACTTTCACCTTTCAACATATTATTGGCTAAAAGTGCCAAGTCGATGATTTGTTTCACTCGTTTTTCATTATTGGCAAATTCACCCAATTTTTCGTCTTTGGCTTTTTTGAGTTGTTCAATTTCAGATTCCAATTGACGTTGTTTTTCTTTTTCGGCTTCCGGGAGATTTTCTTCATCCTCTTTATCGCTATGTTTTTCTCTAAAAGCGTCAAGTTCTTTCTGTTTGGTTTCAATTTTTTGATTCAATTCGTTTATAGCGACACCATACTCCGACTCTACTTTTTGGGCCAAGTCAACAATAAGTGGATGATTGCTATTTACAACAAGATCGTAGGAATTTGGAAGATTGGCGTAATAGTTCATTCCACTCATGGACGACATATCTTTCATTCGCCGCATAAACTCTTTCTGCGTGATCTTTATAGGTAGTTGATTTTCATCTAATGATTCGAATGAAATAAGGTAAAAATCTTCTCCTTCAGGTAATTGACTTCTAAAAACAGGAGTTAATAACTCTTTTTGTTCGGATGTAAGTTTCGATTCCCGGGTTTGATCTTTTTCAATCAACTTTTCAATAACGTCTGCATCGACACGGACAAAACGAATATCTTTCAACGAGTTCTCAAGCTTGTTGATAAAATGCATATCGAGATAACCGTCAAGAAGCAGGATGTCGTATCCTTTTTCTTTTGCTTCTGCTATATAGCTGTGCTGGTCAATTTTATTGGTTGCATAAAGATAAATTACTTTGTTGTATTTATCGGTTTGATTGGGTTTAACTAATGTTTCGTATTCATCGAGAGTAAAATATTTGTCATCAATATTTTTCAACAAAAGGAAACTTTTGGCACGTTCTTCAAACTTGTCGTCGGTTAGAATACCATATTGTATAAAAAGCTTGAGATTGTCCCATTTTTGCTCGAATTGAGTACGATCGTTTTTAAAAATTTCCTGTAGCCGATCTGCTACTTTTTTGGTAATGTGTGCCGAGATTTTTTTCACGTTGGCATCGCTCTGTAAATAACTACGCGATACATTCAACGGAATATCGGGGGAATCAATAACTCCATGCAAAAGAGTTAAAAACTCTGGGACAATACCTTCAACGCTGTCGGTTACAAAAACCTGGTTACAATAAAGTTGTATTTTATTTCGTTGGATATCAAGGTTGCTCTTAATCTTTGGAAAATATAAGATCCCTGTGAGGTTAAACGGATAATCGACATTCAAATGAATATAAAACAAAGGATCTTCAGCTATGGGATAAAGGGTTCGATAAAATTCCATGTAGTCGTCTTCCTTCAAATCGGAAGGAGATTTTGTCCATGCGGGTTCGGTGATGTTTATAATATTATCTTTATCGGTTTCAACATATTTACCGTCTTTCCACTCCTCAATTTTTCCAAAAGCTATGGGTATGGGTAAGAAGCGACAATATTTTTTGAGTAGTTTTTCTATTTCATGTTTTTCTAAAAAGTTTTGATTTTCATCATCGATAGTCAAAACGATATCGGTACCACGATCGTTTTTGGTATCAATTTCTTCGAGAACATATTCCGGTGTGCCTTCACAAGACCAATGAACAGCTTTGGCATCACTTTTATAGGATTTGGTGAAAATTTCTACTTTTTTTGACACCATGAAAGCCGAATAAAACCCTAACCCAAAGTGTCCGATGATTGAAGTGGCATCAGCTTTATATTTCTCGAGAAATTCGTTGGCACTGGAAAAAGCGATCTCGTTGATGTATCGGTTCACTTCATCGGCTGTCATTCCAATTCCTCGATCGCTGATGGTAATTGTTTTTTTGTCTTTATCGATTTTAACGCGTATGGTTAAATCGCCTAATTCTTCTTTAAATTCATCTTTACGAGCTAGAGTTTTGATTTTTTGAGTTGCATCCACTGCATTGGAAATCAATTCACGAAGGAAAATTTCGTGATCAGAGTATAAGAATTTCTTGATGATAGGGAAAATGTTTTCTGAGGTTACATTTATTTTTCCGGTTTGCATAGCTTTGTAGTTTTAATTATAACTTTCACAGCCATTCTCAATTGATATGCCAATTGTAGTTTCATGTCAAAATGACACAAAAAAAGGCTGTCATTGAATCTGACAGCCTTCTGAAATTTGATGTGACTTATATTAGGCTAAAGTAGCCACCATCACAGCTTTAATAGTATGCATGCGGTTTTCAGCTTGATCGAAGACGATAGAGTTTTTACTTTCAAAAACATCTTCGGTAACCTCAATACCATTTTTCAAACCGAACTCTTCGCTCACTTGTTTTCCGACTTTTGTATCAGCATTGTGAAATGAAGGCAAACAGTGCATGAATTTTACGTTGGGATTTCCGGTTTTTTTCATTAATTCGGGATTCACCTGATAGGGTTTGAGCAGTTTGATACGTTCTGCCCAAACTTCTTTGGGTTCACCCATCGAAACCCATACATCGGTATGCACGTAATCTACACCTTTCACTGCTTCTTCGGGATTTTCAGTGATGGTGATGCGAGCACCTGATTCTTTAGCGATAGCTTTGCATTTTTCAATGAGCTCGTTTTCCGGCCAAAGTTGTTTTGGTGCACCAATACGAACGTCCATTCCAAGTATTGCCCCAATGGTTAACAATGAACGACCCATGTTAAAACGAGCATCTCCAACATATGCGTATGAAATTTGCTCAATGGGCTTATGGGTGTGTTCCATCATGGTTAAAACATCAGCCAACATTTGCGTTGGATGCCATTCATTGGTTAATCCATTCCAAACTGGAACTCCGGCAAATTTTGCCAATTCCTCGACGATTTCTTGCCCAAATCCGCGATATTCAATTCCGTCGTACATGCGGCCTAACACCCGTGCAGTGTCTTTAATCGTTTCTTTGTGCCCCATTTGGCTTCCGCTAGGACCAAGATAAGTAACATGTGCTCCTTGATCGTGTGCAGCTACTTCGAAAGCACAACGTGTACGTGTTGAATCTTTTTCAAAAATTAAGGCAATGTTTTTTCCTTTCAACATTGGTTGTTCAGTGCCGCTATATTTGGCATTTTTCAACTGTTTTGAGAGATTCAACAGGAACATCAATTCATCTTTTGTGAAGTCGAGTTCCTTTAAAAAGTGACGGTTTTTTAGATTTACTGCCATGGTAATTTTTTTTATGATTAAACAATGAATTATCCTAGAACGATGCGTGTTCCGGCTTCTGGATTATCAAGTTGTCCGGCTTCGGTAATAACGCAAACCTTACCTCCGTTTTCGACAAAATTGATGGCTGCCCTGATTTTTGGAGCCATACTTCCTTCGGTGAAATGTTTCTCAGCTAAATATTTTTTGGCTTCGGTTACGGTTATGGTATCAAGGCGTATTTCATTGGGTGTGTTGAAATTAAGGCACACTTTCGGAACATCGGTTAGGATATAGAACTCGTCGGCATTGATTTCTACGGCTAATTTGGAAGAAGCCAAGTCTTTATCAATAACTGCATCAATACCTTGCAATTTGTTTTCTTCAACATAGAAAACCGGAATTCCGCCGCCTCCAACGGTGATTACAATATTACCTTCACGAGCTAACCGTTCTACAACCTCTTTATTGTTGATATGCAATGGCTTAGGGGAAGCCACTACCTTACGCCATCCTTTTCCTTTGGGGTCTTTAGCGAATGAATCTTGCGGATGCTTTGCTTTTAATTTTTCCACTTCCTCATCGGTGTAATAGGGTCCAATGGGTTTTGTCGGATTTTGGAAGGCCGGATCATTTTTATCAACAAGCACTTGGGTTATTAGTGAAATAATATTTCTTTTTATCCCATGTTTTGCTAAAACGTTCATAAACTGCTGCTCGATGATATAACCGATAAATCCTTGTGAATATGCTCCGCATATATCGAGGGGCATTTCGGGGATTCCATACAATTTTTCTCCGGCATTTACCTGAAGGAGAATATTACCAACTTGCGGACCGTTTCCATGTCCGATCACGAGGTCGTAGTCTCGATTCAATAAACTGAGCAAGCTTTCGCAAGTTTCGAAAACATTTGCTTCCTGTTCATCAATAGTTCCACGTTGGCCGGCACGTAGCAGTGCATTTCCGCCAAAAGCAACTACAGCTAACTTTTTTTGTGACATAGTGTTATTTTTTAGTTTTTCAATCAATTGCAATGAAGCTGCAAAGCTATAAAAAAATAAATATTGTTCAACTTGCACACTT
>DAOTAV010000042.1:3217-14286 GCA_035382785.1 Salinivirgaceae bacterium | reverse complement strand
TCCTTAGAAATGGATTCCCATGAATAAAATTCTCCTTTCTAAAGATATTCGCTCCATCGATGAAGCTACAATTGTTCATGAGCCTGTGCTTTCCATCGATTTAATGGAGCGAGCCGCAAAGCAATTAGCTGACTTTCTGCTTAAAAGTGAAAATTATTTAGATCCGTTTGTTATCGTTGCGGGTCCGGGGAACAATGGCGGTGATGCGGTAGCTCTTTATCGTTTATTGCAATCGCAAGGATTTAATTCCCAGCTCATTATATGCAATCCTACCGATAAATTTTCTGCTGATTGCCAAATAAATATTCAACGACTTTTGGAAAAAAAAATTCCCTTTCTTTATTGCAAAACAATTAGCGATTTCCCATCCATAGACTCATCCGCAACAATCATCGACGGTATTTTTGGAACCGGATTAAACAAACCGGTTGAAGGTTTTTATGCGGAGATAATCCGTAAACTAAATGTTCTTTCCAATCAAAAAATTTCTATCGATATGCCTTCCGGACTTTTTGACGATTTTTGCGCGGATGATAACTTTTTGGCTGTGAAAGCCACACAAACGCTATCGTTTCAATTTCCGAAACCTTCCTTTTTTTATCCCGAAAACGAACCATTTGTAGGAAGGTGGTATATATTGGATATCAATCTTTTACCGGAAGCTATTTCTAACGCCAAAACCCATCGGTTTTGGATAGAAGACAAGGATTTAAGAATCTTACGAAAGAGTCGGTCTCGGTTCTCACACAAAGGAACATTCGGACATAGTTTGATTGTTGCAGGTTCTGAAGGAAAATGGGGAGCAATGATTTTATGTTGTAAAACATGTTTGCGCTCAGGAGCCGGACTAGTGTCGGCCGTGTGTTCTCATGACGGACGAATAAGCTTAAACAGTAGTTGCCCCGAAATAATGACTATTGATAATTTGGAAATCGCAACTTTATCAAAATTTAACTCGATAGCTATAGGTCCGGGAATAGGAACCTCCACCGATAAAGTACAATTATTCTCAGAAATTTTAACTCATTATGATTTCCCGATGGTTATTGACGCCGATGCTATCAATATTTTATCGGAGAATAAAGAGTTATTAGCTGATGTTCCCAAAAACTCAATCCTTACACCGCACATTGGCGAATTCGACCGATTGTGCGGTAAGAGTTCCAACCAAAAAGAACGCTTAGAAAAAGCCCGTGAGTTTTCTTCACACAATCAAATCATCGTAGTCCTAAAAGGTGCTTTCACAGCCATTGTTGAACCTTCGGGAAATATCTATTTCAATAACACAGGCAATCCGGGTATGGCAACCGCCGGAAGTGGTGATGTGCTAACCGGACTTATTGCCGGACTTCTAAGCTGTAGCTACAAGCCTTTAGATGCTGCTATTTTGGGAGTTTGGCTTCATGGAAGAGCCGGAGATTTGGCTTTGTATAACCAAAGTGTTGAAAGCATGATTGCAGGCGATTTAATTGACCATATCGGAAAGGCTTTCAATTCAATCCATTAAACTTTCGTATATTTGCCCACAAAAAACTCAAATTCCTCTAATGAAAACGATAATAAAGCTTAATTTGATTTCTGTTATTCTAATTTTAGGTTGCACATCGGTTCAACCAGTTTTAAAACCCTATGTAGCTCCGGCCAATCAAATTCAAGAACCGGCACTCTTTTTTTACAATCTACCTCAAACATCGATTGAATTCGAAATCAAAATTAAACAAACTCAATATTATAGAGGTCCTTATTATCAATATGGAGAAAAGTTTCTTGGACTGAAAACTCAATCTATTATTCAAAATAACAGCAAAGAATTTTCAATCGTATCCATTTCGAGCAAAACAATTACTACTCCCGATTCGTCTCAATGGTACGGTTATGTATCTCCATCCCAAGCAATGGCATCATTTTTTTTGAACAATCAAAATGTTTTAATGGCTATAAACAGCGCCCCTTCAACTTCAAACCAGTCCCAATCTCAAAACTTCGCTGGTTATGAAATACCTCAGCCCGTGGAACTTGAAGGATTTTTCTACGATGTCAGCATGCAAAACATGGTTGAGGAAGAAATTCGCACTGTGTATAGACATATCAAAAGAGATTCTATCGAAACAAAAATTCCGACTAAAGAAACCGTGAAAGTCCAACGTAATCCCGAAGAGTTATCACGATTAGCAGCAGAATTCATTCAAAAAATACGCAACTTACGCTTTGAGCTTTCTGCCGGACTCTATGAGACGTTCCCGGAAGGAGAATCATTAAAAATCAGCATTCAAGAACTTTATTCGGTTGAACAACGCTATTTGCAACTATTCACCGGATTTTCCAAAGACACTATCTACACCTATCGATTTGTGGTGACACCGGATAATTCTGCCCAACCCTTTACCCAAACGATTTTTTACTTTGACGAAATTGATGGACCTACCCTAATCAACAAGAAAATTCCGTATCGCAACAATAACCGGAACCAACATGTAGAAGTTGAGGTTTCCTGTCCCATAAACAACATTAAATCAAAAGTAACCTTTCCGGGTGGAATTGTCTATCGCATTCCCGGGCTATGCAATGTAGAGATCTCTCATCAGAATAAAATTCTATACAAGACACAACACAGTATTAATCAGAAGGGTACATTAATGCAACTACCGCACGACGTTACACGAATTCCCGAAATTGAAATTGAATACGACCCAAGTACGGGAAATATACAAAAAATAAAATTACCGGACACCCGCAAAAAATAACTTCACACTAAAGAAAATAAAAGAACAAAACCTATAAAATCAATCAAAAACGTATATTTGCAGACCAAATTATCAAACTTCCAAAAATGATGAAAGGACTAAAGATTGTGGTATTGGCGAAGCAAGTTCCCGACACTCGCAACGTTGGGAAAGACGCCATGAAAGCCGACGGCACAGTAAACCGTGCCGCCTTAGATGCTATTTTCAATCCCGAAGATTTAAATGCCTTGGAACAAGCGCTTAGTTTAAAAGACAAAATTCCCGGAACAACAATAACCATCCTCACTATGGGACCGGGAAGAGCCGCTGAAATAATTCGTGAAGGACTCTATCGCGGGGCAGATAACGGATATTTACTCACTGATCGTGCTTTTGCAGGAAGCGACACATTAGCCACCAGTTATGCCTTGTCAAAAGCCATCGAAAAAATTGGCCCGTTCGATCTGATACTTGCCGGACGTCAAGCCATCGATGGTGACACAGCCCAGGTGGGACCACAAGTTGCTGAAAAATTAGGATTACCCCAAATTACCTATGCTGAAGAGATTCTCGATGTAACCGATGGGAAAATCACTATCAAACGTCGGCTTGAACGAGGAGTTGAAACCGTTCGCGGAAAACTCCCGCTGGTGGTTACCGTAACTAGTTCGGCACGCGAATGTCGTCCACGACATGCAAAACATACCATGAAATATAAATATGCCAAAATAGTAACCGAAATTCAAGAAGCATCTGAAGATTACTTACAAATATACTCTTCGCGCCCCTACCTTCAAATCCCTGAAATCGGGGTAAACGATGTAAACGCTGATGTTTCTCAACTAGGCCTCAACGGATCACCCACCAAGGTGAAAAACATAGAAAACGTTGTACTTCAAGCCAAAGAATCTAAAATAATTAACAACGACGATCGTGAGATTGAAGCCATGATTGTGGAATTAATTAAAAACCACACTATTGGTTAAAATCTAATTATTGTTTAATCCGATTAAAAACAGAAAAACCGTGAATAACTTATTTGTATTCTGCGAAATAGAAGACGGTCAGGTTGCCGATGTCAGTCTTGAACTCTTAACCAAAGGCCGTTCATTAGCCAACCAACTCGGCTGCAAGCTCGAAGCTGTGGCTATTGGTCACAATCTAAAAGGAATCGAAAAACAAATTTTTCCATACGGAGCCGATGTTTTGCACGTGGCTGATGACAAAAGTTTGGTTCACTATTTAACGTTACCCTACTCAAAAATTTTAATCGAGTTGTTCAAAAAAGAACAACCTCAAATAGCATTATTAGGCGCTACTGTGATCGGACGTGATCTTGGCCCGCGAGTTTCATCAGCCCTTAAGAGCGGACTCACTGCCGACTGTACAAGTCTCGAAATCGGAGATCACGAAGACAAAAAGGCCGGCAAAACCTATAAGAATCTCCTTTACCAAATTCGTCCCGCATTTGGCGGAAACATCATTGCCACCATTATCAACCCCGACTGCCGCCCGCAAATGGCAACCGTGAGAGAAGGTGTAATGAAAAAAGAAATCTACAACCCAAACCACACCGGTGAAATAAAAAACATTGATGTAAAGTCGCTCCTAACCGACGAAGATTTTGTGGTAGAAATATTAGAACGACACATCGAAAAACGCAAAATCAACCTGCAAGGAGCCTCAATCATTGTAGCCGGAGGATACGGAGTTGGGTCGAAAGAAAACTTCCAGCTTCTCTACGACCTAGCCGAAGTTCTCGGGGGAGAAGTCGGTGCATCACGTGCTGCCGTTGATGCCGGATTTGCAGAACACGAGCGTCAGATTGGCCAAACCGGAATTACCGTGCGACCAAAACTCTACATCGCTTGTGGAATTTCAGGACAGATCCAACATCGCGCAGGTATGGAGCAATCATCCATGATCATTTCCATCAACACCGACCCCAAGGCTCCCATTAACGCAATAGCCGATTATACCATTATCGGAAGCGTATCGGATATCATTCCAAAAATGATCAGAGCCTATAAGAAAAATACCAAGTAAAACCCTGAAAACAATACAGCAATGGCTAATTTTTATAACGATAATCCCGATTTGAGATTTCATCTCAATCATCCTTTAATGAAAAAAATAGTTGCTCTGAAAGAGAACAATTATGCTGAAAAGGATAAATACGATTACGCTCCTATCGACTTTGAAGATGCCATCGACAGTTACGATAAAGTCCTTGAAATCATCGGTGATATTTGCGCCAACATATTGGCTCCCAATGCCGAATCGGTTGATCATGAAGGTCCAAAAATTGAAAACAACCGAGTAATCTATGCCAAAGGAACTCAAGAAAACCACGATGCACTGACTAAAGCAGGACTTTACGGAATGCCTCTGCCCCGCAAATATAACGGGCTTAATTTTGCCATGGTTCCCTACGTGATGTCGGCAGAGATTGTTTCTCGAGCCGACGGCGGGTTTGCCAATATTTGGGGATTGCAGGATTGTGCAGAAACCATCTACGAATTTGCATCCGAAGAGCAAAAACAAAAATATCTTCCCCGTTTCAACGATGGGGCAACAGCTGCGATGGATTTAACCGAACCCGATGCCGGTAGTGATCTCCAAGCTGTTCAGTTAAAAGCTACTTATAACGAAGCCGATAAAACATGGTATCTGAATGGAGTAAAACGCTTCATTACCAATGGAGATGCCGACATTAGTCTGGTTCTGGCTCGCTCAGAGGAAGGAACTACCGATGGCCGCGGTTTATCACTTTTCATCTACGATAAGAAACACGATGCCGTAAAAATCCGTCGTATCGAAAACAAACTTGGAATCAAAGGCTCACCCACCTGTGAACTGGTTTTCAACAACGCTCCGGCCGAATTGGTGGGAGAACGTAAAATGGGTTTAATAAAATACGTAATGTCGCTGATGAACGGCGCTCGCCTTGGTGTAGGAGCACAATCAGTAGGTATTGCCGAAGCGGCATATCGTGAAGCCGTTGCCTATGCAGCCGATCGTATGCAGTTTGGCAAACCTATCAATCAATTTCCTGCTGTCTATGAAATGTTGACCAACATGGAAGCAAAAATCAAAGCCATGCGTTCACTGCTTTACGAAACCACCCGCTTTGTGGACATATATAAAACCCTGACCCACATTTCGAACGAACGAAAACTGGAAGCCGACGAACGAGCCGATTTGAAAAAATATCAACGATTGGCTGATGTTTACACACCTCTACTGAAAATGACTTCAAGCGAATGGTGTAACCAAATTGCCTACGATGCTTTACAAATCCATGGTGGCTCCGGTTTTATGAAAGATTATCCTATTGAACGCATTTACCGTGACGCTCGAATCACAAGCATCTATGAAGGAACCACTCAACTTCAGGTAGTTGCAGCAATCCGTGGCGTTGTTACCGGCGTTTATCTCGGTCAGATTCGCGAATATGAACAAACCGAGATTCTGCCTCAACAAGAACCTCTCAAACGACACCTTCTTGAAATGTCGGGCGAATTTGAAAAAATGGTAAAATTAGTTGAAGAAATCAACGCCCAAAGCCAAAATTCAGAATACCTCGATTTCCACGCTCGCCGACTGGTTGAAATGGCCGGAAACATCATCATGAGTTGGTTGTTGATTATTGATAGCATTCGTGACGAATCGTATCTGAAGCACGCTCAAATCTTTGTAAAAATGGCTGTCGCACAAAATCGTCACCATGCCGATTTCATAAGCAACTTTGACCTTGATGAGGTTTCGATGTTTAAAACTTCTGAAAAAGCAGAATAATCACTATAAGAGCCGTCGATTTTCTTTCGTCAAACCTCACAGCTTACATTTTTTTCTCGACGGCTCTTTTTTTTTACTTTCAACTACAGCAAGAACCACGTTCTCCCTTGATTTGTGTGCGGTAAAACGAGTCGAACGATTCGTGGATTTCATCACGAACCCGCCTATAAACTGCCAAACGATCGAGATAGCTACCCGTAGCTTCGGCCGGATCATCAAAAAGTAAATGCCAGCGATTCTTTATCGTTCCTTCAAAACGAGGAAGTTCTTTATTAGCCTGTTCCGAAAGAGTAAAAACATAATCAAAATCGTGGCTAATAAATTCCATTACTGATTTGGGACGATTGCCCGAAACATCAATCCCGATTTCTTTCAACACTTCGATGGTCAAAGGGGAAACTTCGGACTCAGGTATAATTCCTGCTGAAACGACTTCAATTTCCTTATCAAAACTCCTTAATATCGCCTCAGCCATTTGACTTCGACAACTATTCCCTGTACAAACTATTAAGATTCTCATGCTCAATGGTTCAAACAAACGTCAGAAAAAATCAATGAAAAAGTGTGATTATTATCGCTCCAACGACTTTTCTTTAATGAGTCCCATAGAAAAACAGTAAATAATCAGCAAAAGGGAGAAATAACCGGCAATTCGCCCAATATAATCACCATGATAGGTGTAAAAAGTCTCTTTTTTATTGAGATGGACTGAAGCCACTATGGCATCGGGAGTCCACCAAGAAGTCGGTAAAATCACATCACCCCGTTGATTGATAAAACAACTTATACCTGTGTTAGCCGACCTTGCAATGGCTCTTCTGTTTTCAATGGCTCGCAATCGCGACATCATTAGATGTTGTTTATAACCGGGGGTGTTATCCCACCATCCGTCGTTGGTTATCACTGTTATCAAATTGGCTCCTTTTCTCACATATTCTGCTACATAATCGCCGTAAACCGATTCGTAACAAATAACAGGAGCTGCCACAATATCGTTAAATACAAAAACCGAAGGACTTGGCTGGGTGCCCAAACTTCCAACAGTTCCTCCAAGATCAAGACTTAGGTATTCCAAGAATTTCAAATATTTTGGATAAGGCATCGTTTCTACCCCAAGCACCAATTTCGATTTATGATGAATCTGAATGTTTGGCGTGGTATCAATTAAAAGTGCTGTATTGTATCGGTCAAGGTAAAGTAAGGTGTCGCGAAATTGAATAGCCGTTGGAGGAACTTCTTCGTCCGGATGAAATATTTTTCGGGTGCTTGCACCAACAATAACAGCAAGCTTGGGTTGCTTTGAAAGAAAATGGCGGAGCATGGAGACCGACATGGAATTCTCCATGCTGTTTTCCCAAATATATTCGGTTAAAGCGGTTTCGGGACCAATAACCAATTCTGTTTTATGACTAATTTTTGTTGATGCCAGAGTGAGAAATCGCTCTAACTGTTGGCGATCGGTTAAGCCCGAGAATTTTTCGTTATAGGGATCGATGTTGGGCTGCACCACAACAACTTCAACCTCACGTCCTTGATCGGAATAGTTGCTATAGGTAACACAACTCCAAATAAATAAACTTATCATAGCAATGAATCCGACCCACTGATAAACCTTTTGAAAACGAGCTTGTATTAAACTTCTTTTGGTTATGGATTGAAATACAAAAATATTGACAATTAAAATCAGCAACGAACCTCCCGCCACTCCGGTAAATTCATACCACTGTATAAGCTGTGGAAGGTCTGCAAATACATTTCCCAAATGAAGCCAAGGAAACGATATTTCGGTTCGTAAATAAGCGAATTCAAAGGCCAACCACCAAATAATCAATATCCAGGGACTGAAACGAAATCGAGTTTTTAACCTTGACCATGCATAAAGGGAAAATACAAACGACATTAAAAAACTGTTTCCCACAATCGCAAAAACAGCTCCCCAAAATGTAGCAAAGGCGAGCCACCAAATCGTCAAAGCATTCCAGATAAAAAATGTACAAAAAGAATACAACCAAGTTTTGCGTAAATAGTTGGATTGTTGGGTTAAGGATTGCTCAACCATCAAAAGCGGCACGAAAGCTATAAACATTAAAATCGCCCAATATCCGCCTAACCACGATAGACTTAACAATAGTCCGCTAAGAAGCGTTAGAAACCATTTTTTTTGTAACACTTTCATTGACTTGCTTGGTAACTCAAAATAAAACTTATGTTTTCACTTATTCGTAACTTTCAATATCACGCGCTCAATCTTATCGAGTAAGTAGGGTTTTGTCACCAATTCATTAAACCCGACATCTCCGTATTCATCAAAAAAGTCATCAGCATTATGAGCGGTTAGGGCTATAACTGGGATTTCAGATAACTGCGAATTGCTTAGGCGAATTTTTTGAACAGCCTCTATTCCGTTCATAACAGGCATTTCAATATCCATCAGGACAAGGTCGAAGGTGTGGGTTTGAAGCATCTCTATAGCTTCCTTTCCATTTTGAGCATGCGAATAATTATGCCCCAATTTGGAAACCAATTCGCTCAAAATCACACGATTAATAATAATGTCATCGACAAATAGAATGTTCATATTCCTAAGTAAAATTTGCCGCAAGTTAGCAATTTTTGATTACACGGAAACCACCAAACCAAATTCGACTATTTGGATAATTTTATTCAAAGCGTTGGGGTTTTAAAAAAAAATTATAACTTTAAGGCAAATAAAACATCAGCTTATCCCGAAAAACCAAATCCACCTCTATGTCTGATAAAAGAGAGAATTTGCTCAGTAAAGGAGATATCGAAAAAATTGTATCGATCCTAAAAGGAATTGATGAAAAAATTATCGAGCTCAATAATATTAGTGCCAAAGATTTCCTTGGATTTAACGAAATCTTAAAAGAGTATCATCAAAAAACCAAAGAACTAACAGCGCATTCCGCCAATCTTTTCGATTTGTTTATTTCATTGGATGAAACACCCTTGATTCAATCCTCAAAATCGCTCCAAAGTTTGGTAAATTTAAGATTAGCCAGCCTAAAACAAATTTCTCAACAGGTTGACAACACAATCAAAAAAACTGAAGAAGATTTACAGCAACTTTTTGTGCCTTTCAATAATTTCAGACAAAATCTTCTTTCACTGAAATTTTTGTTCACCAACGTTAAACTAACCCAATGGATAAGCGAGCCCAATCATGCCATGGAAATCAATCGTCTCATCGACGAAATTTCAACCTATATCCAAAACACCCGCGATGGACTTCCTGCTTTAGACAACGACATACAGTTTCTTTCTCAACAGATGACTTCGTTAAATCATCTGGTCAAAAAACTTCATACCCAAATCTTACCGACGCTTGACTTAAATTCTAAAGAACTCGACAAAAACCTTGAAACCATAAACGGCTTAAAAAACAAAGCTCAAGATGATAGCCGACGAATTGAACAATTAGGGCAACGTTGTTTCAAAAATCTCGACAGCGTGATCACCAACATTCAATATCACGATATCATCCGGCAAAAGATGGAACATATACAAAACACGCATCAATCGATCATTGAGAACTTAATGAGCTCCAATCCGACCACAGAAGTAACAAACTATCAGGATTATCTCAAACAAATTCCTGAGGTAGTAGAGATTCAAGCCGCACAATTGATGTTTACCAACAAAGAATATCAAAATGCCATTGAAACCATTAATCAAAAACTATACGATACCCGAAACGATCATCAACAAATATCGGAAATCTGCAAAGAAAAGATTAAAAACATCGAAAATCTCAACCAATTATTTAATAAGCTTTTAGAACAATGGACAGAAATTTATCATCTGTTCCAGGAAATATCAACGCTAGCGGTACAACTAACTACCACCAGTGCTTTTTATCAGGATAAAATTGAAGATCAGGTTAAGAAGAAGCACGATTTAGAAGAATTTGAAAACAAGCTCACTCAACTATTGGAAAAGATAAAAAAAATTCAAACATCAGAACGACAAAATGTTGACGTATTCTCAAAACAAATCGACCCGTTACTGTTTGACACCAAACAGTCGCGAATACGTATGGAACGGTTAATCCCCGATTCTCGACATTCAAGCATTCGTACCCAATTGCTAAACCTTACCGAAACCATAGCTTTGGCAACCGTCGGTCTGAAATCGCCTCCGGAAAATTCAATCGTGCAAATACAGAATACTCTTTCCTCCATGCGCTCCATTATTGAAGAGATCGAGAAAAGAAGACCAACCGAACTGCTGCATTCCATTGAAAAAGTAACATACTACGATGCATTTGACCGCGAAGTAGAAAAAATAATTGCCTCTTTAAATGAAATTTATATTATGCTTTCGCCCCTCAACAACACAACAAAAAAATCATTAGATTTGTTAACCGGTATGGAAGAACATTATACCATGCAATCGCAAAGAGATATTCATTACGGTAAAAATATCGAGAAAAACGATGAAGAATCGGATGTAGAACTTTTTTAAACCCAAATGCCATGAGTGCAATCAACAAATCTGTTCGTGAAAGCGAAACACAACTTATAATAA
>DAOTAV010000042.1:0-3207 GCA_035382785.1 Salinivirgaceae bacterium | reverse complement strand
CGGGAGAACCTGGAATAAACCTCTCGGAAGAATTAAAAAACACATTGATTGAACACTTGTCCGAACCTCGAAAAATTCGAATTACACTGGAATCAGTCGATACTTTCGACCTTTCCACCGTTCAAATCCTTTATGCTTTTATGAATCAAAGAAAACAAAAAAATCTTGAAACAATTTTTGAAACAGACTTTTCACAAAGCATTGGGACATTACTAAAACATGCCAACATCAATTTTTTGATTAAAGAATAATAATTGCAAAAAATATGGGAAAAAAGATACTGATTGTTGATGATTCGGAGAGTATCCGAGAGGTTGTAAGTTTCACCCTCGAAAACGCAGGTCATGAAGTGATCAAAGCCGTTGACGGACAAGATGCCCTGAAATATCTAGATGGACAAAAATTCGATTTGATCATTACCGACCTTCATATGCCCAACCTGAATGGGATTGAACTCATAAAAAAAGTAAGGGTTATTGAAGAATATAAGTTCATTCCGATACTCTTTCTGACCACCGAATCGCAGACATCTAAAAAGATGGAAGCCAAAGAAGCCGGAGCTACCGGATGGATAGTAAAACCCTTTGTGCCTGAAAAACTGCTTGAAGCAATCAATAAAGTTGTACGATGATGGAAACCATGAACGATTCATTCAGAAGTAAATTCAAAGAAGAAGCCAACGAGTTGATTGGAGAACTTGAACAACTTGTGCTGATTCTTGAAAAAAATCGTACCGATACCGAAATTATCGAATCGGTTTTCCGAGTAATGCACTCCCTAAAGGGAGGAAGTGCCATGTTCGGCTTCGATTTGATCGATAAACTGACTCATTTGCTCGAAAATATCTACGATAAAATCCGGAATAACGAAACCACTGTAACCGACGATATTCTTGAAGTAACTCTCGATGTAGTCGATCATCTTCGAAATCTACTTAATGAAACCCCGGAAAATAGAGCCACGCTAGAAACAGCAAACAACCGATTCATTAAAACCATCGAATCAATATTATCCCAGAAACCCAGAGCCGAAAATGTTCAAATTATCGAGAACGAACCCATCGCGAGGCAAGTCTCAACCTATTACATTTCGTTTTATCCCTCAGTCGATTTCTTTGCCGATGGTTCAAATCCTCTCTTTCTGATCGACGATCTATGGCAATTAGGGGAATTAGTTGTGGTCCCTGATTATCAATACATTCCATCGTTACAAGAACTTACCCCCACAGAATGCCATATGGGTTGGAAAATACTCATTGCCAGTCGTGAAGGAATCAATGCCATTATGGATGTTTTTATCTTTGTAAACAACCGAACACGAGTAGAAATACAGAAGATCAGCGAAACCAATCTCTTAGCCGAAGAAGCACAAAGAAAAATTCTGAAAGAAACACTTCTTAAAAAAGATATCAACACCCTTGAACAAATTACTGTTCTTGCCCATGATTTAGAGAAAATTCAAACCGAAACCGATGAAAGAATTCAAAAACGCTCAGGACAAACATTCCAGGGCAGCGAGCAAACCATATCGTCAATACGGGTCTCCAGTGAAAAACTCGATAATCTGATCAATTGGGTAAGCGAACTTGTAACCATTCAGGCACAACTATCGCTCTATGCCCAGAAAAACCATTATGCCGGGCTGACCCCCATAGCCGAGGAAATAGAAAAAATCACCCGACGCCTTCGCGACGACGTTTTCAGCATCCGATTGATTCCGGTAGCCAATATGCTAACCCGTTTCCAAAGACTGATACGTGAACTATCCCACAATCTTAATAAAGAGGTAATATTTGAAACTCGAGGAACCGAAACCGAACTCGACAAGAACATCATAGAAATGCTTGCCGATCCAATAATGCACATCATTCGCAACAGCATGGATCACGGCATCGAAGACACGGCAGAAGAACGAATTAAAAAAGGAAAACCGGCCAAAGGAAAAATTCTCTTCAATGCTTTCTACTCCGGTACCAATGTTTACATTCAGATTATCGACGATGGACGCGGTATCGATCCTGAAAAAATTCGCAAAAAAGCCATTGAAAAAGGGCTTATCAGCCATGAAGCCGAATTGTCGAAAAAAGAGCTTTTAGAGATGGTTTTCCTTCCGGGATTCAGCACAGCAAAAAATGTGACCAATCTGTCGGGTCGCGGTGTGGGAATGGATGTTGTAAAACGTAAAATCGGCGATTTGCGTGGACAGGTTGACATTGATAGTCAGGTTGATCAAGGAACAACCGTAACCATAAAACTTCCTTTAACTCTATCCATAATCGACGGATTATTAGTAAAAATTGACAATACCCATATTGTAATTCCGCTAAGTTCGGTCTATAAAGTGTTTGAGTATAAACATGATTACATTGTTAACGCCATCAACAATTTGATTTTAGCTGACGGAGAAAATATTCCCAACGTCTATTTGAGAAAATATTTTGGGTTCGAAACACCCGCACCTGACATAGAACGCGTAGTTACCGTTGAATTTATGGATAACTACATCGGTCTTACTGTTGATGAAATTGTTGGCGAATACCAAGCAGTGTTAAAACCACTTGGCGACATGTATAAAAAGCAAGAGTTTTTCTCCGGAGCAACAATCCTTGGCGATGGAACAGTCGCACTTGTACTTGATCCCAATAAGCTCATCGAAGATTTTGCCAAAAATGAAGTAAAAATCGGATAAAAATATCGCCCTATGAAACTGAAAAAAAACATTGAAGAAAACGAAACCCTAAGCAAAAACATTCAAACCTATTTGTCGTTTTGTTTGGGAAATGAGACCTTTGCAGTAAACGTTCATAAAGTTCTAAACATTCTGGAACTTAAACCCATTACCAAAGTTCCCCATTCTCCTGACTACATGAGCGGCGTTATCAATCTTCGTGGTAATGTGCTTCCGGTAATCGATATGCGTGTAAAATTCGGAATGCCTGCCATTGAAGCCACTGTTGATACATGTATAATAGTGCTCAACGTTGAAATAAACGGAGAAGAAGTAATGTTGGGAATTTTGGTTGACTCGGTGAGTGAAGTATTGCAAATCGATGAAGAAAAAATAGAACCGTCACCAAGCATCGGCACACGCTATAAAGCCGAATTCATTAAAGGCATGTGGCGCGATTCCGAGGAGACTTTTATTATGTTACTCAATATCGATCTGATTTTCAGTACCAATGAATTAATCATGCTTCAAAACAAAACC
>DAOTAV010000041.1:0-14387 GCA_035382785.1 Salinivirgaceae bacterium | reverse complement strand
CTATGACAGTTCCGGTCAAAGCGAATATGCATTTACAAAACCCTACAGTGAAAAAACTGCCGAAAAAATTGATGAAGAAGTAAAAAAACTTGTAAATCAAGCGTTTGACACTGCAATGGAAGTCCTTGAAAAAAATCGAGAGGGATTAGACAAATTGGCTCAACAACTTCTTGATAAAGAGGTAATTTATACAGAAGATTTAGAAACAATTTTCGGTAAACGACCTCAGCTTAAAAATTCGTATCATGTGGAGCAAACACAACCGATAGATCCAAACTCAGAAAAAAGTCAACAAATCTCAAATCAGGAATAAATTAACATTTTTTAATAGAAAAAATTCAACCGAAAAGTATCGCAACATCAAAGGAATGAGCTCATGAGCCCAAAATGGATCGCGATTTATTCGACTTCCAATGAATTTGAAGCTCACATCATAAAACAAATGCTGGCTTCAAATGAAATACAAGCTATTTTAGTAAACAAAAAAGATTCAGCCTATACAACAATAGGAGAAATTGAAATTCATGTGATGCAAGATTCAGTCCTAAAAGCAAGAACCTTAATTAAAAAACACATTGAAAGTGAATAACCTCGGAAAACGAACAATAACCGGATTGCTTTTCTCCCTAGCAATGATCATATCAAACATAGGAGGAGAATATTCTCTATTAGCAATTTTGATATTAATTTCCATCCTTTGTATTGAAGAATACAACCATATTGCCAAAAGCTTAGAAATTAAACCCCAAAAGGCTTTTACTCATTCCCTTTCCTTGATTCTACTATTATGTACATTCCTTTCGCGTAAAAACTTAATACCCCTTGAAAGTTTCCTATTGCTTCTGCCTGCGTTGTTCATGATTTTTATTCTTCAACTCTATTCGCATCATAAAAAACCAATCGAAAACATATCGTTAACCATTCTTCCTCTAATTCACGTAACACTTCCTTTAACGTTAATGTATCTCATTTCAACCATGGGAGAAGAATACGATTACACGATAAACCTAGGAATAATTTTTCTTATTTGGACTAACGACACTATGGCCTACTTGATAGGAATAACCTTTGGAAAACATCCATTATTTCCCAGAATCTCACCAAAAAAATCATGGGA
This sequence comes from Salinivirgaceae bacterium, assembly GCA_035382785.1. Classification (GTDB taxonomy): domain Bacteria; phylum Bacteroidota; class Bacteroidia; order Bacteroidales; family Salinivirgaceae; genus JAAYQU01. Next base: position 13,270 of record DAOTAV010000041.1, on the reverse strand, counting down.
AGGATTTACCGGAGGGCTTGTTTTTACGATAGCCATTTCTCAACTTCTTTCCTATTATTGGCCCACCCTCGACAATATTAATTGGGCGATTTTGGGAATAATAACAATCATAGCTGGAGTCTTTGGCGATTTAGTGGAAAGTATGATGAAACGAGAAGCTAATATAAAAGACTCCGGAACACTCCTACCAGGACACGGAGGAGTTTTGGATCGATTTGACAGTCTTCTTCTTGTGATGCCATTTGCTTATGTTTTTATTTATTTCGTAATAAATTAATACCTAATTAGCATGATAAAAATTCACAAAGCCGGACACGGAATAATTTTGGGAACCTCTTTATTTTTACTTGCAAGCAACATTTTATTGTGGCATCTTATCACACAAAAATCTATAACTGTAAGCACCCTTATTTTTTCTATTTTACTTTTGGCATTTGTCATTCGATTTTTTCGTAAGCCACTAAGAATATGTGAGTCAGATCAAAATATTTTAGTTGCCCCTGCCGATGGAACAGTGGTTGCTATTGAACAAACTTTCGAAGATGAAATACTAAAAGCTGAATGTCTCCAAATCTCTATTTTTATGTCGATTTGGAATGTTCATATCAATTGGATACCTATCTCAGGTACCTTGCGCTATTTTAAGTATCATATGGGCAAATTTTTAATAGCCAAAAAGCCCAAATCATCATGCGATAATGAGAGAACTACGTTAATGATTGAAACCAAAAGCGGTCAAAAAATTGTTCTTCGCCAAATAGCCGGATTTGTGGCTAGAAGAATTGAAACCTACACCATTGATCCCGATCGGAAAGTTGAAAAAGGGCAAGAGCTTGGGTTTATAAAATTTGGATCGCGGGTTGATATATTTCTTCCCGTACAAACTAAGCCTTTGGTTAAACTCGGCGTTAAAACAATTGGCTGCGTTACTCCAATTGCACAAATCGATTAGATGTTTATTTAAAAATCCTCGGAATAATTTTTTTTATCAGAGAAAGCGTTTTATTTTTGTACTGCATAATTCTAAACCGTAAAACAATGGCTTATAAAATTTCAGAAGACTGTATCGCTTGCGGATCCTGCATTTCAGAATGTCCAGTTGAAGCTATTTCTGAAGGCGATATCTACAAAATTGATCCAAATGTTTGCACTGACTGCGGATCATGTGCAGAAGTATGTCCGGTAGATGCAATTTCTCCGGAATAGTGAAACAAAAGAAAAAAGCGGGCTCATTCCCGCTTTTTTCATTTAGAATCGAATCCGATATCCCACATGTAGTTTTGATTTTCCTAGATATAATTTTTCTCCCCAATTGGCACCATTAGCCCAGATTACCATAAGTTCCCCACTGCCCAAATTCATCTCGGCTCCGAGCCCAAATGAAAAAAAGTTTTTAGGAACAACATTGTCAACCACACCGAGAAAATATCGACCTAGTTGAAGGTAGGAGAAAAAAGTACTCTGCGGTTCAAAAAACCAATGGAGTTCAAAAGTAGAATATATCCAATGACGAACAAATAAGCTTTTTTCATCAAATCCACGCAAAGTTCTTAAACCTCCAAGAGTAAACAATTCGGCGCGATTTAGCTTTTCTCTTGACTGAATTGTACCCAAAGATGTACTTGTTTTAACCCCAAATATTTCATTTATCGGAATTTTCTGTTCTGCATTTAGAACTGTCTCAAAAATAATTGATTGATGCCTGAGAGAATCAGCTTGAGTCCTTTTCCCTAGAGAAAATTTCACATCATAACTCCCATCAGAATGGGGGCGACGTCCTTCGGGGGAAAAAGATATTTTGCCCGAATAAAGCCTACGACTTGTATTCTGACCTTGACCAGAATTTGTTAGCGTATTCGACGAAAAAAAGTCAATTCCAACCGAAAATCTCAATGATTGTTTATACAAAACTCCATATAATGAATTTCGCAGTATAACCAAAGAAGTATCACGTTTTTGCAAATCAACGTTTCCCACAAGCCCATATTGGCTTCCGGCAATGTAGGGATATTCTGCAAAAAGGTCCAAAAATTGACTTTGTGGCGAAGGACGTTTCCAATTCAAATTTATGGATTCACCGTGTTTTAAGGCGTTTTGAAGTGAAAATTGTACATCACCGATAAGCTTAGTTTTATTATCATCTGAACTCTTAGTAATCCCAACAATTCCGGTAAAGGATCCATTTATCCTTGCCACCAATGGAAATTCAAGAATAGCCCCTCCAGTAGAGAACCTGGCCTGTAAAGGGGCATTCATCTCCAAAAAATTCAGGCGTTTAATTCGTTGCTGATAATGCTGAAGTTTCATGACATCAAACACATCTCCTTCGTGTAAATTCAAATATCCACTGACAAAACTCTTTGACACTTTGCAATCCAAAGGTAAAACGAGAGTGTCGATCAAAATCCGCTGGCTATAATTTTCAGTAACGACATAAATGTTGAAGCTATCGCTCGAAATAAAAACCGGCTTCAAAGTAATCGCAAAAAACGGATAACCTAATCGATTGTATTCCTTAATTATTGAGTTTATATCTTGCTCAATTGAATCAACATTCAGCCTCTTTTTCTGATATTTATTTAATCGACTAATCCCGAAAATCGAAGAATCTGAGTAAATAAATGAATTAATAATCAACGATTTATCGTTTTCTAATGTGTCGAAAAATGAAATAAGCAGCTCCGGAGGTTCACTAACTGGAGAAAGTGGTAATGTCCTATAAAAAGATTCATGAAATTTATCAGAATCGACCTCCGGACTAGCTATTAGGTGAATAAAGGGAGGAAAGGCCAAAATCCCGTTGAGGGCACAAAATGCCAAAATCCTCCATTTCATTGCAGAAAATTAAAAATTATTCATAAATCCCTGTTGTTCAAGGATTTTTAAATATTTTTGACTAAAAAATTGATTATCAGTCTTTTTATAACGTTTTTCTGTAAAAATTGTTGCAAAATTAGCCACCTGATTTTCAGCAATAAGTCGTTTAGCTAAATCAGAGTTTTCTATTGCGCTGTATAATTCTCTAATAATGGAATCGGAATAATTTTGATAAGTATCAAAATGAACCACAGCCTCTAACGGGAGACGATCAGTTAATTCCGGGGTTTCGGCAGGATACCCCATTACAATTGCCGTAACTGGAATCACACCTCGGGGAAGTTTTAGAATTTCAATAATCTTATCGGCGTTATAGGCCGCTGTCCCAAGATAGCAAATTCCCAAACCATTATTCTCAGCTTCAATTGAAATATTTTGAGAGGCCAAAACTGCATCAATAGCACCGTTCAGAAACCAAAGAAAATTATCATATCCCGGTGAAGCATTATTGATAACACACCAGTGACTGAATCGATTTATGTCAACACAAAAAGTAAGATGAACAGGGGCTTGTTTAACCATATCTTGTTTAAAATGAGCTTCCCACAATTGCTCCCGCAAATGTTGATCGCGGGTGACAACAATGGAATAAACCTGCATATTGCCTGTGTTAGATGCCCTAATTCCGGCTTCTAAAATTCTGTTCAATAAAGCATCATCGACATTATTGGGTAAATATTTCCTAATGGAGCGATGATTAAAAATTGACGACTGTCCCATAGTATTCTTTCGTTTATTTATCGCACGCAAATGTAATCCATTGCTATGAAATTTTAAAGAAAAAAAGGACAAACGAAAAAGTTTATCAGAATCGAAAAAAAAATTATCTTTGAAAGGTGATAGTTTCCGAATTTAAAACAGTTAGCGTATATTTGAGGCTCAAAATTATATTAACTTATAAACTTAAGAATTATGAAAAAAATGCTCCTTTTAGTAGTTCTAGTGAGTCTGATAATGCTAGGATTCTCAGGTTGTAAAAGCTCAGAAAAATGTCCGGCATACTCACAACTCCTTGTGGTAGAGCAAGGAAAATAGTTAGCCTGGCGAGTAGCTCAATATCACAACTTCCTTGAATTTTAACAAAAAATTAAGGATTTGTGATAATTTGTTTAATTTTTTAGGAAATATTCCTAACTTGCCGCCCAAATTCAAAAATAATCTTAAAGTAAATAAAACAGATGTTTATGAGAGCTAAACACATTTCGATTTTACTTGGAGTAGCGCTAATCAGCGGACTCACTATGAGTAATATGCTTCAGGACAATTATGAGAGGAATTATACCCCTCGTGATTATGTCCAGGAAATATACTCACCCGAAGCCTACCAGCAATGGCTTTTCAAAATCAAGGCAAACCCCACGACAAACACTATTTCTGCAGAAGATTTGGCAAAAGCTGATGCCGGTTTCCAGAAAATGATAGCTAAATCAGGAAACCACGACGGTTTTCACTGGATAGAAAAAGGTCCAAACAACATTGGAGGAAGAACACGTGTTGTGCTCATCGACAAAAATAATCCTAATACACTATGGGCTGGAGCTGTTGCTGGAGGTATTTGGAAATCAACAACCGGAGGTCAATATTGGGAAAGAATTAACTACACCGTTGAAGATGGTTACACTCCAACCTCAGTTACTACAATTGCCCAGGCAGCAGATGGTAAAATCTATTTTGGGACAGGAGAAGCATTCAATAAAGTCTTCTCGACGGATCCGGAAAATCAACCCTATACTGCACATAGTCAAGATGTTCCCCTGATTAGAGGAGGAGGAATCTTTGTGCAAAATGGAAATACATTTACACGTCTATCTTCCACCTCGCCAACCAACTCCACTGATTTTTATGGTGTGCGTCGATTGGTTGCCCATCCCACAAATGCAAATTATTTGCTTGCTGCCACAACTACAGGAGTATGGGAAACCTCCGATGGTGGAACTACCTGGACTAAGGCTATTGATGAAGTCGGACAATCTTGGGATGTAGCGGTGGGAACAAATGGCAGTTTTATTGCTAATGTAGGAAGAAAAACATTTCTTAAAAAAACGGGAGAGAATAGTTGGACACGTATCAGTAGCACTACCGAAACGAATAAAATTAAAGAAATTTCTGGACGTTTTGTTTATGACTTCTTTGATGGAGATCCTAATTATGTCTACGCTTCAGTAGCTGATTCTACCGGAGCACTCCATGGAATTTACCGTTCGATAGACGGTGGTACCAATTGGAATCAGATAGGATTCGGAGGGAGTTCAGAATTCAATGTATTCGGAACCCAAAAAGCCGGTATTTATAGTCACGCTCTTAAGGCCTTGTCGGAATATTCGGTTGTAATTGCCGGGATTGACATGTGGTTAGGCTCAGGTGCTCCGGGGCAATTGGCCTTTCAGTGGAATAAAATTTCATACTGGAATGCTCCCGAAACAAGCTCAAGTTATATCCATGCCAACATTCATTGGATAGAGGCCACTAGCACTTACGAAACTTTCTACATCGGAACAGATGGGGGAATTTTCAAAAGAAACTCATCCGGAAGCCGTCCAATCAACACCTACTTTAATGTTACTCAGTTTTATCGTGCCGATATAAACTCAAAAGGGGAAATAATTGGTGGAACTCAATCTAATGGAGTTTTAATGATGCTTTTCAATCTAGCCGGATCCCAAAATCAATACGCTCAAAAAATTATGAACGGAGATGGAACCGATTGTGTTTTCTCAAGAATAAGTCCTAATGTCTTTGCTGTCTCCACTAGTCTTGCCAATATGCAAAAATCTAACGATTATGCCGCAAACTTACAATACATGTGGGATGAGAGAATTCGCAATTTTGAAGGCTGGAATACTGATAACTTTGTTTGGGGAACCAGTGCTCCTTGGCTAATGCCGATAGCAACATGGGAAACCGATGATTTCAGATATATTCGCACTGATACATCTGAAGTGATGGCATTGAAAAAATATGAAGATTCAACATGGTATTGGATTGAATCAGCCAATATATCCGGTCAAAAAGTCCGATTCTACACTGGCAACCGAACCTACGACATTGGCGATACTCTTATTTTCCCTGACAAATTTCAAGCAACCATGCTCATAGGTCTTGGAGATAAGATCTGGTTTACAAGAAAAGCTTTTAATTTCTTGAACCCAATGGCCAAAAGAGATTGGTGGGAAATAGTGGAAAAAGATCTGGGTAATACCCAAAAAGCGAGATTTATTGCTGTTGCCTTCTCTTCTGATGGAGATGTAGCCTATGGAGCTACCGAACCTGCCATTGATGACAAATTTGCCTACATCTATCGTATTTCCAATCTGCATGTCACGGAAAAAGCTAATCATGCTTGTGTTCGCCCAACATTGGGAGTTGACACAACACAGAGAAGAACTCAAATTAAACTCATTGGAAAAATCTATAATCGCTACGTCACCGATTTAGAGACTGACCCCAAAAATCCTGAAGTTCTAATAGTTACATTAGGTCAGTACGGAAACGAAAGCAATATTTATGTTGGATATAATGCAAGAACAACCGCAAGTTCTGACTTTAATACCAACTTTGTTTCAATTCAGGGAAATTTACCATCCGTTCCGGTTTATACCGCTTGTGTCAATAAAAACCCCAATGTAACGGGACAGTTGTTAGTCGGAACCGATTTCGGGGTTTTTGTTACTGACAATTATTTGGCACCAAAGACTAATATTAACGTAAATACAGCCGGAAACCTTAATGAAGCAGACTATTTATCAGTTTCATGGCAAGAAGGAAATAACGGTCTGGGACATTTCCCGGTATTCGACATTCGTCAATTTTATATAGAACGTAGAGAAGAAGTTACTTATAAAGCCGGAACATTCATTATTGCAACACACGGTCGTGGAGTATTTGTAGATACAGCCCACGTGTGGACAAGTATTGGTGGCACAACCAGCAATGATCCGATTAATCATTCTAACAGTTTAGACGTTACCCTCTATCCTAACCCGGTAACTACCAATGGAACACTGAGAGTAACCGTTGCTGAAAGAACCAACATCAAAGTTCAAATTTTTGATCTGAACGGACGTTTGGTAAAAGAACAAAATTCAGGAACGATTGAAGCCGGAAGCCACAACATTTCACTAGAACTTTCCGACCTTTCAAAAGGAACTTATCTAATCCAATGCATTAACGGCAAAGAGCGGAAAACAGTTAAAATGTTAAAACAATAACGTGAAAAATCGTAAAAAAAAAAAAAGCTGCCCCAGTGGGCAGCTTTTTTTATATTTAACGACATATGGAGATTGAAAAAGTTAAAAATTTTAATATATTTGTGATGCTAAAAAATTAAAACACAAATTTTATGGGAACAATAAAAATCGGTATTAACGGTTTTGGCAGGATTGGCCGAAACGTTTTTAAGATCATGGTGGAACAAGGAGGTTTTGAATTTGTCGGAATCAACGATCTAACAAGTACCAAAATTTTGGCACATTTGCTCAAATACGATTCCACTCAAGGAAAATTCAACGGAACAGTTGAATATGACGACCAAAATATTATCGTAAATGGAATAAAAATACCCGTAACTGCAATTAAAAACCCCATTGAAATTCCATGGTCAAAAACCCCAGACTTAGTGATTGAATCCACAGGTGTTTTTCGTTCAAAAGAAAGCCCCAAAGGCGGATATGGAGATCATATAAAAGCTGGTGCAAAAAAAGTGATACTCACCGTTCCGGCCGATGATACTATCGATCGTATGATCGTTCTTGGGGTTAACAATAACGATTTAAAACCCGAAGATCAATGTATTTCCAATGCATCGTGTACAACTAACTGTCTTGCACCAATTGTAAAGATACTCCATGAAACCTTTGGAGTAGAAATGGGATATATGAATACCATTCATGCCTACACAAACGACCAAATGATTTTGGATGCTCCACACAAAGATTTACGCAGAGCTCGTTCAGCAGCAGTTTCACAAATTCCGACAACTACCGGAGCAGCAAAAGCTGTTGGGAAAATTATTCCCGATCTAAAAGGCAAGATTGACGGTATGGCTGTCCGTGTCCCAACCCCAACCGGCTCAATGTGCGATTTTACTGCGGTACTTAAACGGGAAGCCACTAAAGAAGAAATAAACGCCGCTGTGAAAAAATATGCCGAAGGACCGATGAAAGGTATTGTTGAATATACGGAAGATCCCATTGTTTCTTGCGATATTATTCACAACACTCACAGTTCAATTTTCGATGCCGGTCTTACCATGGTGAATGGCAAAATGATCAAAGTTGTTTCATGGTACGACAACGAATGGGGCTACTCTTGCCGTGTTGTTGATTTAGCTCGACTATTATTTAAATAGCATTTATCAACATTTTTAACCATTAAGCCCGACATAAGTCGGGCTTATTTATCGTATAAACTATGCCTACTTGGTTTGAATGCAAAATAAAATATCAAATTACCGATGAGTTTGGTAAAACCAAAAATGAAACGGAGAACTATTTAATCGATGCGGTTTCATTTACTGAAGCAGAACAACGACTACATCATGTAATTCAAACAAATAAAGGAATCGACTTTTCGGTTGCCGGAATTCGATTCGCAAAAGCTGACGAGATCATTCCATCAGAAAACTTAGATGCGCTTTGGTTCAAAGCAAAAATAACATACTTTACCATCGATGAAAGAAGCGGCAAAGAACAAAAAATTGGGAATATTGTTTTTGTTGCCGAGGAAAACATTTTTAAAGCCTTAGAATCGCTAAAAAAATCACTTTCATCGAGTATGGTTGAATGGAGTGTCGATTCAATTTCGGCAACCAAAATTCAGGATGTAATTCCATACGAATTAAATTTAGAACATGCCGAAAACTCTATTTCACCAAACGACACGAATGACTACTAATTTTATAGTTTGGCACGGTTTTTCATTATGGTAAACAATTTGAATGGTGTATGGCCAAAATCTGTATTTTAGGAACCGCATGGCCTTTCAGAGGCGGATTAGCGGTTTACAATCAAAGACTTGCAGAAGCCCTTTCTCAGGAAGGTCACGAGGTTTGCATTGAAACCTTTACCTTGCAGTATCCTGAAATACTATTCCCGGGTAAAACTCAATATGCCATATGGGAATATAACGGTAATGTTCCTATTTTGCGAGGAGTAAATTCAGTGAACCCTATTAATTGGATTTTGACCGGGAATCGTCTTAAAAAAGAGCGTTTTGACGTTTTAATCATAAAATATTGGTTACCATTTATGGCCCCGTGTCTTGGATCTATTGCGAGGATTGTGAAAAGCAACCAACACACACAAGTTATTTCTATTCTCGACAATGTGATCCCACACGAACACCGAATAGGCGATAAAATTTTAACCCGCTATTTTATTAAATCGGTAAATGGCTTTATAGCCATGTCGGAGAAGGTGGCCGCTGATCTGAGAAAATTTGATCAAAAAAAGCATCTCAAAATCACTCCACACCCACTCTACGATAATTTTGGAGAAAAAATCGACAGAGACGAAGCACTGAGGAGACTAAAACTGGATCCCAAATTCCGTTATCTGCTATTTTTTGGGTTGATTCGCGATTACAAAGGCCTCGATTTGCTTTTGGAAGCCATGGCAAACCCCAACATTAAAAACAAACCTGTAAGACTTATCGTAGCTGGAGAATTCTACTCCGAAAGCCAAAAATATTATCAACAGATTGAAAATCTTGGGATCAAAGAGAACGTCATAATCTTCCCAAATTTTATTCCTGATCACGAAGTAAACCTTTACTTTGGTGCTGCTGATATTGTGGTACAACCTTACAAATCGGCAACACAAAGCGGAGTAACTCAAATTGCTTATCACTTTGAAAAACCGATGGTGGTAACCAATGTTGGTGGTTTAGCCGAAATTGTGCCAAACGGAAAAGTAGGATACGTGGTTAATGTTAGTGCTGAAGAGATTGCTAATGCTATTAATGATTTTTTCACTAACAGAAAAACAGAAGATTTTTTATCAGGCATCCGAGAAGAAAAAAACAAATACAGCTGGGATCGCATGACAGAAACTATCATGAATTTATCCAAAATCTTAAAAGATGATCGTAAGAAGTAAAGCGCCACTACGTATTGGTCTTGCAGGCGGAGGAAGCGACGTTTCTCCCTATAGCGATATTTATGGTGGAGCCATATTAAACGCAACCATTAACATGTATGCTTACGCCACCATTATCCCACGCTTCGACGGTAAAATCATATTGAGAGCTTTTGATAAAGGGCAAACGCTAGAATATGAATCATCGACAGAACTTCCCATCGATGGAAATTTAGACTTGGCAAAAGGCGTATATAACCGTTTGGTACGTGATTTTATCGGAAAACCTTTAAGTTTTGAACTTACAACATGGGTTGACGCTCCTCCGGGAAGCGGGTTAGGAACATCATCAACACTGGTGGCAACAATCATAGGAGCATTTTCTGAGTGGAAAAAACTCCCATTAGGCCCCTACGATTTGGCACATCTTGCATTTGAAATCGAACGTATTGACCTTGGAATGGCCGGGGGAAAGCAAGACCAATATGCCGCCACCTTTGGAGGTGTTAACTTTATGGAATTTTATAAAGACGACAAAGTGATTGTCAATCCGCTCCGAATCAAACCTAAAATTCTCGATGAGCTGGCTTATAATCTTCTTCTTTTCTATACCGACACAAGTAGAGTGTCGGCGGAAATCATTGCCCGGCAACAGGAAAATGTACGAAAAAACAATGCAGAGGCCATTGAAGCGATGCATCAAATAAAAGCACAAGCGGTTCAAATGAAAGAAGCCATTTTACGGGAAGAACTGGATAAAATTGGAGAAATTCTCGATTTTGGATATCGACAAAAACAAAAGATGGCCACGGGAATAACCACCCCACAAATTGAAGCCATTTATGAGGCTGCAATAAAAGCCGGTGCCAGCGGTGGAAAAATCAGCGGAGCCGGTGGCGGTGGATATCTTGTTTTCTATTGCCCCGGCAATACCCGATTTTCCGTGATAGAAACTTTAAAACAATTTGGTGGACATTTGCACCGTTATGAATATGTAAACACTGGTCTTACAACTTGGACAATTAAATAAAACCCAACGTATGATAAAAACATCCATTCAAAATTCGATAATCCTGAAAACGGAAATACTGAAAAACGAAGATTTGCTCAGAAGAATACAGGAATCGGCAGACCTTATTGTAGATGCCTATCGAAAAAAACATAAGGTATTATTTTGCGGCAACGGAGGTTCAGCAGCCGATGCTCAACATTTAGCAGCCGAATTAAGTGGTCGCTTTTATTACGATCGGCCTCCCCTTGCTGCTGAAGCCATGCATGTAAACACGTCCTATCTCACTGCAGTGGCTAACGATTATTCTTACAATGAAATTTATGCCCGGTATTTAAAGGCTGTGGGATCTGAAGGTGATATTTTAATAGCATTAAGCACTTCCGGAAACTCACCAAACGTTGTAAGAGCCATTGAGGAAGCTCAAAAGCTGAATATTAAAACCATTGGTTTCACCGGAGAAAGTGGCGGTAAAATGCAAGAAATGTGTGAAATCTTAATCAATGTTCCATCAAAAGATACCCCACGGATCCAGGAAGCCCATATCATGATCGGGCATATCATCTGCGAGATCGTTGAAGCAACTTTGTTTCCACGACAATGAAAAATTCAGAGGCTGTCATCCTTGCCGGGGGCTTAGGAACAAGACTTTCCGGAGTGATTCACGATTTACCAAAGCCAATGGCTCCGGTTGGTGAATACCCTTTTTTATTCTACATACTTCATTTTCTGGAACAACAAGGAATTCGCCATACGGTTCTTAGCGTCGGGCACATGCATCAGACGATAATAAATGCTTTTGGCAACAGTTTTAAATCCATGAAGCTTTCGTATGCTATTGAAAATGAACCCCTTGGAACCGGTGGTGGAATTAAATTAGCCTCCGGGTTAATTTCAAGTCCTCGGTTTTTCCTCCTTAACGGCGACACTTTTTTTCACGTGAACTTGCAACAATTATCAGAGTTTCACCTTCAAAATAAGGCTTTAATTTCAGTGGCACTCAAACCCTTAACCCATTTCGATCGTTATGGTGTGGTTGAAATGGCTCAGAATGGACAGATTATTGCTTTCAAAGAAAAAAAGGCTTGCGATAAAGGACTTATTAATGGTGGAATTTATATAGTGGAACGGCGTTTACTGGAAAATTATCCGCTTCAAAAATTTTCGTTTGAACAAAATATTCTGGAAAAAGAAACACAAAACGCAACCGTTTACGGGCAACCCTTTGACGGTTATTTTATCGACATTGGAATTCCCGAAGATTATTATCGTATTCAACGTGAAATTTCAACTTTAAAGCAACTATTGTCACTCACCTAAATCGTTTTTGCTGAAACTAAGGGGCAACAAACTATTTGCATCCGGAATCAAATAAATTCGATCTTTGGCAAACAAAAGCAATGTTATTTTTTGGTTATAACGCATCTGGGTTTCAGCAATAACCTGCCGACAACTTCCGCAGGGAGAGATGGGCAAAGCCACTTGATCTCCATTTTGATATGCCGTTATGGCAATGGCTTTTACCGGTTCATTCGGGAAATTAGCATTGGCGTAGAATAAAGCTACCCTCTCGGCACACAGACCGCTCGGATAAGCTGCATTTTCCTGATTATTCCCAAGAATAGTTTCGCCATTTTGTAATAAAACGCAAGCACCAACCCTGAATTTGCTGTATGGAGCATAAGCCTTTCGTGCTGCCATATCGGCCTTCATACATAAATCGGCAAATTCTTTAGGCAATTCATCGATGGATGAATATTGGTAAATCGGGGTAACAATTTCAAATTGCTTCATCTCAACTAAATTCAGATTCTTTATCGTCTATTTCTCAATATAAAAACAACTGACAATAATAGCCCCTCTTGATCGTTTTGTTCAATATTCCATAATTAGGGAGCGCAAAGATATAACTTTTATGGATAGTTTTGTGAAAAAACGATAAAATGCAAACGCAAATTGAATATTTTTGCATGATTTATGAAAGATACTTAAAAAATGATAAGGATGACGTGGCGATTAAGTATTTTGATGTTCTGGAGTATCCCAACCATAACGTTGTGGGGACAAAAAATAACTACCGAAGAATATATTCTGCTCTACAAAAAAATATCCATTAACGAGATGAAACGAACCGGAATTCCGGCTTCAATAACACTTGCCCAAGGGATTTTAGAATCAGGGTCAGGAAACAGTCGATTAGCCATAGAAGCCCGGAATCATTTTGGTATTAAATGCCATGGTGATTGGACCGGTAAAAAAATTTTCCACGACGATGATCATCCGGGAGAATGTTTTAGGGTTTATGACAATG
>DAOTAV010000040.1:0-14425 GCA_035382785.1 Salinivirgaceae bacterium | reverse complement strand
GTGAAACACCGGTTGCCTTTTCCAATATACTTCCGGCAAAACTTGAAGAAGAATTGGCCGGTCGCGATATTCCAATGATATTAAACTCAACTCCGGGAGTGTATGCAACTCAACAAGGGGGCGGCGAAGGCGATGCACGGATCACCATACGCGGATTTAATCAACGTAACGTGGCCGTTATGCTCGACGGAGTTCCCGTAAACGATATGGAAAACGGCTGGGTGTACTGGAGCAACTGGGTTGGATTGGATATGATCACCCGAACGATACAGGTACAACGCGGATTGGGAGCTTCCCGTCTGGGGATTCCTTCTGTAGGAGGAACCATGAACATTATGACCCAAGGAATTTCGTCAAAACCCGGCGGGTCTATTAAACAAGAAATCACCGACTATGGGAATTACAGAACATCGTTCGGATTGACCACCGGTAAACTGGGGAATTGGGGTATAACTCTGGCCGGCAGCTATAAATGGGGTGGTGGATACGTGGATGCTACCGACAATAAAGGCTATTTTTACTATCTGAAGATTGAACGACGTCTGGGGAAACATCTTTTAAGCCTCACCGGTTTCGGTGCTCCGCAACAACATTCCCAACGGTCGTATAAAACCTCCATTGCGCTAATCGATAGCGCTTACGCCATTGATGTAGCAGGTGTACCCGATTCATTAGCAAGCAATCCTTTGTATTGGCCGAAATTTACCAACCTAGGTATTCGTTATAACCAACATTGGGGCTATCTTAACCGCTGGACTATTAATTCGAATGGCGATACCATCTGGGCCGGTGAAGAGAAATTAAACGAAAAATTGAACTATTACCACAAACCACAGTTTAGTTTAAAAGACACCTGGACAGTGAACGACAAACTTTTTATCTCCAACAACCTGTATCTATCCATCGGTAACGGAGGTGGAACAGGATTATATACCAGTCCAAGAATTGGAACCAGAACAACCCCACTAATCGATTTTCAAAAAATTTATGATTATAATGCTCGAGCCCTAAACTACGACGCCCAAAATGGAGGAAGAAAATCGAGCAATTTTATCTACTCAAGCGTGAACAATCACTTTTGGTATGGCTTGCTCTCGTCGGCCGAATATCAAATCAACGAGAACTACAATCTTAGCGGAGGGATCGATCTCCGCTCCTATACCGGCGAACATTACAGAGAGGTTTACGATCTGTTGGGAGGCGACTTTGTAATCATGGGCGATAACAGTCCACTTAATGGAGTGCCCTACAGTAAAAGAAAACATGTTGTTGGGGATAAAATAGCCTACCATAACGATGGGAACGTTCGTTGGAGCGGACTATTCGGTCAATTGGAGTATAGCAACCCCAACTACAGTTGGTTTGTAAGCGGTTCGGTTTCCAGGGTCGATTATAGACGCGTTGATTACTTTGCACCCTATTATTACAACGATACGTTAGTGCAATTTAGATCCATCCGTTTTGGACCCAATGCGAATCCGGAAATCTATTTTCCATATATCAATCGCGGAAGCCAAATTTATTATATCGATTTAAACGATGCGGTGCAAAAAAACAAATACTCCCCATGGAAAAAATACTATGGTTACACCATAAAGGCCGGATTTAACTACAATATAACCGAAAAAATCAATGCCTTTATAAACGCCGGAAATCTTTCACGAGCTCCTCGTTTTAACAATGTTTTCGCCAATAACACCAACAATACACCCAAAAACCTCAAAAACGAAGAAGTTTATGCCGTGGAAATCGGGTCAACCTTCTCCAGTCCGATGTTTTCATGTAATCTGAACGGATATTTTACCTATTGGAACAATAAACCCTTGGATAATCTGCCATCGATAGTTGACCCTAACACCGATGAAAGGTTTTATTTGAATATTACCGGAATTGCAGCGCGACATGCAGGGATCGAGTTTGATTGTGTGTATAAGCCAATTAAGAAACTTGAATTACAAGGATTAGTATCGTTAGGCGATTGGGTCTATAATTCGGCCGACTCGGTAGTTTATATCAACGAAACCACCGGCCAAACTCTTGGAACTCCAATTGTTTACGATGCCAAAGGAGTTCATGTGGGCGACGCTGCTCAAACACAATTGGGAGGATCAGTGCGATACGACATCATAAAAGGGCTGTTTGTTCAACTACGAGGCACCTATTTTAATCGCTATTACGCTGATTTTGAACCAAGCACACTAAATGGGAATAACAAACGTAGAGAGTCGTGGATTTTACCTTCTTACACGCTTTTTGATTTTACTGCCGGATATAACATAAAAATCACCCAAAAACAAACTGCTTCCTTTTCATTCAACGTATTGAATGTCTTCGACAAAATTTATATTTCCGATGCCAAAAATAATAGTACCAACCTAGAATATCAAAATTTAAACAATTTTGATGCACACTCGGCTGAGGTATTTTTTGGTATGGGACGCAGAATAAATTTATCGATGAAGATTAACTTCTAATTCGAAGGGAATGCTTTCATAGGGAACAATTTTTGCATAGAAACAGAACAAAATCTGACAACAACCGTAAAAGCACAACAATAAAAAACAAATCATGAAACAAGTTCTAAGTATTATAACAGTCCTGATTCTATCCATAGGATTATATGCCCAACCGGTAGGCTACTATAATGGGACAGAAGGCAAAACAGGAGATGAATTGAAGACGGCCTTGCACAATATCATCAAAAACCATTTAGCGTGGGATTACACCTATTCGAAGAATATTTTTTCCTTAAGCGATCGCGATCCAAACAATCCGGCCAATGTAATTGCGTTTTACAGTGGTCAATCGAAGCCATGGAACTATTACGGGACAGGAGGCGATTATCTTAACCGGGAACACGTGTATGCTAAATCGCATGGGAATTTTGGGACCGACAAACCCACGGGAAGCGATGTTCACAACTTAAAACCCGCCCTTGCCGCGGTAAACATCGATCGGTCGAACCGCGATTTTGATAATTGCCAAGGACAACCTAATGCAATTCAACATCCTATCGCCACCGAGTGCTACTATACAACCGATGCGTGGGAACCACGAAACGCGGTTAAAGGAGATGTGGCTCGTATCATTTTCTACATGGCAACCCGGTATGAAGGTACGAATGGCGAAATTGACCTGGAAGTAGCAGACTATGTAGGGACATATCCACAACCATTGCATGGAAAACTTTCCACGTTATATGCATGGAATCAGTTCGATGCGCCGGATGCCTTTGAACGCAACCGCAACGATGTGATTTATAGCTTTCAAAAAAACCGGAATCCATTTATCGATAATCCCCGTTGGATAGAGATGATCTGGGGAAATGTTCCGGCCGATCCAATTGCCATAGGAAATATGCAACAATCGGTTGACATTGTAAAACCAAGCGATAATGTAACCATCAGCTGTACAGCTCAAGGTCAAGGAACTATAAGTGCAACCCTTAAGTGGGGGACAGCCTATGGACAACTAACCAATTCGCTTCCCATGACGTTAAGCAATGGACAATATAGTGCTACCATTCCTGCTCAACCCGGAAATACGCGCGTTTTCTTAAAGGTAGAAGCCACCAACGGCACCCAAACCTGTTCAACGGTGGTTTACAACTACAAGGTAGAACCTCAATTTGCAGGAACCATCACTCCTATTATTCAGGTACAAGGACAAACCTCGGCATCGCCTATGGTGAATCAAACGGTTACGTTAACCGGAATTGTAACGGGTAGTTTTGGACAGGGCTATTTTATTCAAGATGCCACCCAACCCTGGAGTGGACTTTATATCTACGATATAGGACGAAATCCGAATGTTGGCGACAGCATCATAGTTACCGGAAAAATTGTAGAGTACTACAACCTGACAGAAATGACCGAAGTGAGTTTTTATCAACTGGTTGCTAAAAACAAACCTCTGCCTCAACCTATCGTCATTCAAACCGGCGAGGATAAAGAGCCTTACGAATCAATGTATGTCAGAGTACCCAACGCTCAGGTTATAAGTACAAACGAAGGGTATGGCATGTGGAAAGTTGATGATGGAAGCGGCTACATGATGATCCACAATTCGTTTATCTATACTCACAACCCGGTCATGGGAGCCTATTACAGCATCACCGGACCTCTCTCCTATGAATACAACGAATTCAGAATCGAACTTCGTTCAGCAGCAGATGTACAACCGGGACAAGATATCGATAAACCCAGCATTACCAATATTAACCTTACCTCCGCAGAATACCTGTGGATCTATTTCAACGAGCCGGTTAACGCGCAAACCGTGTCCAATATTGATAACTATCAATTTTCCAGCGGAATTGTTGCTCTATCGGCTAACCGCCACGCCATTCAAACCAACGTTGCCATTGTTCGCCTGAATAATATGTCGATAGGTATGCATACTGTTACCGTACGGAACATCTCCGATTTAGCCGGGAATATCATGAACGAAACAACTATAAACTTCTTCTCGCCCTACACCGATGTTCCTGTGGAAGAAGCAACGGACGAAATAAAACTTTATCCGAATCCAACGCTTACCGGAGTGATAACCATCGAAAATACGCGATCGGTTGTCGATATTGAAATCTCCGATATTTCCGGGCGGATAATTCATAGAATCAAAAATACCGATAGACTTCAGAATGTGGTAATTGGAGGTTTACCCGTGGGACAATTGCTCGTACGACTTCAAACTTCCGACAACAAAATTATTTCTAAAACTATTTTCGTGCAATAACTATTAAAGATGAATCCTTAAAAAAGGTTGCCCTTTTATGTGGGCAACCTTTTTTTTATCCTTAATCCATAAAAAATAGCTATCTTTGATTAGCATAAAACTATACACAACATGAGCAAACACCCTATACTGAAAACCAATTTTCAAAAACGCCCCGGGAAACATATAGCCATTGCAGGAAACATAGGGGCAGGAAAAACCACCTTAACCTCACTGCTGGCTACTCACATGAAATTAGAACCAATATACGAAGATGTATCCGATAATCCCTACCTAAACGACTTTTACAACGATATGCAGCGTTGGTCGTTTAATCTTCAGATTTACTTTCTTAATAAACGTTTAAATCAAACGATAGAAATTAGAAACAGTAGTAAAAACATAGTTCAGGATCGAACCATATATGAAGATGCCCACATCTTCGCTCCTAATCTTCATAGGATGGGTTTAATGTCGTCGCGTGATTTTGATAACTATTTTAGTCTTTTCAAGCTTATGACATCGTTGATTCAACCACCCGATTTAATAATATACCTACGGGCATCGGTTGCAAAACTAGTGGAACAAATACAAAAACGAGGACGCATTTATGAAAATGCTATTCGCATCGATTATTTGAAGGGATTAAACGAATTATACGAAGACTGGGTTGAAACCTATCAAGATGGAAAATGATTATTGTAAATGTTGACGATTACGATTTTGAAAACTCAGCAGAAGCGTTAGGTATTATTATTGATCGGATACGGGGAGAGCTGCATGGTTTATTTACCAACGAAGAATTTTAAGGTTTCATTGTGCGATAATTAGATTCGTGCTTTTATACAAGTAGTGTCGAATAACTTGAATAGGGGCAGGCTATCGGCCACCATGGCTTTATTTAGCCTAAGATTTTTATAGACTAGGTATATCGGATAAATTTTCGAACGACTATAAGCCAAGCACCGGGGATTTGAAGAAATAAAAAAGGGCAGCGCATGCTGCCCTTTTTTATTAGTTAAAGAAACCTACTATCGTTTTACCAAGCGATGAGTAGTGGTATTTCCATTGTTGTCGAACATGGTTACCATGTAAACACCTGCTGCATAGTTAGCAACATTGATAGTTTGGGTTTCAGCCGGATTGTTCACAACATCCATAATTTGACCTACGATGTTGGTAATTTGAATACGGCGAACGTTGTTGAGGTTGGTTAACGTCAACATATCGTTAGCCGGATTCGGATACATTTTAACATCGCTCATCAAATTGTTGGTTTGTATGTTGTTGTAATTGAACTTAACATTAGCAGTAGCCATCTGTGAACCGGTAACACCAACCCGTCCAAGTTTGGTTTCTCCTTGATAAGTAACGGTGTAGCTATATGAACCTGAACGAAGATCGGTAACTTCAACAATTCCGGTAAGATCCACGTCGTAAACATTGGCAATCATTGCTTCCGGATCGTTAGGATCTGCGGTGTAGAGAGTTAATACAGCACCAAGAGCACCGGTGGTGACGTTGGTTACAGGATTTTCGTTCATAATTTCGAAATGGATTCCTCCGGTGATATTTTGATTGTATCCGTCGAGAATTAATTCCATAGCGATGTTAGCGGTTTGAGATACCCAACCCCAATCGTTATCGCCACCTACCATTACCCAGTTACCGTAGTATGAAGAGTGGATAAATTTGTCGGCTCCAACAAAGAAACGAAGATTGTTGGTAGTCATGTGAATTGTTACCAAGAACAATTGTCCATCTTCCTCAGGAGTGAGCAGTTCATTGGTTCCGGCTTGTGGGAATGGTAAGTAGAGATACGTATTTACAAAGTTGGAGTCAACAGCAACCTGACCACTGGATATAACAAGTAAATCACCCATTTGAGCTGCGGGGAAATCCCATTCACCGTTTTGTTGTTTAACCGATTTGTAAACTCTTGCCTCAAGATAAGCCACATTGCCTGCCTCCCAAATATCCCTGTTATATCCGTCGTTGTTAATATGGGTATTTACTCCTTTAAGAGTGTAAGGTGCAGGTATGTCAGTTTCGGGAATAGTTGTTGTTGGAGCATTTAATTTGAAAACTACCCCAATTCCATCACCATCAATTGAACCTACATAACTGAATGGACTTTGACGATCGGTATTAGCATAGGTTGGATTGGCAAAGCCAAACAAGTTCTCGGTAACGTTGAAGTTGTAAACGTAGGTATTGTTGTCTGGGAATTGGTCGGTTTCGTCGGCAAAAACCAAACCGTTGGCAGAATAAGCACCAACGTTTTCCATGGTACGTGGAAGCTGATAGGTTTCTTCTACCTTAATACTATCGGTAGCACCCGGAGCTATAGAAGCTAAAGGAGCAGAGGTAACAGTATAGATTGCTTCATCGTTGCTGTTCTTCACCGTAGTAGTGATTTTTACATTGTTCATAGCCGATTTCCCATAGTTAGTTATCAATGCACGGCTGGAAACAATGGGTTGGAATGCATGATATGCCGAGAAATAAGGAATAGCTGAATATAGTTTTTCAATATTAGGATTGGTGTAATAAGCAAACTGAGTTTCGCTGTAATCAACCCAATAATTCTGAACTCTTAAATCGTAGGTGTAAGGTTCATACAGTTTAACATCGTCAATTGACCAGTGATAATGAGCTTCACCCATTAAGTGAAAACGTATATAGACAGTTGGCTGATTTGCAGCGACAGAGGTAATGGGGAACTCAACCTTTGAAGGATTTACCTTAGGTGTTTGGTTTACGTTTGCTTGATGTACATCATACTTGGTCCAGTTGTTTCCATCGGCGCTAACTAATACTTTTGGACCATTATCATTATTGTAGGAAGCACAGCAGAAACGGTGCCATTGTTCAAAATACAAAGTAACACCGGTATTGGCCGAACAGTCGATAGCGCGGGTTTGAAGGTATGTGTCCATTGAAATAGAAGGGTTAACCATATTTCCGTTAGCATCGGTGTTGTAGAAGTCGGCTTCGAGAAGCATAAAACCCTTGTCACCGCCGCTGTTATCGCTGGTTGATCTAACCTTATGGTTGTTGTTGGGGACAACGAGCGCATCTGGCCCATTTGCGGGAGAGGTGTATCGACCACGAGGACCGGTCAATGACCAACGCCAGAAGAAGTTGTTGCTGGTGTTATCTTGTACAGTCCAGCCGTTAGGCATGTTTGCCGGAATAGCTACAAGGTTTTCATCAATGGCGGTGTGCCAAAAAGTAGAGTCGAAAGTTTCTTCGAAAATAGTTTCTCCATCCTCTTTCACACTCTTTTGAATTTGAACATTTTTCTGAGGGAGGTCATTAAGTTTTGACAATCTCTCAACGGCATTGCTCTTTTGTTGCGCAAAAACAAATGAACCCAATGCCAACACACTGATTAATAATGTCAATTTTCTCATGTTTGTTGAATTTTAGGTTTAACTAAGGTTTCGAGGCAAATATAATGTATTTTAAATGATAGTTCCAAATTTTTTGATAAAAAAATAAAAATCAGCCATGAGTTGAACATAAACGAAGGTATGGGAAAAGCCGTTATGAAGGTTGATGCTCAAAATCATTTTGCGAAAAATAATTATGACTTTTTTATTTCACGATATTGTTTAAAAATCTAATTTTGCACTCATAAAAACAATCGTAGGGCTAATTAACCTTAGATAAATGCCCGCAAAAACTTAAAAATTATGGCAGAAAAATCGAAAGTCATTGAAAAAGAGGCGATAGTAATCCGCTTTTCGGGAGATTCGGGCGACGGAATGCAATTGACAGGCACCCAGTTCTCCGATACCTCAGCCCTTTTTGGGAACGACGTTTCCACATTTCCGGATTATCCTGCAGAAATCAGAGCACCCCAAGGGACAGTTGGAGGTGTATCCGGGTTTCAGGTGCACATTGGAAGCACCGATGTAACCACACCCGGTGATTTTTGCGATGTTTTAGTAGCAATGAATCCGGCTGCATTGAAAGCAAACATACGTTGGGTAAAGCCGGGAGGAACGATAATTGTCAATATAGATTCATTCAACGAAAAAAACCTGGCAAAAGCAGGCTATACATCGAATCCGCTTCCTGACTACCAAAAAGGTGATTTTAACATTATTGAAGCCCCTATCACAACTCTTACCCAAGAGGCCATGAAGGAAATCACAAACGATAACAAAACTGTGTTGCGGACACGCAATATGTTTGCTCTTGGGATGACATATTTTATGTTTCATCGGCCGCTTGATTATACTTTATCCTTTTTCGAAAAGAAATTCAGCAAGCAGCCTGATGTTGCAAAAGCCAACAAATTAGTACTGGAAGCCGGATATCACTATGCCGAGACCATAGAAGCAATTGCCAATAAACGTGTGGTAGTGGCACCTGGCAAGCTTGAACCCGGGACTTACAGAAACATCAATGGGAACACAGCAACAGCGTGGGGATTGATTGCAGCAGCCGAGAAAGCACAACTTCCATTGTTTCTCGGGTCGTATCCCATAACTCCGGCGACAGAAATTCTGATGGAATTGGCTGCCCGTAAAGATCTCGGGGTTAAGACTTTTCAGGCCGAAGATGAAATTGCAGGAATATGTACCGCTATCGGGGCGGCCTATGCTGGCTCATTAGCAGCAACATCCACTTCCGGCCCCGGGCTTTCACTCAAATCGGAAGCCATGGGATTGGCTGTCATGACCGAGCTTCCATTGGTTGTAATCAATGTTCAGCGTGGAGGACCTTCCACGGGACTTCCAACAAAAACCGAACAATCGGATTTACTGCAAGCGCTATTTGGTCGCAATGGAGAATGTCCGATGGTAGTTATTGCTGCAAGTACTCCATCAAACTGTTTCACCTATTCGTATATGGCAGCTAAAATTGCCTTGGAACACATGACCCCGGTGATATTACTTACCGACGGATTCCTTGCTAATGGAACCGAACCCTGGAAGATTCCAACCATGGAGTCGCTTCCTGAAATAACCCCGCGATATGCACCCAAAGATGCCCAATATCAACCCTATGCACGAAATAGCGAGTGGTTATATCGCTATTGGGCTTTACCGGGAACACCGGGACATGAACATCGGGTTGGAGGTTTGGAAAAAATGGATGTTACCGGAACGGTTTCGTATGTTCCTGAAAACCATCAAGTAATGTGTAATTACCGAGACGAAAAAGTGGCTCGAGTTCAAAAAGTGATTCCTCTTCAAACCGTTGAGGGAGATCAATCGGGCGACCTGTTGGTAGTTGGTTGGGGCGGAACCTATGGACACTTATCCCATGCGGTGAAGAATCTTCGTAAAGCAGGGAATAAAGTTGGACATTGTCATTTTAACTACATCAATCCGCTACCGGCGAATGTGGAAGAAATTTTCTCGAAATTTAAGAAAATTGTGGTTTGTGAATTGAATTTCGGGCAATTGGCCAATTATTTACGAATGAAACATCAGAAGTTTGAATACCTACAATACAATAAACTAATGGGTCTTCCATTCACTGCTAATGAACTCGAAGAACATCTAAAAAACCTTATTTAAGATAAAGCTATGGAAACAAAAATAAAATATACCCCGGCTGATTTTAAAAGTGATCAGGAGGTACGCTGGTGTCCCGGATGTGGAGATCATGCCATATTGAACGCTATGGTTAAATCGATGGCAAACATTGGAATTCCGAAAGAAAACGTGGTTGTAGTATCAGGAATCGGTTGCTCATCTCGATTCCCCTATTATGTGTCAACCTATGGATTTCATGGAATACACGGACGCGCCTCGGCCATTGCTTCAGGTATTAAAACCGCTAATCCAAACTTGTGTGTGTGGCAAATCACAGGTGACGGAGATGCGTTAGCTATTGGAGGAAATCATTTTATCCATGCTATTCGCCGAAACATTGACCTGAATATAATTGTTTTTAACAACGAAATCTATGGCTTAACCAAAGGACAATATTCCCCTACATCAAAAATAGGGTCAATAACTAAAACATCACCTTTCGGTACGGTAGAACCTCCATTCCGTATAGGTGAATTAGTTATCGGTGCCCAGGGACATTTCTTTGCTCGGACTATAGACGTGATGGTGAACCTTTCCAGTGAAATATTCGAGCAAGCTGCCCAATTTCAAGGGACTTCAATTGTGGAAGCACTCGTGAATTGTGTCATTTTCAACGATGGAGCCCACGATGTTTATTCCGATAAGGAATATCGCGACGATCGGGTTATTATTCTCCGCCATGGAGAAAAAATGGTGTTCGGGAAAAATCATGACAAAGGACTTGTGCTTGAAGACCTGAAATTAAAAGTAGTGACCATTGGTAAAGATGGTTATACGCTTGATGACATTTTGGTTCACAATGCCCAAGAGGAAAATCCGGGAATTCATCTGATGTTAGCTAATATGTCGTATCCCGACTTCCCGCTGGCACTTGGTGTCATCCGTGCTGTGAAAGCTCCAACTTATGAACGTCTGGTGGAACAACAAATAGCTGATGTTAAAAGCAGTGCAAAAATACGTTGCATGAACGACTTACTAACATCAGGAAATACCTGGACTATAAAATAAGGTTGAGAGAAACCGGAAGATAACGCAAGGGGGTGAGAGATTCACCCCTTTTGTTTTAAAATATTTTGGTCAGCTAAACTATTTCCCTGTTCAAATGTTTACCCATTAAATTGATCAATCAAAAGCCATGATTCAAATTAAAGTCTTTGAGGTTAATCCATGGGGTGAAAATACGTACATTGTTTATGACGAAACACATCAGGCTGTCATAATCGATGCCGGGTGCTTTACTACCGAAGAAGAACAACAATTAAAGAACTTTATCGACCAAAACAATCTAAAGCCGGTTTATCTTCTAAATACCCATTTGCATATTGACCATATACTGGGCAACCATTTTGTCAAAAAAACTTACGGATTGTCTCCCCTAGCACACGAAAACGATGAGTTTCTAATTGATCAAACCCTCTCCTATGCAAATCAACTAGGATTAAAATTAAAAAACGATCCTCCTTATCCGTCGCAATACATTGACGAAGGACAGATATTATTAGTCGGGAATTTTCAGATTGAAGTGATTCATGTACCGGGTCATACCCCCGGGCATTTGGTCTTCTATATCAAAGAGCATAACATACTTTTCACCGGCGATGTTCTCTTTAATTTATCCATCGGTAGAACTGACCTAATTTATGGGAATTACGACGCTTTAATCAAAGGGATATTTTACAAAATCCTTCCCTTACCGGATAATACATTGATTTACCCGGGACATGGAGAATCAACCAACGTTGGATTTGAACGAGCAAACAACCCGTTTCTGAAACATTACAATTTTAATTAAAAGAATTAGCCATAGTTTTGAAAAGAATTGGCCGATAGCTTTAGCTCATCGTTACAATGGTCACTTGATGGTGCCGGCACATTTGAACAGGATATTCTTGCAATGTTCTGATTAACCTTTTCTTGCATCACATACAATTAACTCCGCAGTAAAAGCAAATTTTTTATTCATGGCTTTCAAATTCTCTAAAGTTCGATATTTAATTGGAGTTAAACACTAAGTCAGCCTGAAAAATGTTCATTAACCTAAAATTATTTTCTATCCACTCCTCTCATAAGGTTGACCGTTATGCTTCTAGAAAACAAAACGATAGAAAAACACCAAAAAATATTTGTACTTTGAAATCTAGTGTTATATTTTTGGAGCATTGAATTGTTATAACAGGACTATTTTTGTTCCATGCACACCATGCGTTAACGGTTTAACCTCTTAAAACAATACATTATGCTAAAAAAACGCTTTTTTTGCTGTTGGCATCCGGGTTGCTGCTCATGGGCACAAGCCTCCGTGGCCAACGTTTTCAGGAACCCCAATGGGAAATGCCCTTCTACTTTGAAGATGCCCTTGGACAACGCGACACCATTTGGATTGGCTACGACCCATCCGCCAGCTTGTATCTGTGGGTAATAGACCCACAGTTTGACGAAGGCTGGAAATGGATTGATACCACCCGGTTTAATGTTTTTCTGACGTATAAGGGATGGGAAATGGGACTGGAACGTGGCGATTCTGTAAAAAAAAGAGATATTACATCATGGCCGTTTTTGATAGATAGTCCAATATTGGGAGTAACCCATGGTCAGTTGCCGGTTGTAATGAAATGGAACGATTCTTTGCTAAACAGTGTAAGGTTACCTAGTTTCTATCCTCCAATTCCTGACCGACCCAGAGCTAGGATTGATATAAACACAAGAAGTGGTATGTTTCCAACGGTTTGCAGTGGTATGTTTCCATATCCTCCAATTGATGTCTATCCAACCGTAATTTGTTCTGGATATGAGGGATACATCTGGGAGTTTTGCCATTTCAGGGACAGTTTGATTTTTTCCAATGAGGGATGGAACTTTACTGATTGCAATACAATGATTGATGTTTTTGCAAAGGAGGATTTCACTTTTCTCATTGCCCCTTTTAATTTTTCTTATGTTGGAATCGATGAAGAGACAAAAATCGAATATGCACTTTTTCCTAATCCCACCACCGGAATGGTTACTATTCAGAACGACCTGGGCAGGGAACTGACTATTGGTGTTTTTGACTTGTCCGGAAAGGAACTCCTTCATAACAAAAGCACAGATACCAAAATTGCTTTTGATATCTCAGGGTTGAGCAATGGTGTATATATCGTAAGGATAGCCAATGGAACCACCATAAACCACCATAAGGTAATAAAACAATAATTACGAACATAAAAAACGCAACCACATGAAAGCAAAAAAACTTATTTACGTAATCCTACTCCTGTGTTCCAACTCCATGTATAGCCAAATAAACTTTGCCCCAATAGGTTCAACACGGTTTTACAGTCATCGCGAAAATTGGGAGTCGAGCAATATTGGATATCTAAAAATGGTTGTTTCCAAAGACACTATTATACAGAATAGGGAATGTAAAGTATTATCGCGGACGGTGTATCACCCCAATGGCGAAATCGAAAACCTTGCCGATAAAATAATCCATGTTGGGGATAGTATTGTTTCCATTTTCCTTTATAACAAATTTTCCCCATTATACGATTTCACTAAAAAAGCCGGGGATACACTGTGGGTAAAGGAGATGTACTATACCGGATGGACGAACGATACTGTGTTTGCAGTCGTGATTGATTCGGTAAGAACCGAAAACGTTCAAGGGGAGAATTTGCTAGTGCAATACGTAAGAACAGCGTTGCCTCTGACCGGATGGAGTTTTGGAGGAAGGGTTATAGAAAAATTTGGAAACACTAGATCTTTTTTTCCATATACTGATTTTGAAGATGATATGAATAGGACATATTACCCAATTAGATGCTTTATAACTGAAGGCTTTTACTACAATGAAACCCATCAGGAATGTGATTTGTTGGTTGGAATGAAAAATGAATACAACGCATTGACAGACAACATTATTTACCCAAATCCTGCACACGACCATGTTTATTTCGCCATACCCGATGATATACTAAAGGTAACTATTTATGACAACTCCGGAATAATGGTGGAGAACGTTTCCATGGAAAGTGCATCATCGCAGGGAATATCTGTACGGCATTTACGCAATGGAGTATTTTTCTTGCGTTTAGAAACAATAAGTTCCGTTTTTTTAATTAAATTAACCCAAAATTGTCATTAGAACTCGAATAATGGAGGTGAGTTGATATTAT
>DAOTAV010000039.1:0-14554 GCA_035382785.1 Salinivirgaceae bacterium | reverse complement strand
TAAGCAGAAACAGGCTCTGCTGAGGAACAACCTGTCAGGAATACCCTGACCGACCGGAATGGTCATAAAGGATGGCGCTCCTCAACCTTTTGTGTACATACCTGCTTTTGCCGGTTTCAGGGTTAATAACCCTTGCGTTCATGTAGTCTTCCCATTTTGAATACCACCCGTCAAGTGCATCCAAAAAGATTTCCTTATCCGTGTGGAAGAGTAAATGAACGATTTCTTTTAGCTCTTTCGATGCCTGAATTTTTAGTTTTATCTAAAATATCGCATTACAATGGCCTCTTGGGGGTACCGGCACATTTGAACAGTATAGTCTTGCAATGCCCTGAATAAACCTTTTCTTCCATCACCTACAATGCCCTTTATCCTTATGCCTTGGATTTCGAGGTGCCTTACGCCCGCAAAATTCTCAGTGATGGTATTGTTCTTTATAAACTTCCGGTACAGATGATGACCCTCTGTATCTTTAAACACCATGACACCCAAACCACATCCAAAGTAGGTGGTATAAATTATAACAACACATTCCTTTGGCTTGTAAAACCGTTGGGATACAAATACTTTATCAAGCCGGCGCTGAATGGTTCTTATTGAAACACCATATTTCAATACCAGTTGGCTGTAGGTTTGTTTGCCTTCAGTGAATTCTATCCAAAGAGCATGGGTGTCTATCCGATGCCCTGCTAAAAACTGGCGTTGGCAGTGGTTGCATTTATAGATTTGGATTCCATTCCTTAATCCATTTTTCTTTGTCCTTTTCGAACCGAAGTAAAAGCAAATTTTTTATTCATGGCTTTCAAATCCTCCAAAGTTCGATATTTGTTGGAGTTAAACACTATGTCGGCCTGAAAAATGTCCATTAAACCTAAATTTTAAAATTAAGGCGCAACAGAACTCAACAGTTTGAAGTTGTGATTGAAAAAAAATTTATTTAGCATAAAAGAAGAAAAAATTTCCTCCTTTTATGCTAAATAGTGTTGAATTTTGAAAATAGCAACTTTGTATGAATCTTTTATATTTTGTATCGCAAGCCGATATATATCGTTCGTCCCATGATGGGCCCCCACAACATAGAGGCATCGAAATTGTTGCCAAAAGGATCCGACGCTCCTATAATAGGGTGATGCTGTTTGAAATCGGTTAGGTTCTCTACTCCTAAGTACATGTCGAAACTTTTAATTCGATAGGTTATTTGGTTATTTATGACTGTATAGGCTGGTGACTCCGTGGGAAGTTGCATTTCGGCGGGCAAGTGGGTTGTACTAGGAATGCGACTTTTGCCGTTCAACTGTATTGTTGCATCAAATTGCCAACGTCGGTTGTAGGTTTGCCATGAGCCGGTGAACAATCCCTTATACCGATTAACAAATGGTTTGCGTTGAAGAGTGTCGTTAATGGTGGTTTTTACATCTGTTACGCGAATTGCGGCTGTTAATTCTAATCGGGTCAAAGGTTCGGTCTTTAATTCGAGTTGGTAATTGTTGGCAAACGATTTCCCTTTAAGATTATAAAATTGAACTTGATGTGGGTCGGAATCAACATCGACAATCAATTGATTTTCAAACTGAGTGCGATAAAATTCTGCCGCAATGCTCGATTCGTTCTCAAATAGCATAAAATGTTGCGTCAGATTCAATCCATAATTCCAAGCTTGTTCGGGTTTTATATCTTCGTTAACCTTGAATTGGCGATTGGAGATCATGATTCCTGAGTTTTCAGCCAAAAGATTTGGTAAATGATAGCCTTTCCCGATGGATCCCCTAACGGTAGTGTGTTCGGTAATGTTGCTACGAAGATGCACACGTGGAGTGAAAAACAACCCATGTTTGTTGTGATGATCAAGACGCAATCCTAAAATCCCTGAGAAATGCTCATGATGATGGAAGGTGTATTGCCCGAAAATCCCGGGTATTTGATCGGTTCGGCTCAAATAGAGAGTATCAAAATCTTCGTTGTATTGATCGAACAAAAAACTGACTCCGGTGCTAATTTGATGTTTTTTTGATTTGATTATGTCTTCATAGATAATGTTTGTATAGAATCGGTTTTGAGTTGCATCGTAGTTTCTCCTTCCAACCATAGAAGATTGATTGTGATATACATAGCTAAATTGCGTTCCTAAGCTCGCTTCCGGTTGATTTGGGAAGAAAAATCCTGTCTTAGCCTGCGCTTCAAAACGGTTTGTGTTGATATCAACACCATAAAGGTTTGGATTGGAGAACCATTCTTTTTGTCCCCCTTGGCGTTCCTCTTGAATGAACCGAAATCCGAACTGCGATTCCATTCGACCATGCCATTCGTATTGATAACGGTTGGTGATGTGATACTTTTTGATGAGTGGATGATCCAGAAAACCGTCATCGTTGTGATCAATTTTATTGCCTAAGTATTCAACATGGCTCATAATCATGGTTGACCATCGATAGTTCAGCATCTTGGAAAAAATGAGGCTGTTTTCCAATCGACCAAAGTTATTGGCATAAGCATTCAAACCAAAGAGTTCGCTATTTTCCGGCTTCTTCAGTTCTACATTAATTTGGCCTGTAATGGCATCAAACCCATTGACAACGCTTGAAGTTCCTTTTGCGATTTGAATGGATTCCATCCATGGTCCCGGAATATACGTTAATCCGAATGGTTGTCCTAATCCTTGCAACGAAGGTACATTTTCCGTTAAAATCTGACTGTAAATGCCTGTCAATCCTAACAATTGTATTTGTTTGGCGCCGGTAATAGCATCGCTATAGGTTATATCCACCGAGGCATTCGTTTCAAAGGCTTCGGCAAGATTGCAGCATGCCGCTTTTTGGAGTTCGTGATCGGTCAAAACATTAGTGAGAACGGTTGCCGATCGCGAATAGTGAGCTCCCACTTTATGTCCCGAAATGGTTACTTCCGAAAGTTCTCGATTTTCGCGTAGGACTACTTCAATCTTTTGGTTTGGATCTGAAACAAAAATGGTGTCGGGAATAAATCCTACATAGCTTATAACCAGTTTATTGGGAAGAATGTCGGCAATCTTCAATGCGAATTGACCGTTATTATCCGTAACCGTGCCAATGTTGGTGTTTAACCAAAACACGTTGGCTCCCGGCAAGCCTTCTTGATGTTCGTGTTTTTCGTTTTTATTAATGGTTTTAACTTGTCCGCTAATATTTTGCGAATAAGTCGCTAATGATAGATTCAGAATTGTCAGCATGACAATTAAGCTGAATTTTGTATTCATGGTAAATCTTTTTAATTAGAAGAAAACTCGCATGATGAATTTTCTTGGAATTGATTATTCGAATCATGCTCGAATGTATTGGCTTAATCGCAACAATGTGAAAAGATGAAAATCATAACATTGTTGTCCTAAAAACCGAACCTGTCGGTTTTTTGATTACAATGTTGCCGGGGAAATTTTAAGGCTATGAAGTGCAATGTGAAAATCAATTCCTACAAAGGGGAAAGGCGGTGAAGAATTTTGTTTAAAATCGGAAGATCCCGATTTAGAAAATATTGGGAATTGATTGAAAACTAAAATAGAATTTTTGGGAAGGTCTTGATAAACGGGAAGTAATTGAATCGACTGTGTTGTGGGAGTTTGATAGGGGATCAAATAGGCAATTGCTCCATGTTTGCAGCAATGATTGTTAAAATAGGGATGGTGTGGCTGTTGAGAAAACAAGCAAGAAGTGTGTTCCGTTGGTTGATTCCGATGATGGTGTTTTTCGCAACTAACGTTATCGGGATCGATACTTATTTCAGTTACTTGACATGTGTTGCAATGATGGAAATAAAAATGTATCCCTGCACTGGATAACAGAGCAATTAGCGAGAAAAAGACTGACGATAGTGTGGTTCGTAGTTTCATACGAAGCATATCTATAGTTCAAACAAAACAATTTTCAGACCAAAATATCTTTAATATACATTTAATTTAAAAACGTTTTGGGCGAAAAAAAGCATAATGTAAGTAATTATAGCTGCAACGATGGGGGTGAAAATCCATCCTAGAACAATCTGCTTTACAACACGGAAATTAACCTCGCGTCCTTTTTTGATTAATCCAATTCCAAGGATGGAGCCAATAACGGCATGGGTGCTGGAAATAGGTACCTGTGGAATCGAAATCCCAACATATGAAAGAAGTAAGGAAAGCTCTTTAGATGAGAAAATAAATAATACTAACGATTGCGACAAAACTACTATAAATGCAATTTCCGGAGTTAAAAACATGATCTCTTTGCCGATCTTATTCATGACATGTTCGCCGTAGGAAATAATTCCCACTGAAATGGACAATCCACCAAGAAATAACAGGGTATCGGTGGTTGAAATCTTTATAAAACCAAGATTAAACGATAAGTCGGGAGCTGATGGGATAAAAACGCCGATCACATTGGCAATGTTATTTGCTCCAAGACTATAAGCACCAAATGCTCCAATCACAATTAATCCATAGCGTGTTATTAAATTAAGCATCACAACATGTATTTTGGAGCGGTTTACGATTTCACGAATAATGAGGTATAGCATTGCAGAAATTATCATTCCCAGAATAGGGCTGCTTATCCATGTCAGTGCAATTTCTATCATGGTGGAATAATTGGGATTTATTCCGGCATAGAAGCTCCAGCCAATGATTGCACCAACAATGGCTTGACTGGTTGACACAGGGAGTGCTCGTTTTGTCATCCAATAAACAATCAGGGCAGAGCATAAACTCACCATAAATGCCCCGGACAAGGTGGTAACCGAGCTGAGTTTGTTCAATGTTTCTGCGCCGCTAATCCCTTGAACTACCGATCCAACTACAACAAAAATTGCAGCGATGATAGCCGCAGTTTTGAACTTTATCATCCGCGAACCCACAGCGGTTCCAAAGATATTGGATGTGTCATTGGCGCCTAACGACCATCCTAAAAACAATCCGCCGGAGAGAAAAACGAAAAACAGCATCAAATTTTATATTGAACGTTTTACAGCCATAATTAACAATAAATCCGCGGCTGCTTCAGCTGCATCTGAGAGCTCTTCAATTTTGGAAACAAAATAGCGAATTTGATTCTTGTGTGCCAAATCGGTTAGTTCGGCGATTTGATTGTAAACCGTCCTTTTTATCATTTCTCCGATGCGATCGGCTTCTTTTTCATAAAGAAAAACATGATTTAGCGAATCTCTCACTTGCATCGGTCGGCGAAAATAATCTTTTGCACCCGGGACAACTGACATGGAAGCTTTGGCTGAAGCTTCTGTTAAAAGAATGAGGTCGGGTATAATTAATTCAGGAAATTTTGGGTGCTCAATATCAAACTGAACCAAGCAGGCTTTTGAAATATCCAACAAATTGTCAAGATCCTCCAGCAATTTCAAAATATCGCTACGAAGTTGAGGCATCAGCGATTCTGTGTAAAGAACATTGGCAATTTGCCGACGAATGGCATCGCCCTCATTCTCGTAGTGCGACAGTTTTTTTACCTTATCTAAAAAATGCTCTTGTTGGCCTGAAAGATAACTCTTTATTCCTTCGGTAAAAATTATTCCTGCTTCATCAACAAGGGTCAAAAACCGATCGATAGCATCAATGGTTTCATTAGCTGTTTTTAGTCCAAACATAGATAATCAATTTAATGTTGACAACCTCGGCAAGTATTACAATCGTCTTCTTGACAGCCTCCATCAACGTTATAAACCAATGGGAGTTTTAAACTATTCCAATTTTTCATCCCTCCTTCCAAAACCACAATGTTGATGTAACCATTTTCTTCAAGCATTCGTGCAACAAGTGGAGCTTTAAGACCATCAAAATCGGCAAGTATAATGCGTTTTGCCTTTGAAAAACAGTTGTAGATTTGAGCAATTTTATCCGAAGGAATGTTGATAACATTGTTGACATCGAAACTAACAAATTCATAGTCCATACCATCACGGACATCAATCATAACTGCTTGGTTACATTCTAATTCATATTTTGCGGTAATCGGAGAAATATAATTCATAACCAAAATCTTTTTGGCGAAGTTATGTAATTAATTCGAACCACCCAAACTGTGCCGGTAGCATAAAAAAAACATTCATATTTTTTTAGCTTACTGAAAAATACTATATTTGGTTCGTGTATTGTAAATACTCGTAAGTTTTATAATTTTACACGTTCTTACAGCACATTAGGCTATGGCTAACAGCGAAAATAGTTAGACACTATGAACAAAAAAAATAAACTCAGCAATCGTTTTGCCCTAGGCGGCTTCCTTTTAGGATTGTTTCTTACTTTTTTTATCATCAGAGGAACACTATCAGCCCAGGGATTACCTACTACGTTTTCCAATATCCGGGGCTTACATCAATTTGTTATTTTTTTCCTGGTCGATCTTTTGCCTTTTATTCTAGGTGCTTTTGGATTCTTGGTTGTCCGCTATTTTGAGGACACTATAGAACACCTGCAAGATAAACTTTCCGAAACAGAACAAATTCGGGCTAAATTGATAAAATTTTCTGAAGATCTTCTTAAAGGTAATATTGAGACCCAGTTCGATGTGGAAATATTGTCCGACAAGTTAGGGAAACTTATCATAGATATCCGTGAGCAAATTAAAAACGACAAAATTGAGGAAGAGCGAAGGAAAAAAGAGGATTTTGAACGAAATTGGATAGCCGAAGGATTAGCCTTGTTTGGCGATATATTACGCCGCAATAACGATAATATTGAAGTTCTGTCGTTTGAAATCATAAGCAACCTTTGCAAATATGTCGGATCGGTTCAAGGCGGCTTCTTTTTGTTGAACGACAATAGTCGATTTGATACATATTTTGAACTAGTAGCCCATTATGCCTACAACCGTCAGAAATACAGTCAAAAGCGAATCGAGTGGAATGAAGGTCTCATTGGACGTGCTGCCTTCGAAAAACGCATTTTGATTTTAGACAACATTCCGCAAGATTATCTAGAAGTTACCGGCGGTTTGGGTGAAGCAAACCCCGAGTATTTGCTTATTGCACCATTGATGTATAACGACGATGTGCATGGTGTGATAGAGTTGGCCGGATTTGATCCATTTTTACCCCATCAAATAGAATTCGTAAAGAAAATTGCCGAAAGCATCGGGTCAACCATTGGAAATGTAAAAATCAATGTTCGGACAGCGAAGCTTTTGGCAGAAAGTCAGGAGCAAGCAGAACGCCTTTCCCAACAGGAGGAAGAGATGCGTCAAAACATGGAGGAGCTTCAAGCTACTCAGGAAGAAGCTGCCAAACAAGCCGAACAGTTTGTTAGTTTTACCAACTCGGTTAACCACACGCTTATTCGCGCTGAGTCTGATATTAATGGAATACTCACTTATGCCAACAGTAAATTTTTGAAGCGTCTCGATTATCAAAACTCATCGGAAGTTGAAGGGCATCATATCAATTTATTTCTATCGGAAAAAGACCGCGATTGGTTCAACGATGTGTGGTCGAAGCTGGCGCGAGGAGGACGCCATTTTGAGGGCTATATGAAACACATAACCAAAAAAGGACGGGAAATTTGGCTAATGGCCACTTATACCCCCGTACGGAACTCCTATGGCGATGTGGAACGAATATTGTTTTTGGCGATTGATAATACAGAGCAAAAGGAGAAAAGTATTGAGTTTGAGGGGCAAATTCGAGCCCTAAACATGGCAAGTATTAAAGCCGATTTTGCTGTTTCCGGCAAATTAGTTGAATGTAATCAAAAATTTCAAAATCTCTTTGGATATACTGAAAACGAGTTAAAACTTAAAAGCATTTTTGAGTTCTTTACAGAAGACGAACAAACACACATTGAAGAAATATGGAACTCGGTTCTCAACGAAATTCCATATCAAGGTCAGCTAAAACTCATAAGCAAACTAGGGCAAGAAATATGGCTCCAAGCTACTTTAGCTGCAAAAAAAGACCTCTATGGCGAAATTGATAAGGTGATTTGTATTGCATTCGACATTACCGATCAAAAAGAACTGGAGATAAAAATTCAAAAGCAAAACAAAAAGCTTTTGCAACAGGAAGAAAGCCTTAAAAATTCTGAGCAAGAACTAAGTCGTAAACTCGAAAAAGCAAAAAAGGATTTACGTCAGCAGTTTAAAGAAATCGAGAAAGTCAAAATTCGCAACGAACTCACCTTGGAAGGAATGCTCGATGCCATTGTAACATTCAACCAAAAGGGTATTGTTGAGTTTTTCAACCATTCAGCTGAAAACCTTTGGAAGGTTGATAAAAAAATGGTGATCGGTAGAAATGTAAGAGGATTGTTCAACGACGAAATCATTCAATCGAACGACTTTGTTGACCGTATGGTCGATCCCAATAAAGAGAAAATCATTGGCGTGAGAACCGAAATACCCATTGTAACCAAAGAAGGGGAAGTTAAACAAGTTCTTTGCCTTCTTTGCGACGCGGTCGTCGACGAAGAACACTCTTTTACGGCTTTTATACAAAACATCGAAGTGGAATTATTCTAAGATTCACTATCCAACCATGATTATTTTATCAAAAAAATGTTTGGGAAAGACCATAATCATTCCCTTATTGATGTTGTTAATTGCAGCTTGTCGGGACGAAAATCTGATACAGCCCACAGAGTTTAACTTAAAATTCAGCACCGACACAGTTCTATTCGATACCGTGTTTACCGGAATCGGGACAACTACTCGACGTTTTACGGTATATAACCCCAACAATGGAACGGTTCAGCTAAAATCAATTCGATTGAGTAAAATCCCTAACTGCAACTTTTCAATCAATGTCGATGGTGTTGCCGGGCCGGATGTACGGGATATTAAAATCCGCAAGCACGACTCTATTTATGTATTTGTGGAGGCCAACATCGATCCTAATCGCAATCAAATGGTGGAAAGCGATTCCATTATTTTTGAGCTTGAATCCTCTGCTTCAGCCAATGTGAAACTTGTGGCTTTTGGTCAGGATGTGGTATTGCTCAATGGTCAGGTGATAACAACCCAAACCTTTACTAACGAAAAACCCTATTTAATTTACAATTCCGCACGGGTTGCTGAAAATCAGATTCTCACTGTAGAAGCCGGAACGCGTCTATATTTTCATTATCGTAGCAGTTTGATTATTGAGGGAACGCTAAACGTTCAAGGAACCGCTAATGCACCGGTAATTTTTCGATCTGACAGGCTCGAACCCTTTTATTCTGATAAGCCCGGGCAATGGGGCGCATGGATTGAATTCGACGATGGAGGAATTTATCTGCTTGGCGGATTACATTTTACTACCAAAAGCCGCAATAATCAAATTAATTATGCCATCATTGAAAATGCCATTAAAGGCATTCAACTCGATTCGGTAATTAGCGAAAACTCCATTGGCTTAACTCTAAACAACACCATTATTCGACACATGAATTTAGCAGGGATTGTGGCTCAAACTTCATCCATCGAATCGCATAATTTGCTGATAACCAATTGTGGTTCCTACGCTCTTGCTTTACTTCTAGGAGGAAGCTATTGGTTTAATCACGCAACCATTGCCAATTATACACCTTTTTCAGCCCGATCAACACCGGCAGTTTTCATAAACAATTATTATGTCTATCAGAATCAGGCATATGTGTTTCCCTTAAATCAGTGTCTTTTTACCAATTCAATAATACACGGATTTTACGGCAATAGCCGTGCTGAAGTTGGTTTCGACCTTTTTGAAGGCTATCCGGCCAACTATTACTTTGAAAATTGCATTATTTTAACAGGGAACACCATTGATACCACTGATTATATTCATTTCAGAAACATTATAGTAGCTAAAGAGGGAGTGGGTTACAAGAATATTGCCAAGTACGATTTCGAACTCGATACATTATCGCCTGCCAAGGACAAAGCAAATCCCTACTATTCAACCTTTGCCCCCTTTGATTTAAAAGGCAGAAATCGATTCACCGATTCACGTCCCGATTTAGGAGCTTATGAACGTCAGGAATAATCATAAACCTGTTGAATTGTTTTAATAAAAACAAAAAGGAAGGTTCATCGAATGAAATTTAAAAATACCATTACAATCATAGTTGCATGGGTGGCGTTTTCAAACCCCGTTTATGCTCAAACTCCCGATCGTTTCAGGATGATGTTTTACAATGTGGAAAACCTGTTTGATACAGAAGACGATCCCCAAACAACCGATGATGAATTTACGCCCAACGGTGCCCGACATTGGAATGAATATCGTTTGAATAAAAAGCTTGGTAATATATACAAAGTCATAGCTGCAATTGGAGAAAATATCCCGCCCGATTTGATCATGTTTTGTGAAGTGGAAAATCGTGCTGTTTTAGAAGTGCTTATTGCAAGGACTCCGTTGAGAAACATCGGTTATCAGATCATTCATCGCGATTCGCGTGATCCACGGGGTATCGACGTTGCATTGCTTTACCATCCGGAACGGTATTGGCCAATCGATGAACAGTTTATAGTCATTGAATATCAAAGCAGTCCCGGACGCTTTTCTCGCGACATTCTGTATTCAAAAGGTCTATTACCTAATAAAGACACACTACACGTGTTTGTTAATCACTGGCCTTCAAAATTTGGCGGAGCTATGGCTACTCGTTCAATGCGAAACGAGGTTGCCAAAGCTCTAAGAATGAAAGTTGACAGTATAATGCAAATGAATCCCAATGCTAATGTTGTAATTGTTGGCGACTTAAACACAACTCCCGAAGATGAACCGGTAAAACAAATTCTTGGAGCTGCGCTCTTCCCCGATACAACCAAGGCAACGCTGGTTAATCTCACATCGGCCATTTCCCCTAAGAAGTATAAGGGTACAATTAAGTTTCAAGGCGTTTGGGAGTGTATCGATCAATGGATTGTTTCAAAACCCTTAGTCAATGCCCAAAAACTAAAAACTAAAACTTCTACGGAAAATGTTTATATAGGAGAATTTGATTTTCTTCTTATACCCGACGAAACATACAGTGGAAAAAAACTTTTCAGAACCTATGTCGGATTTTCCTATCAGGGAGGTTTTGCCGATCACTTGCCCACCTATTTGGATCTTTTTCTTCATTATGATGGAGAAGAACAATAATTTTGTTTGCAAATCGATACCTTTTACGATGGTTGTGCAGGAATGAGAAATTTATTGTTTTTTGTGGCAACGTAAGGTTTTTTATTGCTAAGTTTTTATTGAAGCATCCTTGGCTTGTAGGTTGGAAAAGTAATTTGCGGCTTAATGGACATTTTTCAAGCTGAAATAGTGTTTAAATCCAACAAATATCGAACTTTGAAGGATTTGAAAGCCATGAATAAAAATTTTGCTTTTACTACAGTTCGGAAAGGACGATGAATCTGAAATAATCAAAAAATCAACATCTGTCAACACTTGTTTTTATGTTATCGGCGGATTGACATCATAGTTCTTTTGCAAAAATACGCGGCAGAAAACAAAC
Source organism: Salinivirgaceae bacterium (assembly GCA_035382785.1). Lineage (GTDB taxonomy): Bacteria > Bacteroidota > Bacteroidia > Bacteroidales > Salinivirgaceae > JAAYQU01. The sequence continues at coordinate 3,135 of DAOTAV010000039.1, read as the reverse complement.
CATCCAAACATTATCCAAAAAGTTGTATCGAACGATAACGAGTGTTTTATGCAATTAGAGTTAAACCTTTTTCGATGGGTTATACCGTTAAGAACTTGCCAATTTCAGAATCTGATAAAGAAGCTTAACTCCATTTTCTAAAATTTCATCGGGGAAGTCAAAATTTGAAGCATGGAGTTCGGGTTGTTCTAATCCTGCGCCAAATCCAAAATAGGCCGTTTGGAACTCTGAACTGAAATAGGCAAAATCATCGCTCCAACGGAACGATGTAGTGGGTTTAATAATGGATAATTGAAGAGTCTGAGCTGCTTTAAAAACGAGCTCCACAGCTTCATCATCGTTCTTGTTCGCAGGGAAATAGTCGTTATAAGAAATGTTATGCGCGAGTTGATATTTTTGCGATAATTGCTCGACTTTTTCTTCAAGGAGCTTTTTTAATTTCTCAAGATCGGTATCGACAAATGCACGCAAAGTGGCGCGAAATTCGGCTTTTCCGGGCGAAGTACCAAAAGCAATTTCTCCCAGTAGGGCATGAATAACGGTTGTTAATGTTACATCTTTGAACGATTGAGTGTATGGTAAAGCCGATGTGTATTGAATCAATTCTGCCAAAGCAAGAGCAGGACTCTTACCCCGTTCGGGATGACTTGCATGTGAGGTTTTTCCAAGCAAGCGTATAGTTATCCCAACGGAGGCTGAATTGAAAACTCCTTTTTTTAAAATGATTGAATTGAGTTGATATCCCGGAATGCTGTGGAACCCAAAAACAAATTGTGGATTGACATTGCGAAAAGCATCATCTTTTAAAATCTGAATAGCACCTTGACCGGTTTCTTCTGCAGGCTGAAAGAGGAGAATCACATCGCCAAATTGTTGCCGGTTTTTTGCAATCTTCCGAGCTAAACCCACTAACATGGACATATGTCCGTCGTGCCCGCAAACATGAGCCACTCCATTTCGCTCTGAGCAATAATCCAACCCCGGATCTTCTTCAATAGGTAAGGCATCCATATCTGCCCGAAACATTACCGAGGGCTTTTCCGGCTGACCTTTATAAACAGCTATGATCCCATAACCGGCAACGTTTGTGTAAAGTTCATCCGGAGTAGTCGCCTGCAATTCTTCGATTAATATTTTTGCAGTTTCGCTTTCATTCCCCGCTAATTCAGGAATACGGTGAAGCATCCGACGTAATTCAACAAGTGGCAACATACCGACATATTTTTGCCGTCCAATTTAATAAAATGTTTTCACTTATTGAATATCTTCAGGTTATCACTTAAAAAACTCATTTCTAAACAAACCGGTCAATGAGTTAGGTCATCCATACGACAACGGGAAATTAATACTATTGAATAAATTTATAGCCAAGCTCTTCAACTTTCTGTTTAATGAGCCGATCGTCAAAATTTTCACCGGTGACTTGCAGAGTATTTTTTTCGGGATCGGCGATCACAGCTTCCACTCCTTCGATTGACGAAATGGCTTTTTCCATCCTCATTTTGCAGTGATTGCAATTCATTCCTTCCACTTGATAAATCTTTGATGAACTCATAGGTAAAGTTTTGTTTATAAAATGTCTTTGATACCAGTATATTCCACGACGCGAAATATGATAAAGGATTAATCCGAATAAAACAACAGAAGCAATCAGCGTTATAGAATCAGGGAAAAAGTGATGTTGATGAGCGTGTGTATGCAAAGGTGTGAGTTGTATCCATGAAAACGAATCGATAATGAAGGCAAATGCAATCGAAAATCCGGTGATAGTGGTCAAATAGGCAAAGGTTGCATAGCGTCCCAATGTTTTAAACAAAACGGTTATTGTTGCCATATTGGTCGCAGGGCCTGCCATAAGGAAAATCAACACAGCTCCCGGTGAAAGACCTTTTAGAAGAAGCACAGCAGCCATAGGAACTGATGAAGTTGCACAGATGTAAAGAGGAATGGAGGCCACCAGAACCAGAAAGTAAACTACAAACCGATTTCCTGAAATGGTTTCAAAATAGTTATCGGGAACTATAACGGCAATAATCGCCGCAAGAATCAATCCTAACAGCAAATAGTGAGAAAGCCCGTACATGAATTCACCAAAAGCATACGAAAATACTTGCCGTATTTTATCCCACAATGTTAGATTTTTAGAGGCTTCGTTAGATAATTTCGTTTCGGGGTGCCCTGATGTTTTTTTGCCATGAAACAGCGAAGTGATCCATCCTCCGGCAATTCCTGAAAAGAAGGCAACTAAAGCCCGAAAGATTGCGAATGGCCACCCAATGAATACTCCGGTAATCAAAATGGAATCAATGCCGGTTTGGGGTGTAGAAATCAGAAAAGATATCGTTGAAGGTTTTGAAGCCCCTTGTTGATAAAACGATATTGCTGTTGGAATTACACCACAAGAGCAAAGCGGAAGCGGCACTCCCAACGCTGAGGCCTTGAAACTTGCCCAAAAGCCCGAATCGCCAAGATGTCTTTGAACAAAACGTTTTGATATCAAAACATTTAAAATCCCCGCCAGGAAAAATCCTAACAAAAGATATACAGACATCTCGGTGATCAAGTTCCAGAATTCGTGTAGAAATCGAACGATTATAGTCTCATTCATTTGAAAAGTATTACGAAAATGGAACAGTCATAAACGAAAATTGTTTTACCGCGATAAACTGTTAAGTTTGTAGAGAGTCGTTGGGGTATCGCTAATCTTCTCTCCGGGATAATAAACCCGTTCAAGGAATAAACCCGATGGAGGCGCAGTGTGTTGAGCGGGAAATTCTGAACTTTCGGTAAGAAAACGCTGAACATCGTTGATGCTAATTTTTCCTTTTCCCACTTCAACCAACGTTCCCACCATGCGTCGAACCATTTTACCCAGGAAATGCGATCCAACGATGTGAATTAAAATTCCATCTCCTTGCGAGTGAACACTAACCCGATCAATTTTAACCAAGGTTGATTCTTCCGGCTTCTCGGTCTCTCCAAACGAGGCGAAGTCGTGCATTCCTTCAAAAACAGATGCCGATTTTTGCATCTTCTGAACATCCAACGGTTCCTTAACCCACCAGCAAAAGTCTTTAAAAAAGGCTGTTCTTCGTTGCGATATTTGATAAACATAACTACGGGCAACGGCATCGT
>DAOTAV010000038.1:0-14684 GCA_035382785.1 Salinivirgaceae bacterium | reverse complement strand
AAAATAATGATTTATTTCATTCATCACTTATTTTTGTATATTTATCAAAGCGAGAATAAACTAATTTTAACAATAAAAATACTTTAAAATGCTTATATACAGATACTAATAAATCTTCATTATAAAAATATTACATCAACAAATAGGAACAACAATATAGGCTTTGCGTTTAAGAAGATAAAAAGACTATAAATTCTGTAACGATGAAAACTTTACTTAAAATTTTTGCAGGACTTTTATTAGCAACTAATGTTGCGGCACAGACACTCTCGGTTGGAAACAATCAAACCTTAACAATATCTTCTAATGCCACCTATACTGCCCTAACATTAGGCAATAATTCGACCCTAATAATCAACAACGGAGTAACCCTGACAATAAACGGTAATACCAATGCAACCAACGGTGGAACTATCACAATTCATGGAACACTTAATATTTCAGGCACATTATCTGCAGGAAATAATTTATCATTAAACATCTATGGAAATTTCACCGCAGGCGGCATCAGTGTGAATAACAATAGTTCCTTAACAGTCAGTGGAACCGGTAATGTTTCCATTACTAATAACTTTACAGCAGGAAACAACACCAATATCGATATAAACCTAGGCGGGATTGTTAATGTGGGAGGAAACATGAATGTAGGTGGTGGAACAAGCTCAGTAAATATAGATGGATCCCTAACTATTAGTGGTACATACTCTGGACCAACTCCAACCGGAACGGGCTATATGGCAGATAATTCCACAACTTATTTAGGTTCTCCACTTCCCGTAACACTTTTAAGTTTTGATATTAAATTCCAAAATAATCAAATTGTTCTGTATTGGAACACCGCCACCGAACAGAATAATGATAGATTTGAAATTTATCGTTCAAACGATATGATTAATTGGCAACTTATAGCAAAAGTGGCTGGAAGTGGCAACTCCAATAGCGAAAAGTACTATTCCTACACCGACGATACGAATCTCAAAGGATTGCTTTACTACCGTTTGGAGCAAGTGGATTATAATGGTACACGTGAAATTATAGCTATGAAATCATTTAACAATGAGCCTCAACGCCTGATTTCAATCTATCCCAATCCCGTACAAGAAGGACAACCATGGAAGATTTCAGGAATCGACTCGAACGATAATGTTATGATTTTTAACTCCATGATGCAACCTGTCGATCGTAATAACCTACGAAGCGGAGTCTATTTAGTGGTTATAAATAACTCCATACCAATAAAACTTATCGTAAAATAATTGAAAATAAATCAAATATTTTTAAGGCTAATCTCAATGGTTAGCCTTTTTTTTGTTTAAGGTATTCTTGGGATGATATTTTTGTTCATAATAGCTACAAACGAAACTAAGTCCACACTCATGGCATTGGGGCTTTCGTGCACGACAAACGTAGCGTCCATGAAGAATCAACCAATGATGAACGTTATGCAAAAGAGATTTATCAAAAAAATCCAACAACTGTTTTTCGGCTTGCAAGGGATTTTTTGCGTGAGTGGTTAATCCGAGACGTGAAGCAACGCGAAAAACATGAGTATCAACCGGCATGGTAGGTTCATTAAAAAGTACCGACAACACAACATTAGCTGTTTTCCGTCCCACTCCCGGCAAGCTTTGCAATTCGTCTATGGTCGATGGCACATTTCCGTCAAAATCATTAACCAGTTTCTGAGCAATAGCATGCAAATACCGTGATTTACTATTGGGATAAGAGCAGCTTTTTATAAGATTGAAAATCTCATCTGCCGAGCCTTTCGACATAGAATAAGGATCGGGGAAACAACGAAAAAGTTCAGGTGTAATTGCGTTTACACGTTTGTCAGTACATTGAGCTGACAAAACAACCGAAACTAATAACTGAAAGGGTGTTTGATATTTCAATTCCGTTGTGGGATTGGGATTGTTTTTTTGAAAATATTCTACAATGGCATTAATCTTTTCTTGCTTTTTCATTAGCTTCCGATCATTTTTAAAAATTCTTGTTCAGAAATGATTTTTATGCCTAATTCCTTGGCTTTCTGAAGCTTTGATTCCCCGGCATTTTCTCCGGCAATAATCAAATCGGTTTGTTTACTCACCGATGTAACAGGAATACCTCCATAGCGTTCGATAGTTTCTTTAATCTTTTCTCGTGAAAAGTTTTCCAGTTTCCCGGTTGCTAAAATCTTAATTCCTTTTAAAATATTATTGACGGTTGTTGTGTGTTCAAGTTCCATTTTTAGTCCAAATAGCCTTAATTCTTCAACTATTTGCCTATTTTGGGGGGTGCTAAAAAAATCAACAACACTTTGGGCAATTTGTTGACCAATATCGGGAATAGATATCAATTGTTCGATCGATGCATTGGCAAGATTCTGCATACTACCGAAATGACGAGCCAAATTTTTAGCAATGGTTTCTCCCACATGCTTAATGCCCAATGCAAACAACACTCGCTCAAAAGGAACTTTTTTCGAGTTCTCAATGCTGTTGATAATATTTGCGGCCGACTTTTCTCCCAATCGTTCAAGTGACGACAGCTTTTCTACTGATAATCGGTATATATCCGACGTCTTGGATACTAAACCAATCCGAAAAAGCATTGTCAGTGTTTCCTCTCCCAAGGTTTCAATATTCATAGCTTTTCGTGATGTAAAATGAATGAGCTTCCCAACAATTTGTGGTGGGCAAGATTCTTGATTTGGACAGAAAACAGCTGCTTCGTCGGGTTGTCGTTGAAGTGTGGTTCCGCATTCGGGGCAAGTTTTGGGAAAACTTACCGGAATAGCATCGGTTGATCGTTTTTCTTTTTCAACACCAACAATTTTAGGTATGATTTCTCCTCCCTTCTCAACAAAGACTGTGTCATCGTAATGAAGGTCAAGAGATTGAATGAAATTTGCATTATGCAACGAAGCTCGTTTGACGGTTGTTCCGGCTAAAAACACCGGTTCAAGGTTTGCTACCGGGGTTACCACACCGGTTCGCCCAACTTGAAAATCGACAGAAATTAGACGTGTTATTGCTGTTTCGGGCTTATATTTGAAAGCAATAGCCCAACGCGGCGTTTTAGCTGTAAATCCGAGAATTTGCTGTTGCTGAAGACTATCAACTTTTACTACAATTCCATCAATATCGTACGGTAATTCTTTTCGTTTCGATTCCCATTCCGAAATAAATTGGATGACTTCCTGGATAGAGCTAACCCGACGACTATGCTCTGATATTTTAAATCCCCATTGAGCCGTTTGACACACGTTTTTGTAATGCGAATCGGTAAGAGAAATATCTGTTATCAAATAATAAAAAACACAATCTAACGGACGTTTGGCCACTTCTCGCGAGTCAAGCATCTTAAGGCTTCCCGATGCAGCATTGCGTGGATTGGCAAAAGGTTTCTCTCCTTGTTGTTCTCGTTCTCGATTCATTTTTTCGAAAGCGATTCGTGGCATGAATATTTCTCCTCTGATTTCAAACCATTCAGGATAATCGTTTCCGTGCAATTTTAAAGGAATGGTGCGAATGGTTTTTACATTTTGAGTCACTACATCACCCTTTTGCCCATCGCCACGGGTTAACGCACGTACTAATTCTCCATTTCGATATTCGCAACTGATTGATAGTCCGTCAAACTTAAGCTCACATACATAATATACCGGTGCGGAAACCATCTCTTTTACACGTCGATCAAAATCAAGCAGTTCCACAAAACTATAAGCATTGGCTAACGAAAGCATGGGGAAACGATGTTCGCCTTGCTCCATTTGGGGAACCAAATCACTCCCAACGCGTTGTGTGGGAGAATTCGGATCAAACATTTCAGGATGCTTCGACTCCAAATCCTCTAACTCCCGCAGTAACAAATCAAATTGATAATCTGAGATTTCCGGTGTGTTCAGAACGTAATAAAGGTAATTGTGACGATGTAATTCGTTTCTTAGCCAAACAATTCGTTCAATTTCTCCGGTATTCATACAAACATTTTTTTTGTCAAAAGTAGGATTTATTCAACGAAAATCAAATTGTCCGAAATCCCTACACATTGTTCGGTATCGTACAGTGAGAATAGAAAATTATATCAACATATCTATTTAATTTACAGACTATTAAAAATCGTGGCATAACCTATGTTAAAAAAAAGAAACGATACAAAAAACACCCAACACCTTAAAAATCGTTTTGAAGCATAAGCTGACTCCATGAGCTGCAACATAATGTTCCCTGTTCCCCTCCCTAAATCGTTGCAGCTCTTTTTTCAAAATCAAGAAATCTCCACACTTTTCTACAATCAAAATTGTTTTGAGCCAACAGTGAAATTTCAACTATTATAAATTGCTGATGGTATTTTGGCAAAATCTTTGTCCAAATGTTCAAAATCGATGTTCTATGATTAAAAAATCTTTAGCATTATCAATCTTTCTAGCTTTTTTTACGTTGGCAAATGCATGCGATTTTCACCTTTGTATAGATAAAAGAAAAAATGCATACAAACCTGGTGAACAGCTAACTGTCAGTGTAACGCTTGTCAATATACACGGAAATTGCTCCAAAAGTTTAACCCAAGTAGAATTTATTCCGGAAAAGGTTAAGATTAAAAGCATCTCCGAGTGGACGAAAATTGATGATGACCAATGGAATTGTAAAATCGTACTTGAAGTTCTCCCCAACGCAATAAACTCAGCCAAAATTACAGCACAACGCATGTGTGGAAAAGGTGGCGACGAAAAATCGCTCACTTTTAAGATTGCGAATCCATAGAAACTAAGCAAAACATAAAGCTCTTAACAACTGAAAAAGATGATTGATGGTTTTGTCGAAAACTGTTTAAAACAAACCATACGAAAATTCTCAATCGATTAGTCAGAATTGGTTTCAAGCTGAAATAAATTAATTAAAATTAACTGAAAACGAAAAAAATGGTTTATTTTTACGAGATACAATCGTAATGAAACCATAGATGGAACGCACGCTAATCAGAACCATTTCTATTCTATTTCTGTTTTTTTCAAAAACTTCACTTGCTCAACCTATAACCGAGCAAGAGCCATTAAACCAGATTACGAACGAAAGCGGAAGGTCTTTAGGTTTTATAACAGGAATCGTTCAGGATTCAACCGGATTTTTGTGGATAGCTTCAAGAAATGGTTTGTTTAAATACGACGGCTACTCTTTTACTTCCTGTCGAAAATCGCCGCAGAATCCCAAAGGATTGCCTTTTTCCGATATTACTTTTCTATATCTCGACCGTTCAAAAAAACTTTGGCTACGACATTTTGACCAATTATTTGCTTTTGAAAAGGAGAAAATTTCCGGAAAATTCGATACTATTCTATCAAACCGCTTTAGCCACAACACACAAATAGTTCAAGATGCCTCAGGTAACTATTGGATTGGTCCGCATGAAAATAAAATCTATCGATTTAACCCTAAAACGCTGAAGCGCGATACTATTGTCTGTTATTCCAGCATTTATCCCAAAGAACTTATTAAAAATCTAAAAACCACAGCTCAACATAAAATTGACTTGTCGCTTTCCAAATATAACATCGATACCACCATTTCCTTTTCTCTTAGTCAACCTAAAAGTTTTCTTGTGATTAGTTCCGGAGAAGGAAATCGATTTAAACTCTTTGATTATGGTTCAATTATCTGCAACCATCAAATCGTATGGTCGCCAAACTATTCACGGTCGGTGATTGACGGAAATTCACCACTATTCTATACATCGATTGAATTAATCACTTTAAAACCGGGCAATTACAAAATTTGCTATAAGAACGATAATGCTAATACCTTTAACCCATTGGTTATTAATCCCGAACTGTTGAAGTTTTATGGAATTCATTTAATTGAATTAGCGAATCCGGAACAAGTCAAAAGCCAGCTTTTAAATCCACAATTGAAATCGAATGAGCTTTTGGGAAACAACATTTATCAACTTGTCTTAAACAATAAAGGCTATCCGATTATTTCTACCAATAAAGGCATTCATGAATTCATTCCCGAAGAAGAGCGTTTTCAAATTATAAAACCTGTATCCATCGACGATGAAATTTCAACCAGAACCACCATTCCCGTAATTCAAACCAAAGATAACCGGATGATAGTTGCTGAACACAATCAAGTGTGGATACAAAAAGAAAATGTATGGGACTCTTTTGATGTTGGACAATCGGAACAAATCCTCAGCTTGCTTTTCGATAGTGATCAATACCTATGGGTAGGCACAACCAACGGAATTTTTATCCTCGATATCCATCAGAAGCCCATCAAATCTTTAATTCACATAACATCAACCAATGCCAATCGACTTTATAGCAATAGAATTTGGCAACTCTACGAAGACCGGTCGCGAAATATCTGGATAGGTACCGACAAAGGATTAAACCAATTTACGAAATCAAAATTCAGAGTTATTAACCTGGACAACGAACGTTATTCACCCCAACCTATGATCTTAGACCAGCAACACAACATCTATCTGCTGGCCAAAAACGGCGATTGGATCAAAGTCGGGAAAAACAACATCGATCGTAAACGTCTCGCTGCAAACCATTTCGAATATCTTAAAATAACCAATGAATATATTTTTGACTTCAATGATCTTTTCTATGATGAGAAAACACAAATGGTGTTTTTTACCACCGGCAACAAAATTGGGAAAATGTCCCTTAGTGCCAATTTCGATAAGGTGATTTCATTACCTAAACTAAAAAATGAAGCTGAAAATATTGCCGTTAAACTCCTACCGCTCGAAAAAGAAATTGCAGTAGCAGCTATCGATAAAATTTTATTTTATAATCAGAATCTATCATTATCCGGCGAAATCTACTATCCGCAAACTATTGAAAACAGCTACGATGTATCGAAAAAATTTATTAAAGATATCATCGCTATTTCGAACGATACATTGGCATTACGCACCGAATATGCGATCTATATCTTTCATCGAGGACAACAAAAAATAGTAGCTCAGTACGAAATTCCGGAAATATTATGGGAAACCGATGCTTGCAATGGAAATCTTGCTCTTGATTCAAGAAAAATGCTTTGGTTTGCAGTTCTACCTAATATTATCTATTTTGATGGGAATCAATTCCGAACCCTAACTCTTCCCACAAACGAAGATTTAGGTAACGGAAAAATCGTATTTCATCAACAAGCGCTCAACCTGACCACCAGCGCAGGTCTTTTCATTTTTGATAACATTTCCCAATTGTTAGCTATTAGCCAACAATCAAACGATACTATACCCCAAGAAATATTCAAACACTACACAACTCTTGATGGTCTCATTGACAACAACATCACGCTTTTTTTTACCACATCAAGAAATAAACCATGGCTCACTACCTTAAAAGGGCTTTGCAATCTCGATTTGGAAACCAATCAAATTCACAACTATTTTCGCGACGGCGACTATATTAACCTGGGATTTCCGGGCTCTTTTCTATCCTATCAAGAAAATCAATCTCCATTAGTAGTTCTCCAAACCACCAATGGATTGTTAACCTTCAAACCAGACAGCGTCAACCCCTTTCCGCCACAGATAGTTATAACCGAAATCTCGCTCTTTGGCAAACCTCTCGAAACCGATTCACTACCCTGGGAAAAACAGTTTCTAAAACTTAAATACAACCAAAACTTTTTAACTTTTACCTTTTCTGCGTTGGACTTTACACAACCTAATTTAAATCGCTACCGCTACAAGATGGTCAATTTCAATAATGAGTGGACCTATACCGATGCTAACAATCGAAGAGCCCCTTTCACCGGAATTCCACCCGGTAATTACATTTTTGTCGTAGAAGGAACCAATAATGATGGCGTTTGGACAACTTTAGGTGCATCAATTAAAATTGTAATTACTCCACCTTGGTACAAAACCACCTTAGCCTATATCCTTTATGTAGTGTTCACAATTGTTGGAATTATGCTCTACATTAAAATTCGCGAACGAAAACTCATTGAGGAAAAAAGAATATTGGAAGAAATGGTGCGAGCTCGTACTGCTGAAATCATGAAACAAAAAGAAGAAATACAATATCAACGCGATAAAATAGCCGAACAAAACAAAAATATCAAAGACAGTATTAACTATGCAAGCCGCATTCAATCAGCTTTACTACCATCACAAGAGGTTTTACAAAAACACCTGCATTCTTACTTTGTATTATGGAGGCCAAGAGATATTGTAAGCGGAGATTTCTTCTGGATGACTCATCACAACGACATAACCTTTGTAGTTGCTGCCGATTGCACCGGACATGGAGTGCCGGGAGCTTTCATGAGTATGCTAGGAATTGCCTTTTTAAATGATATTGTAAACAAAGAAAAAATTTTCGAAACCCACTTAATATTACAGGAACTACGAAACAATATCATGACATCATTAAAACAAACCGGTGAAGAAGGTGGTTCAAAAGATGGAATGGATATTTCAATCTGTACCATTAATTTTAAAACATTAAAAGCTAAGTTTTCAGGAGCTTACAACCCTTTAATTCTGGTTCGGGACAATGAATGTCTGGAATATAAAGCCGATAAAATGCCCATAGGTTACCATATCAAAAAAGACGAAAAATTCACCCAACACGATATCGATTTGCAAATTGGCGATCGCCTTTATATGTTGAGCGACGGATATGTTGACCAATTTGGCGGGGAGGATGGTCGAAAATTCATGTCGAAACGATTTAAACAAGTTCTTGTCGAAAGCCGACACCTTACCATGCCGGAACAAAAAGAATTTTTAAACAAAACCATTGAAGATTGGATTGGAACAAGAGAACAAATCGACGATATTTTAGTTTTTGGAATTGAAATAACTGATAATCAAGATAAATCTGATTTTTCGGTAACTTTTTATCCGGAAATGAATGTTAACGAAATCTAAAACTGCAAAAAAAACATTCAAATTCTTGTTAAATAGTGTAAAATTTGTAAAAAAAATTGAGAGATATGATACGTAAATTATTTTTCACCGTAAGCGTTATAATCACGACCACTCTTGCTCTTCATTCTCAAACCTTAGAAGAGTATATCAAACAGCGTGATGCCGAGTTCGAATCGTATGCAAAAAAACAAGACGAGGCATTAAAGAAATATGCTGAAGAAATGGATCGTCAATTGGCTGCACTCGACAAAGAATGGACAGAATACCTCAAGAAGAAATTTGCAGAATTTGAGACTTTTGTCAAAAAGCAGCCCGATCTTGGACCAAAGCCCAAAACCATACCTACAGTTTCACAGGATGAAATCGCCCGGAACACTCCACAACAACTTCAGGCGACTACAAAAACCGAAACAAAATCAATCCCAAGTGTTGTTGTTCCCCCTTTACAGAAAAAAATCCCCGAAAATGCTTCAATTGCAAAAATTCAACTCACATTCTTTGGCACACCTGTAGTTATAGAATATCCAAAAGAATTTACCGGGAAAGTACTACCCAAAAGCATTTCAGAGCAAGCCATTTCTGATTTTTTTGCTCAACTGTCCAATACTCCTTACTCCATAGCGGTAAATAGTGTTTTAGCTGCAAAAACCGAACTTAATCTGAACGATTATGCTACTTATCTTCTGACAAAACAAGCATCCGAAAAGATGATGCCCGATAACAACTCCGCCATATTCATGCAATGGTTCTTATTGATGAAACTGGGATATAAAGCAAGAATCGGCTATAACGCCAGTAATTTATATTTGTTAATCCCAACCGTAAACGAAATTTATGAAAAATCGTTTTTTACCATTGATAACCTCAAATATTACATGATCAACGGGAACGCAACGTCTGTATCTACCTACGATAAAGATTTTCCGGAAGCACGTCAAATCTTCAATCTCGATCTGCGATCCCCATTAAATTTAAAGGAAGAAATTGCCACTCGTAAACTCACATTTGTTGAAAATGGAAAAAATTATACCTTTTCTATTAATTATAATAAAAACCTCATTGATTTTTATAATCAATATCCCACTTGCGATATTCGAGTTTATTTTGATGCAAATGTATCCGCCGCTACAAAAATGAGTCTGGCAACACAACTTAAGCCAATAATTAAAGACATGACAGAGCCGGAAGCTGCCGAATTCTTAATGCATTTTGTTCAAAAAGCTTTTGATTATAAAACTGATCAGGAACAATTTAATCGTGAAAAATTCTTTTTTGCGGAAGAATTATTCCATTATCCCTATTCCGACTGCGAAGACCGGTCAATTCTGTTCGCCTATTTAGTTCGTGAATTTTTAAATCTTGAAGTCGTTGGCTTAGGTTATAACGGTCATATGGCAACAGCGGTAAAATTCAACCAAAATGTACAAGGTGATTACTTTATGCGTGGAGGCGATAAATTCACAATCTGCGATCCTACTTTTATAAACGCACCTATCGGTATGGCCATGCCACAATATGCCAATCAAAAAGCTGAAATAATTGAATTGAAATCAAAATACAACAATATCGATCGTCAACAAGAAATATGGCAGCTAGCTATGCAAAACGGAGCTTTCCGTGGCGGAAATTTCAATGATGCAGTGACCGATAAAGATGGCAACGTTTATATCACAGGATATTTTGCCGGCAAAGCCACCTTCGGCACCAAAGTTGGGACATCAACTGAAGGCAGTCGCGATGTGTTTATCGCCAAATACGATCAAAACAACCAACTGGTTTGGGTTCAAGCCTGGGGCGATAAAGGAAACGAATCGGGATACTCACTTCAATTGGGCGATGATAACAATCTTTACATGGCATGCTCATTCAACGAAAGTTTTTACCTCGATTATAAATTTCTAAAAGCTAAAAATACCGGTGATGTGGCTATTGCAAAAATATCACCCGAAGGAAAAGTACTTTGGGTTACCCAAATAGGTATAGAGAATACTGAATTAACAAAACCTTTCATCTTTGTTGCTAAGGTTGACAAAAAAGGTGCTGCACAACCAATCACCGTTTTCAATGCCATGGAAGAATATCAATCCTTCGGATTACAATTTGACGAAACAGGAAACATTGTGTTAACGGGAGCCAACTATTTGACAGCAGAACTTAAAAGCACTACAACAAAATACGACGCCGGTGCAGAATTTTCAGCAACCGAAATGATTCTAAGCGAAAATCAGAAATTGCTCTCCGAAAACTACAACCCGGCTGTAGCGGGATTAATAGCCGCATTGCGTTTGATAAATAACTCAACTATTGCACTTTACGGAACCGAAGTACAAAAAACACTCGATAAGTACAATCCTAATTTCAAAAAAGTATCGCCGGCAGTATATGAAAGTTTAGGTGTAATTCAGTTTATACGAAATTCAGAAGGAATAATCACCATAAAAACTGATTCTGAGAAAGATGTGAATTTCCAAACTCTAAGAATAACCAATAACGCTCGGTTTAAAGTGTCATCATTTAATTCCGGCAACCATCAGATCGACGTTATGAATGGCATACAAGTTGGGAAAAGCATAATTTGGTATAACCTAAACAGTCTGAAGATAATGAAAACCGGAGATATGGTGGTTGATTACGATGCAGATCATACGAAGATTCGTATGCATATCGCAAAAGATGTTCTTCAATAAATTAAAAATCCTTTTCCCTGATAAAGAAATGACCCATTTTAGGGTCGTTTCTTTTTTTTAGAACCTAAATAAAAAATATCGGTCTATTTTTTGCATAAAGCCCTGAAATCCTTTCCATGAAACAAACAACTTGGTTTCCAACGACGGTTAAAGAAATGGAATTGCTTGGCTGGGATAATCCCGATGTGATTTTCTTCAGCGGCGATGCATACATTGATCATCCATCTTTTGGGACGGCCATGATTGCACGTGTTATGGAAATGGCCGGAATGAAAGTTGCAATTGTACCACAACCCAATTGGCAAGACGATTTGCGTGATTTTAAAAAATTCGGCAAACCAAAATACTTTTTTGCAATAACAGCCGGCGTAATGGATTCTATGGTGAATCATTACACAGCCCATAAACGTTTAAGAAGCGACGACGCCTACACTCCGGGAGGAAAATCAGGCTTTCGCCCCGACTATCCTACCATCGTTTACACCCAAATTTTAAAAAAGATATTCCCCGATACTCCTGTAATCATCGGAGGCGTAGAAGCAAGCCTACGTCGATTTACACATTACGATTATTGGCAAGACAAATTATTGCCGTCCATCCTTTATACTTCAGGCGCAGATATTTTAGTGTTTGGAATGGGTGAAAAAGCCATTGAACAAATATGTCGGCATCTTCTAACAGGAGGACAATGGAGTGAAATCAAATACTTTCCGCAAATAGGATATCTTCAAAAAATAGGAACTCAGATTCCCACAAAAAATATCACCCGGCTTCCTTCGCACCAACAATGTTGTGCCGATAAAAAACTTTTTGCAAAAAGTTTTAAAATTATCGAAACCCAAGCAAACAATAGCAATCCCGAATACTTAATCCAAGCCATTGATGAAGAATGGGAAACGGTTGTTAACCCACCTTATCCGGCTCTTTCAACCGAAGAATTAGACCGATATTATGAATTACCATTCACTCGCCAACCCCATCCAAAATATGCCAAACGAGGCACAATTCCTGCCTACGAGATGATTCGTCATTCGGTGACCATTCACCGTGGTTGTTTCGGAGGTTGCTCTTTTTGTACTATTGCAGCACAACAAGGTAAAACCATAGTTTCCCGATCGGAACGATCCATATTAAATGAGTTGGAATCAATTACAAAAATGCCCGATTTTAAAGGTATAATTACCGACTTGGGTGGTCCTTCAGCTAATATGTATCGAATGGAAGGAATCGATAAATTGCAATGTCAAAAATGCCAACGCCCATCCTGCATTTTTCCATCCATTTGCCAAAACCTTAACCACGACCATCAACCGTTGATTGCGCTATACCAAAAAGCATCAGCAATTCCTAAGATTCGCAAAATATTTATCGGAAGTGGAATTCGTTACGATCTTTTATTTGAAAATGGCGTTCTTTCTGCCAATGGCAAAAAATATATCGATCAGGTGATTAAAAATCATGTTAGCGGTCGATTAAAGGTAGCACCTGAGCATACCGAATCAACCGTTTTAAAGCAGATGCGAAAACCTTCGTTTGAGCTTTATATCAAATTTTACCGCTATTTTGTTGAGGCTAATCAACGTTTCAAATTATCACAGCAGCTCATTCCCTATTTCATTTCAAGTCATCCCGGCTGCACTATTGATCATATGTTTAAGTTACACAAAATAACTCGGAATTTAGGCACATTCACCGATCAAATCCAAGACTACACTCCCACCCCGCTCACCCTTTCGAGTACGATTTATTACTCCGGAATTGACCCTTACTCCGGCGAAGAAATTTATGTGGCTAAAAGCATTGAGGAAAAGCGAGCGCAACGAAACTTTTTCTTTGCGCATAAACCGGAAATTTTTGATCAACTTTTACCATATTTGCGAAAAATATCCAGGCAAGATATCATATCCCATCTCCATCGAAAGCCTTCAAACAAAAGAAAATCTTAATTCATGGAAAACTTTTACAAAGATTATTCACTTAAAAATTATAATTCATTTGGTTTCGAGGCAACAGCGCGTTTTTTTTATGAATTTGAATTTCTACAGGAGATTAAACATTTTATTAACAATGAAATAGGAAGACACTCCCTACGAAAAATTTTAGGTGCCGGTAATAATATTTTGCTTACTGACGATATTCAAGGAATAGTTATACGTTCCATCAATAAAGATTTTGAAATCATTGAAGAAAACCGCAATGATGTTCTAATACGCGTTGGTGCAGGCTATGATTGGGATAATCTTGTTGAAGAATCCCTAAAACAAGGCTTTTTTGGCTTGGAAAATCTATCGCTGATTCCCGGAAGCGTTGGAGCTGCCCCGATACAAAACATTGGAGCCTATGGAGTTGAGATTGAACAATTTATTGAACACGTAAACATTATCGATTTAAACACATCAAAAACTTATACTTTGAATCATCAACAGTGCAAGTTTGATTATCGGCATAGTGTTTTTAAACTTCCTGATTATAAATACTTTATGGTTCTTTCAGTCGAAATGAGACTTTTAAAAGAACCAAAAGTTAATTTATCCTACAAAGCCTTATCCGACGCTTTCTCGGGAGACAAGAATGTCACACCACAACAAATTCGTGAAAAGGTGATGGCTATACGTCAAAGTAAACTTCCCGATCCGAAGAAAGTCGGAAATGCCGGGAGTTTCTTTAAAAATCCAATTATTAGCCAAAACGAGTTCAATGAAATTGTGCGTCAATATCCCACTGTCCCCCATTGGCCGATCGCTGGTGAAAAAGTAAAACTTTCAGCGGCGTGGATGATTGAACAGTGTGGTTTCAAAGGATATATATCGAGTAACGGAGTGGGTGTTTCACCAACACAATCGCTGGTTTTAATTAATGTTGGAGCGCATAATGGCACGGCCATACTTGAATTATCAAGCCAGATCATGGATGCAGTTTTTCAAAAATTCAACGTTCGGATTGAACCGGAAGTTAATATCTGGTGAAAAAGAAACCACAGAGTTACCTCTGTGGTTCAAAAAATATTTAGGTTATTAGCCATTAATCACCTGTCATAAAGAAAAGAGGCTGCATTTCAAAGTTTTGATATTTGGGACGCAAACGATCGGTATTGTAATATTTTTCCAC
>DAOTAV010000037.1:0-14778 GCA_035382785.1 Salinivirgaceae bacterium | reverse complement strand
TGAATTTCAACTAAGAAAGTAGTATTCGTGGTCTAAAGAATGGGGAGTAGAATAGTGGATATATTTGAGCTAAGTTTAGAAGATTTATTAAATGTTGAAATAGTAACCGCATCAAAATTTCAAGAATCGATTAATGAAACCCCGTCAAACGTATTAGTTATCACACGCAAAGAAATAGAAAATCGAGGCTACACCAGCCTGTACGAAATAATGTATGATATTCCCGGTTTTGATATTGCGGCTGCGTTTAGTGACCTAACGCAATTACACTACGCAAGAGGGAATAGAACCGGATCATTCAATGAACGAACCATGTTTATGATTGATGGTGTGGAGGCAAATATATTATATGCTCAAATCATGAATATATCATCAGACTTTCCTCTTTCTGCAATAAAACAAATAGAAATAATCTACGGACCCGCTTCAGCTATTTATGGCCCTAATGTGTTTTCAGGAATAATAAACGTTATTACTGAAAATGGAAGCAATCTTCCCGAAAAAAGCAGCAATATTTACACTCGAAGTGGTGTTGGTAGCAACAATACACAATTTGCTGAAGCTACATACACAGCCAATTTTAGTCCCATAGAATTTTCACTCTCATACCGACGTTTTAAAAGCAATATGTTTGATATCAGTAATGCACCCGGTTATTTTGCAAATGGTCAAATAATAGGCAATCCTGACATATGGGGACCTTATGCTCAATACTATCCTGAATATCAAAATAGCAGCAATGACCATTCAATTATTAGCAAAGTAAAGTTTAAAGAAATTGAATTGGGTTATTCCCGATTATTTACAAACCATGGGCTCGGATCACAATATCCATACGACAAAACATTACCAACCACCGATTGGATTTTCCAACGAGATATCTTGTACTTAAAAATAAATAAGGACCTTTCTGAAAAGCTTAAGTTAACTTTCTTAGGCGTAAATCAAAAATGCGGTTCTCCTTCACAATCTCAATTTGCCTTGGGGGATAACCAAGCTGACCATTGGGATTCAACCCGGACTGTTGAATTTCTTAATTGGAAATATATGTCAGAACGTTGGGCAATTTTTCAAGATTTTGAATACAGACCTGTAACTTTTTTGACAATAAATGGAGGAGTTAAATATTCATTGGGCACTTATCAAAAGTCCTATGAACTAGGATTGTCCGATCAGACCACATGGCTACCGGGACAATCTTGGACAACTCCTTTAAGGCTATTTCCGGTTGCTCCGTCAGACGGTTTTTCTGCAGGGAATACCTTTATTGAAACTGATTACGGAGCATTTTTACAAAGTAAGGTCTTGTTAATGGAAAATAAAATGTCAATTGTTGGAGGCGTTAGATACGACAAAAACAACAATTATGGAGAAATCGTAAGTCCCCGG
Organism: Salinivirgaceae bacterium; assembly: GCA_035382785.1. Taxonomy (GTDB): domain Bacteria; phylum Bacteroidota; class Bacteroidia; order Bacteroidales; family Salinivirgaceae; genus JAAYQU01. The sequence goes on along the minus strand of DAOTAV010000037.1, from coordinate 13,389 downwards.
CTTGGCGCAACTTACAGTATTTCCACGAACACAGCTTTAAAAGCCAGTTACGGAACAGGGTTTCAAACCCCGGCCCCAAGAAACCGATATGGAAGTTGGGGTGGTCTGGATGTGAACCCAAACCTTAAACCTGATAAAATCCAAGCATTAGAAATGGGAATATCATCAAAGCTATTCAAAAATTTTGGTGTTGATGCTTTCTTGTTTTACAACAAAATAACCAATAGTATTATGCAGGGTGAGAACCTTCCTGAAAAAAACATTTATGGATTTGAATCACGCCTAAATTACATTCTCCCAAATCTTACCGGCTGGATTAAAAATGCATATCTTCACTTTAACTATAGTTATTTGAAACCCCAATATGCCCAGGAACGATTCAATGCTAACACCCAGAGAAAATCAAAAACCATTGGAGATATTGCACCCCATAAGTTTAACATGATTTTAAATTTCGAAGCTTTTAAATATGCCCGTATAAATTTCAGAGTGAACTTTGTAGGTGAAAAAGAAACAGAAATTTCCAACCCAATTGAAAAAATTGATCCTTATCTAGTTTCTCATTTAAGTTTGCAGGTTATCAATATATTTGAAAACAAATGTACAGTGGTGTTCAATATAAACAATATTTTCAATGCTGAATATTACCATCCCGGGATGGACAAAGCATCAGCAGGCGAAGATCTATCAAGCCCAAGTAACGGATGGTATTCGTCAAGATTGCCACAACCCGGACGACATTTTATGTTAGGAATAAATTTTAATTTGTAAATACAAACCCTAAAACTATTTAGTATGACACACGAATTGCCAAAACTTCCCTACGAAATGAATGCTCTGGAGCCTTGGATATCAGCACGGACACTTGAGTTCCATTGGGGAAAACACCATCAGACCTACGTCAACAATCTGAACAATTTAATCAAAGGAACCGAATTTGAAAATCTTTCGCTGGAAGAGATTGTAAAAAAAAGCAGTGGGGGCATTTTTAACAACGCAGCTCAAGTTTGGAACCACACATTCTATTTTCAACAATTCTCACCCAATCCGAAGAAAGCTCCCGGGGGCAAAGTATTGGAGATTATTGAAAAGAGTTTTGGCTCGGTTGAACAATTTAAAACTGAGTTTAATCAGGCAGCCACAACTCTTTTTGGAAGCGGTTGGGCATGGTTGGTTATTAATAACCAACAAGCTTTGATAAAACAAACCTCCAACGCCGACACACCATTCAAAAACGCTGAAAAATGTCTGCTGGTAATTGACGTTTGGGAACACGCCTACTATTTAGACACGCAAAATGCCCGTGCCAAATACATTGAAAACTTCTGGAATATCCTCGACTGGAAAGTGATCGAGCAAAGGCTTTAGCAAGCAAAGGCTGCCGAATACAGGCAGCTTTTTTTATGAATGTTATTCAAATTTATGATTTTAACTTCAAATTAGCCATCACAGCATTTTTTATCTTTCCATCGTTCCATGTTTTTCTAGAAACCGTTAATTTCGCACCTGTAAACTTAAAAGGATCTTTTTAAAACATCAATTGTTGACTGTTTAATATTTCTGAATTTTTCCAAGTCCCCAAAAATCGTTAACCCGATAAAAAAAAATAGTCGTATGAAAAAAATTCTTCTTATCTGCTCAATTTCATTGTCATTTTCCTCATGGGCACAATTTACAACTCCGGGGAACGGGTCGAAATTTAGTCTCTCCAATTTGGTAGCAATATCGCAAGGCACTATAATTCAAGCCGGGAATCATTATCTATTGCAAAATAACCTTACCATTGCTACTACAGATACGTTAAGTATCGAAACAGACGATTCGGTTTTAGTTTCATCCGACGTTTTGATAACCATCAATGGAGTTATGCTATGCACGCCTCCCAACAAAGTCGTTTTCCGAGCCAACGACACGACTACGTTTTTTATAGGCTTCAGATTCGAAAATTCCAACGGTTCACGCCTTGAAAAGACTCATATCGAATTTGCCGGTGGAAATAAAGTCATAGGCTCTAATGTTCAATTCATTAACTGTCGTTTTTACAAAAACAATTACAACCATGCCTCCGGAGCACTCGATATTTTTCAGTGTAATCCAATAATTTATCAATGTGAATTTATTGAAAATCAACGCTCTGCCATACTATCAGCAGCAAACGCCTACGCATCGCCATCTATTATCAATAGCACTTTCATAAGAAACAGCACGTTAAACACCAATCGTCCACAAATCAACCTTGGAGCAGGCAATGCTGATATGCCGCTTATTATTCGGGGTAACCGTATCGAAGGCGGGTTTTCAGCTGTTGGTGGATTATCGGTTTTAATGCTTATGCCAAACTCAATGACCGCTATTATTGATTCTAACATAATAGTAAACAATCGCTACGGAATCAACATTCAAGGGAACGGAATTTTATATACTATAACCAACAATCAAATCAGGAACAACAATCTCGAAACCAATCCTATGAATGGAGGTAGCGGAATTAGTTTTAACGGATTGAATTCGGGCTATATAACCAATAATCTAATAACAGGGAACCTTTGGGGAGTAACAATTCTGAACGGAGCCATGCCAAATTTGGGACAACCCGAAGCAACGATTCCCAATCCGGGTTTGAACAAAATTTTCAACAACGGGAACTCCGGAAATGTGTATAATCTTTACAACAACACCTCAGGAGAAATCTATGCACAAAACTGCTACTGGGGAACCAACGATGTTGCAATTGCCGAAGACGGCATCTGGCATTATCCCGATAACAGTTTGCTGGGAGAAGTCCACTACCTTCCAATCTATCAACTCAGCAGTGAAAAAGAGATTCTTTCATTCTCGTTGACCGACGGAGAAAATACTTTTCCCGGAGAAATTGTTGATCATAACATTTCGGTTACCGTGCCGGAAAATACCAACATTACATCCCTAGCAGCGTGGTTTACACTTTCTCCTCGCGCCTTAGCCTATGTTGACACTGTTTTACAAATCCCCGGATTCACCCGAAATAATTTTTCCGAACCCGTTGTCTATACTATTGTTGCGGAAGATACTTCCACAGCCCAATATACTGTCACTGTTTCAATACAAACCGAAACATCGGCTGCTATTGCCCAAAAAATCTCATATAACCCTAATCCTGTAAAAAATATTTTGAACATTTCATCGGCCGATATCATTCGATATGTTGAAATACTCGATATCAACGGGACAACAAAATACAACAACAAACCTGAAAATAATTTTATCCAGCTCAATTTAAGCAATTTAACAGATGGTGTGTTTATCGTAAAATTAATATTCGATGATCGAATGGAAACCATTAGAATAATAAAAGACTGACAATGAATTCATTCATTAAAACCGGTTTATTTCTTTTGCTCGCACTAACCCTAAAAGCACAGGCGCAATACAGCCATGTTGATAAACTTGCCAACGAAACCAAAATTGAAAAGGTCACAGTAGAAAAGCTTGCAAGTTTTATTGAGCAACAATCGTTTGACGAAAAGGAAAAAGTTCGATTTTTATTCACGTTTATAGCTAAACATATTGAATACGATCTCAGGGCTTTTCAAAAAGGGGAATTTTCAAATCTCGAGCCCGACGATGTACTTCGATATGGGAAAGCCGTTTGTCAGGGTTATAGCAACCTTTTTGAAGCATTATGCACACGACTTGGGATTCAAAATCAAAAAGTTGCAGGAATAGCCAAAGGATTTGGGTTTTCTAATAAAATAGAACCACGTTCTAACCACACATGGAACGCTGTTTTTATCGACAACGAATGGAAATTGATTGATCCTACCTGGGGATCGGGGTATGTTCACAATAAAAATTACATCAAACACTTCAATCCGGTTTACTTTTTTACTCCTCCAACAGTTTTTGTTACCAACCATTTGCCCGAAGATCCGGCGTTTCAATTGCTGAATTGTATTATTAAACCAAAAGAATTTTTGAAAGATAGTCTCGAAATCTTAAAACTAACAACACGATGTCAAAACCAAACCTATTCGCCCAAAGACACACTGGCCATAGATTATTCTCTTTCAGAGATTGACCGTCTTATCCGTCAAGGTCGTAGAATTGCTTCGTACTCAGAATTTGGGCTTTTAGCTGCCGCGGTTATGATAAATACAGCAGCCGTACAAAAATCGAAGCCTCTTTTATCCCCTGCCGCTCCCAATCAGGAGCGAATTCAGCAAGCAAAAAATATACTCGAACTTTACAATGAAGCCTTAGTTTATGCGCTTCGATCAAAGAGTTCGGATGCTGAATCGATCAAACAATCCATTGAACAAAATATATCGCAAATGAAGCAATTCATCGAGATGAATGAACGAGCTATTAAAAACAAATCGCGATAAATACACCCCAAAAATATAGATTAACTAATTGATTATAAATTAATTGAGAACATAAACACCATTATTCAACCTGAAAATCCATGATGCGAACAGTACTTATTTGCCTATTAACAGAGATATTAACCACAACAATTGCTCATGGAGAAGGACTGGCGTGCCTAAACACCTTCGATAATCGATTTGTGATTTTCGATCGTGGTAAATTAATTTATCAAGACCACAATCCTGCCCGAGAATTCTGGGTGGGGCACAATTACATTGCATTTGTTGATTATATGAACTCCTTGCGAATTTGGTATGACGGACATGCAAAAGAAGTCTGGAAGGGAGCCTACGATGTTTATTCCTATGATTCCATGCTCATTTGGGATATTGCAGGGACAATTCGCTGCTGGCAAAACGGTCAAATTCATTATGTGGCTAACCGAGCCGATTTTTATCGTGCAAATGAAAGCACTATTGTTTTTTTCGACAAGTTTCAGCGGCAACTCTTTGTGTGGCACGATGGAAAATCATTTTTACTCGATGAAAACCAAATCGACTTTCCTTTTATCTCCATAAGCATCAGCCGAAAAACCGTTGCATGGCTCACCCCAAACTTCGAGTTCAAATTATATTTTTCCGGCCAAATGCGTTCGATAACCTTTTACGAACCCAATCTTCAATACATTACCGGCGAAAACTTTTGTCTTCTCAACAATTCAAAAACCAATTGTCTTGAGCTAATCACTCCCGACACTGAAATCATCCTTGAATCACAACCTGCTAAATGGTGGAAAACTTCATATAAAAATTTCTGTTACCTCAACCACCGTAATGATTTTATTTCCAACATTAATGACAAACAGATTCTAACCATCAACTCCCAAATGCCTTCGATCGTTCAATTTACTACAAAGGGCTTGTTTTTTGAGAAAAATCAGCAAATAGCCTTTTATCAAAACGGAGTTGTCCATCGAGTAGTTGATTACATTCCCAACATTTTCCATGCGTTTGACAACACCTTTTATTTCAAAAATAACTCCGGTTTTATTGAAGCGTGGGAAGACAACCAAAGCTACACCACCTCAATTCCACCCGAAGCCATGGTAAAGTTTTTTACCGATGTAATCCTGGTTTATCAAGCCAACAGGCCAAGTTTCTATTATAAAAATCAATATTACGAAATTCGATAAACAATCTAACCATGGTTTTACTTTCGATTCAATATTTTCCTAATATCCAATATTTTACCAAAATACTCGAACATGGCCAGATAATTTTGGAAGCCCATGAAAACTATCAACGGCAAACGTACCGAAATCGCTGTAAAATCTATGCTGCCAACGGAATACAAACTTTATCGGTACCCATTGAAAAAAATGAATCAGAAAAAAACATTCGTCAAATTCGAATTGCTTATCACACTCAGTGGCAAATGAACCATTGGAAAAGCATCGTATCTGCTTACAAAAATGCCCCCTATTTCGAACATTATGAACACAAAATCAAACGTTTGTTTTTTACCAAAGAAGAGTTTTTATGGAATCTAAACCAAAAAACTATTGAAACTATACTCGATTTGCTCTCCCTAAAAGTAAACCTTCAATTCTCTTCCCACTACGAAAAAAATGCACAAAACGATTGGAGAAATGGCATACATCCCAAACCACAGCATTGTTTCCCCGACGATGATTTTGTACCGGAAAAGTATTATCAGGTTTTTGCATCGAAACATGGATTTATCCCTAATCTATCGATCCTTGATTTGTTGTTTAACGAAGGCCCCAATAGTATTGTCATTTTAAAAAAATCGTCAAAAAAATTGCTAACCGAAAATAAATTAGTATTTTCAAAAGCAGAAAAAAATAAACCATGAAGCCACGCTCCTACGCTTTTTTGCTGTTTATTTTAATTGCGGAAGCAACGTTGGGAAGTAAATATTCACAACTTCAGTTCCGAAGCTATACTATAGAAAATGGCCTACCCGTAGGAACGGTGTGGACAGTTTATCAAGACTCATGTGGATTTATCTGGTTTGGTCTCGATAACGGTCTGACCCGTTTTGATGGTTTGCAATTTAAAACCTACACTACTCATGGAGAGAAAGGTAAAACCCTCTCAAATGATAAAATCTACGATATAGTTCAAGGCTATGGCCAAAAACTCTACTTTGCTACTGCTGAAGGAATAACTGTTTTTGACAAAATCAGCGGAACTTTTTACGACTTCCCATTTGTGGACACTCTACTTCGCCGCCAACCGTTCAGGGCCATCATCGTTGAAAGCGATTCTACACTTTTAGCTGCAACACAAATATCCGGAGCCATCAGGATTTTTCTTTCTTCAAGAAAAACCGAACCCTTGATAGAAGGCGGAAAAACTTTTTACGCACGTAATATCTTTATCGACAGCCAAAAACTACTATGGATTTCAACCTATGGGAAAGGGTTTTACGTCAAATCGCCCAACAACACTTTCGAACAATATCTGGTCTGTACCGATAAAACTGATCCAAACGATTATGAAGCTAAGAATCGTGTAAATCAAATATTTGAATATACAACCAATCTGTATTGGATTTTAACCGAACGCGGGCTCTATGAGTTCAATTTCATCACAAAAGAAATCAAACCTGTCGATCTAAGCGCATATATTCCCGGTAATCAACCTCCTACGCGTTTTCGCAAAATAATTCGCGATCGTAACCAAAATCTTTGGATAAGTACCTATCAAGGTTTACTATTTCTTGAAAATGGAAACATTCAAACCGGACATTTATTTACTGCCGAAGAAGACAACCCCTACAGTCTGAGCAGCAACCGTTCGCTCAATGTTATGGAAGATCGGGCAGGTTCAATTTGGATCAGCAACTACGATGTTGGTGTAAACGTACTTCATAGCATCGATGTCAAATTCCACTACTTCAGCAAAACCAACACTCCTAATTCTCTTCCTGCAAACATTGTAACTGCTTTTGAAAAATACGATCAACACAAAATTTTAATAGGCACCATCGGTGGAGGGTTGAGTCTTTTCGATAGCAGAACAGAACTTTTTACCGCTTTCACTCATCGTCAGTTAAACGATCGAATCCTATCCATCTACAAAGAAAACCAACAATCTATCTGGCTTGGTACTTGGGGAGGAGGCTTGCAGCATTTCAATACCGAGAATAACAAAGTCACTACCTATCAAAAGGAAGGCGATAATCCCAATTCACTGCTCAACAACACCGTAATTTGCCTTGTTCCCGACAATCATTGGCTATGGATCGGGACATTCGGGGGATTAAACCTTATGGATTTGCGAACAAGGAAAATTGAAAGAGTAAAGGCACTCGAAATGCTCAATAACACGCCCGTTTATGCTATTTATAAAAACCGGAATAAATTGTATATCGGCACCAACGGAAAAGGCCTAATAATCTACGATGTCGAAACCCAAGAGGTTGAACAAATCACTAAAATCGAAAACAATACGGCCAGTCTTGCCAGCAACACCATACATCATATATCTAAGGATCAAAATAATCCCCGACTCTTTTTGGGAACCGACAAAGGCCTTTCGATCTTAGATTTGAATACAAGCGAATTTATTTCTTTTGACGAAACCAATGGGCTTAGCAATAATAAAGTCTGGAGTGTAATCCAAGACAAAGAGAATAACCTCTGGCTAAGTACCAATCGTGGAATCACCCGTATAAACCTTAGTATTGAACTGTCAAACCCCGACGCATTCAAAATTTACAGCAAAAAAGACGGACTCCGAACTTTAGAATTTAGCCAGGGAAGTTACCTCTTCGACACGATAAATAATCTGATCTTCTATGGAGGAACTCAAGGATTCTACTTTTTCGACCCACAAAAAATTAAACCCCGAACCTATAACCCTAAGATCCAAATCACTTCAATAAAGGTTATGGACAACGAATACCAAAGCGATACATCGGTAACCTATCTTCGACATTTAATCTTACCTTACAATAAAAACTTTATAGCCTTTGAATTTGTCAGCTTAGATTATTTCGACCCATCCAACAATCTTTTTCAATTCAAAGTGGTAGGACAAAGTAACCTTTGGACAAGTCCCAGTACCCGAAACTATGTATCCTTCCCCGACCTGAAAGAAGGCCGCTATGAACTGATTATCCGAGGAACTAACAGTGAAGGTTTTTGGAGCAACGACGAAAAAAGAATTCGGATTACGATCAATCCTCCATGGTATCGCACCAATATTGCATACGTAATCTATATTATTTCTTTAATCCTGGGAATTTTAGGTTTTGTTCAATGGCGAACCTATAACCTGGAGAAAGAGAAACGGATATTGGAAACCATCGTAGCAGAACGAACCAAAGAATTGAGGCAAAAAAATTTGGACATTACCGCCAGTATTCAGTATGCTCAACGAATACAACAAGCCATTATCAATCCGAAAATCTCGGAATTTCTACAACAATTCCCCGATGCCTTCGTATTTTTCAGGCCAAAAGATATCGTAAGCGGTGATTTCTTTTGGTATGGAAAAAACGGGAACCGTCGTTTTTTTGCAGCCGCCGATTGTACAGGCCACGGAGTCCCAGGAGCCTTCATGAGTATTATTGGAGTAAACCTACTGGAAAAAGCCATTATTGAACACAACATTACTGAGCCTCATTTGATTTTAGATCAGATCGACCAAGATATAAAAGTAAATTTGAATCAATACGGTCGAAAAAACGACACCTTCGACGGGATGGACATTGCCCTTTGTGCCTACGATCTGGGTACCAATATTTTATTTTATGCCGGAGCCTATCGCCCATTAATTCAAATCACCAATGGTGAATTGATTCAACATAAACCTACACGTGCATCCATTGGGGGAAGCCAAATTCAAAAAGCAAAAGAATTTTTCACACACACAATTCAAATTCAACCCAACGATGTGTTCTACATCTTTTCCGATGGTATGACCGATCAATTTGGGGGAAAAGAAGGTCGAAAAATAAGTTCAAACACTCTACACAAAATTTTTCTCGAAGTATATAAAATTCCAATGGTGGAGCAAGAGATCTACTTCGAAAATATGATGAAGGAATGGCTTTCAGGATATTCTCAAATTGACGATATTATACTTACCGGTATCCGATTTGGACGTTTAGTCGAGAATTCGTAAACATTCAATATTTTTAACAGTGGATAAAAATTTTTAATAAAATCGTTTATTTTTGTAAAGCATTATCACTACCAAAAATTACGCGCAATGATAAACCTTAGCAATTCGTTTCTCAATAACATTTTGAAAAATCTCGATTGCAGCACCGGGAAATTTTTTCGACATACCTTATTCTATGTATTAAAAGCTGCAGCTGTGGGTATGGCAATTTTTGGAGCTTACCTAATAATCAGCGGAATCTTTGGGAAAACCGGATATTTTTCAACATTAAAAGGCTCCTTTACCGGATTTGAGTTAACGCGTTCCATTATCTGTTTTGCCATTACGCTTGTAATAAATATTTTGTTTTTTTTAACCATTAGCGGAATTCTTTGGTCGCGAGCTGAAGGCTTTAAAGATAGCGATACTACCGGCGTACTATTTATCTTCCCGAAATTGCTGAAAATTGCCGGCGAAGTTCTATGTTTAATTCCGGCCTTTATCTCAGTCATCTCTTTTTTCGCTATCCTTCTGGCAGCCATTCCCTACGCGCCCATTGAGGGAGTGATGCAACTTTCCGGTGGAATCGGGTCGTCCATGATCAACGATGTTGTAGGAAATACTTTCAGCGCTATTTTCATTCAAAATTTCAGCGATTATATCAACCTCTTGTTTAATGGCGGTTTGTTAGGACTTTTCCGCGGTTTTGCTATCGGATTTGTAATCTTGCTGGGAGCCTATCTGGTTGCGGAGTTTTTTGAAATCCTTCTCTATTTCCTTCTTCGACAGCAAAAAAAATAGTTTCAAACCATAAAATCCGTTCTCTATGCTATGGAAAAGTTTTTTATGGGGATGGATCATGCTTATTCTGACAGTATCATGCTCAAAAAAAGCATCAATCTCCCTCAACCCTCCTAAACAATGTGCTTTAGCTATCAAAACCAACCTTTGGGAAATTGCCAAAAAAGCTGAACTATTTAACCCCCAATATCTAAATTCAACAAAAAATCCATTGAATCAATTCGCCGACAAAATCCCCCAATATATTAATTTTCAAAACTTTAATATTATTTCGTCCGGTGTCAATTTCTTTGAGCCGGCATATTTATTTATAACCACCGACGAAAAACGAACTGAAAATACGATTATTCTAGTCGGGGAAATGGCAAATAGGGCACAATTTTCAACCACCATCAAATTGTTACTTCCAAAAGAAAATGATTCGCTGAAATCGGAGACCATGGGGGAAATTGAAATTCTAAAATTTGATAATTTGGCCACAGCTTGGAATCAAACCCATTTTATTTTAGCCTTGGGAGAACAAGGTTCATCCATTGAAACGGTTTTTTACGATATTTTTAAACCATTGGATAGTAAAACCTATCCCGGTTTCGACCTTTTTTTAGCCGATAAAAGCGATGTTTCGGTTTGGGTTAGCACTCTCTGGATGAATAACCAATTGAAAAACCCCTTTGAGTCGATGATTTCAATTCCTTTCGCACCGCAAGAAACATTCATAAACATTTCCCTTAACTTTAATAATGGTGGTTTTTCAGCTTTTATCAGCTCAAAAACTCCTTCAATGAAGGAAAATTTCTTGAGTTTTTTAAAAAACCAATTAGTTCAATCCTCAAATTAAATCGTATAAAAAAAAGGCTGCCTAGGGCAGCCTTTTTTTAATTGACACTCTATTGAGTAATTGAACCGGCACCGGTTTTGAAGTTCAAATCAATGGTTGTAGTTCCGGCATTAACTTGAACACGGTCTTGATCGGGACCATTACCACGGAACACGATTTGGTTGTTTAATATTATAAATTCTGATTGCCACCAATCGGTAAACCATCCATTAACCATATTAAACCATGCATACATGCGTAATTCTCCGGCGGTTAAGTCTTTGGTAAGGGTTAGTTTTTCGTTGGCATTATCAACGGTAAAAAGTGCATTCGGGTCAGCAGTGTTCCCACTTCCCACAGTATTCCCGATTAGGTAAACCTTAGGATCGGTTACCGCAATTCTTTGAGTTTGCAAATTAACTACGATCATATAATAACCGCTTTGAGCCGGAGCAATTATATTATTCCCTCCGGTTGCAAAGGCGTATAGCCCAACAGTATCGGTTGCCACGCCATAAAAATCGCCATTCCAATCACGTACAGGAGAGAATTTGAATTCTTGTCCGCCTTCTAACCATTGAATACGCCAGAACAGATGAGGTTTACTGTGAACAGGAATCATGGCTTTTCCATTAACAGCCCAATCCCATCCGCCAACAGCTGAACCAATTATGAATAGCGAATCGGGGTAGGTTGGAAGCGGATCCACAGTTCCAACTTGAGTTGATGTGAACGACCATCCTCGAGCTTGTCTCCATTTCAAAATGATGCTGTATTTGCCTTCTCCATTGGGAGCAAACAAGGTATGTGACCATGTTCCACCACCCATACGATAATCGGTATCGTTATCGCCTCTACCAATGTTACCGAAGAATACCAAGGTGTCGTTAACTTTAATTTTCCAACCGTTGTTGTAACGGAATTTAACACCTCCGCGTTCACGAATTATCACTGTATCGGCTTTCCAAGTGCATTCAGTAGCGGTTTGAGTTTGTGGAGTCATGTTGTATTGGCCAGACCAGCCCAAATCGGTTGCATCGCCAATTACTCCCCAATCGTTGATTTTAACGTAATAGAGATGATTGGCGGGTTTGTAAAAAATAACATGATAGAACCCTGCTTCAGTAATGCTCACAGCTTGTCCATTCGTCACTATCGCTGCGTGATAAACCGGTCCTTCAACATCATCGCCATTAAATTGTTCAAAAACAGTCGGAGCGGCATCCACACCATAAACGGTTTCTTGTGCTCCGGCTTTTTCGGTAATTTTTAAATCGCCGGTGGTTAAATACATCATTTTTTCAAACATTCCGGGGCGAAGATTCGAAGAAAAACCTTCTCCCTCGGTGCGTCCATCTTGCATCATGGCATAGGAATCTAATCCGCTTAGGCCGGTAGCTGATCCAGTTAGATATACACCGTCTTCAGCAGGTGGCGTTGTGTTGTCGTCATCATCGTCATCTTTACACGACACTGTAATGGCTGCTGCCAATACTACCATGGCTGCCATTTTCATCCATTTTGTCCAATCTGTTCTTTTCATAAAAGTTAGATTTAAATTAGGGTTAGTAAATATAAATAAATTTAAGTGATTTTGCAACTTTTTTACTGTGGGGCCGATGCTAGATTTGGATTGGCATCAACCGCCCATTGTGGGATCGGGAAAATTTTCCTTTCGGGTCCGGAAACCGGTTTTTCCCACCATGCGTTATTAAATTTTCCAAACCTTATAAGATCCTGACGCCGATGGGCTTCAAAAAACATTTCACGTCCACGTTCAGCTAATAATTCATCGAGCGTAATCGACGAAAGTGGTTGATAGTTATCAAACGCTCGTTGACGAACTTGATTAACAAATCCAACTGCTTCTCCCGCTCTCCCTTGACGAATTAGCGTTTCAGCTTTCATCAACAAAGCATCGGCATATCGGAAAATGGGGAAATCGTTGCTTAAATTATCTTTGGCTCCGAGCTTAATTTCAAATTTTACGATCCGTGCCCCCGACATCCGAATTTGAATTTTGGAGTAGGATTGATCCATGATAAGCGCAGGAATATGTTTATTAAAGACTAGTAGAGCATTTCCGGCTCCTTTGTCCCTGATTGGTTTACCGTCGTATGAGTATTGCTGCCCAATCAAAAAGCCTTGTTTGCGCTTATCGTTATTAGCGTAACTGTCGTAATGAGCCTCAACTACCGCCATACCATTCCAAGGTCCAACAGGCATATTAAACGTCAAATTGCTGTTATAGTGCAATGTTCGCATGTGAAGGTTGAATCCTTGATAAGC
>DAOTAV010000036.1:0-15191 GCA_035382785.1 Salinivirgaceae bacterium | reverse complement strand
ATACCATCTTCTAAAGAATAAAATTCTTGTTGATATCCGGATTGAATAAGTTTTTGCATTGATGCTTGGGTAAAATATTGATATTTGTCGCGTAAATCTTCCGGGGTTGGAATGAATTCAATATTAGGTTCTAAGTCCATTGCCTTGAATGTGTTAAGGGCAAGATCCATGAATGTACGTCCTTTTCCTGTTCCAATATTGTATATTCCACTGTTGCGACGAGTATTCATCAGGTATAAGATTACGTTGCAGACATCTTTGACATAGACGAAGTCACGGATTTGGCCTCCATCAGGGTAGTCGGGGTGGTGCGATTTAAACAGTTTTACTTTGCCTGTTTGTTTGATTTGGTTAAAAGCATGGAATACAACCGAGGCCATTCGCCCTTTATGATATTCGTTTGGACCATAAACGTTGAAAAATTTTAAACCTGCCCAAAAGAAAGGCTTTGAAGATTGGTTTATAGCCCAAAGGTCAAAGTCGTTTTTCGACCTTCCGTAATCATTCAAAGGTTTTAACAGAGGGATAATGTTATGGGAGTCATCATATCCATGTTCGCCCATGCCGTATGTGGCAGCACTTGATGCATAAATTAACGGAACTCCGTAATCAGAGCATTGTGTCCACACTTTTTTACTATAATTCAAATTCAACTCATCATAGACTTCCTTAGGATAACCGGTAGTAGCTGATCTGGCTCCAATATGAATAACCATTTCAACCCATCGATGATTCTGATCGAACCATTCAAAAAAACGTGTGCGATCAACTCGTTGTGCGATTTGCTTATTAGCGATGTTTTTATTTTTTATTTCATTCGAAAAATCATCAACGGCAACAATGTCTTTAATGTTTATATCGTTTAATACTCGGATCATATTGCTGCCAATGAATCCAGCTGCCCCCGTTACTACAATCATAGTTTATTTTGTAAGTTATGAGTTAATGTTTTTATGATATCTGAAACCCATGACAACTACATCATCGACACGTTCATTTTTCCCGTGCCAGTTTAACAGAGTTTGATGTAGAATTTCTTTTTGTTTTTCCATGGGGTTTTGATGAATCTCAAGCAGTAGTTCTCTGAAGTTTTTACTCATGAATTTCCTGCCGTCAGGACCTCCAAACTGGTCGATATAACCATCGGAGAATGTGTACAGAACGTCTCCGTCTTCAAGTTCAAATTCGTAATTGGTGAAGGTTTCTTCTCCCTTGATGTAGATACCGATAGGCATCTTATCGGCTTTATAGACAATGGCTTCATTGTTTCTTATAAGAACTAACGGATTATTAGCTCCTGCAAATTGACACTTATGGGTTGAAGGGTCGATAATGTAAAAAGCGATGTCCATCCCATCTTTGTTTTCTCCTACTTTTCCGGTTTGATGGAGCGACGAGATTATATTTCTTCTTAATTGGAATAAAATTTCTGCTGCGGTTAGATTTTTTTTCTGACCAACAATCTGGTTCAAAAATGATATTCCCATCATACTCATGAATCCTCCGGGAACTCCATGTCCTGTGCAGTCGGCAACAGCACAATATTTTATCCCTTCAATTTCTGCAACCCAATAGAAATCTCCGCTAACGATATCCCGTGGTAAATAGAGGATGAAGTGATCGGGAAAGATTTGAGAAATAGTTTCATCCGGAGGAAGAACAGCTCCTTGAATTTTACTGGCGTAGGTTATACTACTTTTAATTTGTTCGTTTTGATGAAAGATTTTTTCGCTTTGGGCTTGGATTTCTTCTTTTTGTGCAACAACTTCAGCCGTACGTTCTGCTACAATTCGCTCCAAGCGTTCTTTTTCTGCTATGAGTCTTCTGGTGTAGAGTTTTATGGTTAAAGCCATTATGCCTAGAGCAAGGATGATGTATCCGATGTAGGCAAAAATGGTTCTATACCATGGAGGAAGAATTTCAAAGGAATAAGAAGCAATATTACTTTCAAGTCCGTAAACATTTCGGGCTTTCACTTGGAAAATGTAGGTTCCCTCAGATAGGTTGGTGAATTCTCGTTTTGTCTCATTGTTCCAGTCTGACCATTGCTCCCGATATCCTTTTAGTTTGTAACTATATTGTGTTTTTTCAGGATTGAGGAAATAGAGAGCAGAGTATTCAAAGATCAGGTTATTTTGCGAGTATTTAATTTGTGGAACATGACTTTCAGGCTGTTGCGACAGGATGGAGATGCGGTTGTCTTTGTTGATGAAAAAAGTTCCGCCATTTAACAGACTATCGCCCGCTACTATTTTTCTAAAACTAACGTTAAATGAGTTATTCTGATGGCTTAGTCTGTTGTAGCGGAGGGTGTCGTTCATTTGATAAATGAAGAGGTTTGTGGACGTTCCAATATACAGAATCTGATCGGAATAATAAAGAGCATCGGATGTAACAGCCGGGATGGTTCGGAAAGGCAAATCGTAGATGGTCCAATCTTCGTTGGTGTTTTTTGTTAAAAGACCGATCATTTTTCTATTTTCCGATGTTTCAGCGAAGGCAAATCCTGAAGGTGTACGGATTATTTTATAAATTATCCGGTTTTGAAATACGTTTCCAAAATCGTTTGTCGGGACAATTTGATCGGTGGTTTCGTTAAATTCATAAAAACCATTGTCGCTACCAAAATAGACTTTCCCGTCGATGTTTTCGATGGTTTGTCCGAAATATTCAGGCATTCCGTGGGTTTTGTCGTAAAAAATCAAAGAATCGCTAACGTTGAAACTATCAAACCGATAAGCTCCTTTTAAAAACCAACCTAACCAAAGGCGGCCTTTGCTATCTTCTGCTATGGAACGAAAATCACCTTTTATTTGATCGGATCGGTAGGCTCTATCGCTTGTTATCCAACGTCCATTTTTCCATTCAATCCATGTGATTCCTCCTTCGAGAACTATATACACACGGTTAGGATATTTTTTTGATTGAAGTAACTTTCGGGTCACTAGTGATGGTTGGTGTTTGTCGGGATTGGGGAAAATTCTTGTGGCATAATCGCCGTTAATTTGAAAAACACCGTCGAGTGATCCTGTGCCTGCAAGGAGAATTTCATCCTTGCCGTTGTCCGGCGAAAAATTTAATAGCGACCATGTTGTGGATTTAATATTGGCTACAGGCTTGAAAGACATGCTTCCTGATTCATCAATTGTGCTGACATATAAGCCGGACATTGTGGCCAAATAAAGTCTGTCTTTGTGTTTTATGATGTCGAGTATGATTCCGACAAAGCCATTTTTTTCGTCAAATTTTTTAAGTGGGGAATGGAGATCTATGGATGAGATCCCATTGTTTAAGGTAAGCCAAAGCAATGGTTTCTCATTGTCCGAATTGGATTCTTGCCATGCAAAGGTTACACTTTCATCGTTAAGTCCATAGTTGGTATTAAGAATAGTTTTGATGTTGCCTTTACGATCAACTTCGATAAAACTGCATTTCCCTCCCAAGACGTAACCAAACCCAAAATTGCCATTGGCTAAGGCTGTTCCTGTATATAGATATCCTCCGTTAGTTTTAAGAAATTGTGCGGTTTTACCCTTTAGGGGAAATGGAGTGAATTGATTTTTCTGAAGATTAAAAAGGAAAAATTCGCTGTTGGAAGTGGCTATTAAAATGGTATCTTTTCCATAGGGTAGCATGGAGAAGATGTTTTTTTGAGCTAAAATTTTGGAATTAGGAACCTTTTGAATGGAATCTTTGGTTAAATAATGTAACCCATGGATATAACTTCCTATGTAGAATGTTGTATCGACCAAAAAAGTGAGGAAGTTGCCGGTTACTAAGGATTTTCCCATGTTGATGGCAGAAATGGAGTCACCATCAAAAATTGCAATGATTTCGCGAGTGGCAAAATATACTTTATTGTTAAAAGCATAGACTTTATATACTTCGCCTGAAAAATCTTTTCTTAGAAGCGTGTCTCTGAAAAATGGAATAAGCGATTGGTATTCTAATTTTCCGTAATGATTGGGTAATAGGCGTCCGATTTCTCCAACTGCACCTACGTAAACTATTCCATCGTTGCCTACTGTTAAACTTCGCACTAATACTTTTTGAGGAAGTGGAATTTTATTCCAATTGGTTCCATCATATTCCATCACTCCTTCCGAAGTCTTTCCCACATAATAGATTCCTCGTTTATCTTTTACGATCGACCAATTTTGTTCTTCTCCTTGATAAATGTCAATGGTATAGTTTTTTATATCGGGAATTCCATGGCAATTAACTTGCCCTTGGGCTTTGATAGCAAATGATGCTACAATAATTATTATTGCTTTGCAAACCCGCATGGTTTAATATTCTATGTCGAGCAAAGTTATAAAATCTATTCTAAATATGAAACTGAAATAACAAAAACGTTTGAAATGAATAAATTGTCTCTAATCTAAAATTTAAAAGGCAAGCGTTAGCTTGCCTTTTAAATTCTTATTCGGTTGGGATTTTTGGAAAATCTGCGGTTTTATATTTTCCGGCTAATAACTTTTCACGACAGGCATCGAATGCGTCGAGCGTCTGCTTGACATCGTCCATGGTGTGAGCAGCTGTTGGAATTAAACGCAGAAGTATTTGTCCTTTGGGTATCACAGGATAAATGACCACGGAACAGAAAATTCCATAGTTTTCACGAAGGTCCATAATCAAATTAGTTGCTTCGTTTAATCCACCATGCATAAAAACCGGGGTTACAGGCGATTCAGTGCAACCGATATCGAAGCCGCGTTCGCGCAATCCGTTTTGGAGGGCATTTACAATTTTCCAAAGATTTTCGCGCAATTGAGGTTGTGTTTTTAGTAATTCCAGCCGTTTTAACGCGCCTAAAACCATGGGCATCGGAAGAGATTTGGCAAAAGTTTGTGAACGCATGTTATAGCGCAGATAATCAACGATTTCGGTCTCGGCGGCTACAAATGCTCCAATTCCGGCCATGGATTTGGCAAAGGTTGAAAAATAGAGGTCGATATCGTTTTGTGCTCCCAAGTGTTCACCAACTCCGGCTCCGGTTTTTCCCATGGTTCCAAACCCGTGGGCATCGTCAACAAGAAGGCGGAATTTGAACTCTTTTTTCAATTCTGCTATTTTATCGATTTTTCCCAGGTCTCCGGTCATGCCAAATACACCTTCAGTGATAACCAGGATTCCACCGTTGGTGTTCTCCACCAAGCGGGTTGCTCGTTCTAGTTGCTTGCGAAGGTTTTCCATGTTGTTGTGGGGATAAACAAAACGTTTACCCATATGTAACCTGAGACCATCTAAGATACAGGCATGTGATTCGCTATCGTAAACAATCACATCGTTACGGTCAACCATGGCGTCGATTATAGAAACCATGCCTTGATATCCGTAGTTTAAAAGAAAAGCATCTTCTTTTCCGACGAAGGCCGCCAATTGGCGTTCTAATTCTTCATGATATTTTGTCTGTCCGGACATCATTCTAGCGCCCATAGGATAAGCCATACCGTATTGTGCTGCTGCTTCTGCATCAGCTTTTCGAACTTCGGGATGGTTGGCTAATCCTAAATAATTATTCAAACTCCAAGTAAGAACTTCTTTCCCGCGGAATTTCATCCGTGGTTGGATAGGTCCTTCCAATTTCGGGAAGGCAAAATATCCGTGACCTTGTTTTTGGTATTGTCCTATTGGACCCCTGTTGGCTTTTACTTTATCGAAAATATCTATCATAGTTATGTGTGTTTATTTTAATGCAAAGGTAATGAATTTGTGTGAACTAAAAATATGTTTTTTATCAGTCAGAAGGATTAGAGTTTCAATTCGAATATTGATTCTTGAGAGTTATAAGTGAATCCCATTTTTCTGAGATACTCTTGGTGTTTTTGATTCTTCGCGGTTGTAATGATTCGTTTTATTCCTTTGGACTGAAGATATTCTTTATTTTCAACAAAAATGTATTGCCCGACTTTTAGGTCGCGATACTCGGCGATGACAAAATCGAGGTTGATTTTTAGGTTATTGTCAGGCAGTTTGGTTCCTAGAATAACTCCGGCAACATTCATATTTCGTAAAACAATGTAGGCAACATTATTTTCGTCGAGGTTAAAGTTGAAATCAGGTTGAAAATGCTGTATCTCGGATTTGAAATGTTCAAGGAAAGCTTTAATATAATCTCCGTTGATGGGGGGCTGAATGATACGAAATTCTTCTTTTCTTCGAAATAATTTGAATAATTGGTAAACGTTGACGAGAACCACAATTCCATTGAGTATTCCAACCGGATAAGCGTCAATCAGGAAACCGTAAACTGAAAAGATAAAGGCTCCAATCATATTCACAATGCGTAAGCGTACCAGCGAACTCATCATCATACTAATGATAATGAGAATGGATGCCAGATAGCCCAGTAAGTTGTAGAATTCTATCAGTGTCATAGTTGTTTTATTTTGAGGTTAAAAAAATAGGCATTCATTGAGAGTGCATTCTTTGTTCTTGTGTATATAAAGACAATTGATTTTTTGAGGAATAGGAAGTTCAATGCCAAATTCTTCGAGTAATTGGTTTCTGATTTGAAGAATTGCAATATAGGAACTTCTTTTACAACAGCGCGGACCACCGTATTTGGCGATGCGCATAAGGGTGTTTGCTGTTGCACGGTTGATATAGCCGTAGTTTTCTTTGTCGAGTTCATGAACTTGAAGGATGAGACTAAAGAAAATTCCTACTCCAATGGCTGCACCGCAAGCGCCATGACTTGCGCAAATTCCGTCTTGGATGCGTAAAGCCCGATTTTGGGCCTCCTTGAGTAATTCTTTTTTGGTTTTGTCGTCAATTTTCTTGTGGTTACACCAAACGGATAGCATTACTGCTGGAACAATCAGGTGATGCTCAGGACCATGAATCCTAATTTTTTCATTGTTGAATATCCGTTGTGCCAACTCAATTGGATTGTTTTCTTTGTAAAGAATACATTCGTCAAGTATAATGCTGTATACATCTCTGCGTGAACATTCGTCGCACACAAAATGTCCTTCGCTGCAGACAGTTTGTGACTTTGTTTGAATTCCACAATGATAGCAAATAACAAGTGCCGGGTCTTTTTTGTACAAAAGTGGTTTGCCACAAACCAGACACTGATTAAATTGAAATAGATATCGACTATCGAGGCTATTCTTCTTCGCTATCATGAAATTGATATTCAATCGGTAGGTTTACGATGTTTTTGAACATTTCTCCGTCTCGAAGGCTTTCTTCATCGCTGTAAAGCCAGATTACAGTAATTTTTTTACCCTGTACGACAAGGCTAGCAAATTTTCGTAATATGGAAAGTAAATAACGGCTTGACACAGAGTTGTAATAATCGGCTTGAATGGTGATTCTTATAGGATGTTCTATTGCTGGGAAAACTGAATCGATGTAGCGCAAAATTGTTTCAAAAAAAAAGATGGGGTTTTCAGGAAACGACCGGCCGGTAATTTCATAATGTTGTTCATTCGGGTCTAGAATTACCTTTGGTGATGAATCGGTTTTTTCAATTATTAGTTTTTCCATGGTATGGCCGATTAGGTTGTTTGTTTTTTCGAGGCTTGCCATTCTATGAAAATAATGGTAAGAATTCCAATAGCAATCAAAATAATAGCGGCTGTTAGATGTGAGTTGTTATGGGTTTCAAGAGCATATTCAGCCGGTAAAACGTTTTTTTGAATTAACGGTCGTAATGTTCCTTGTCGATCGACGTAAGTTTTAACAACCGTTTTCCATGGCCAAATTATTGCCAATGAGCCAAGTATAAAGCCAGTTAGGAGTGAAATGGTTTGATCTTTAAAACGTTTAAAAATCCAACTTAAGAAGTAACTAAACAATACAAGACCTGCTATTGCGCCAATTCCGACCGGAATTAATACATTGAAATCAAGATTAGATATGGACTGAATCATTATCAGGTGATAATTTCCCATGAGCAGAAGCACAAACGACCCGCTCAATCCGGGCAGAATCATGGAACAGGCGGAAATAGCTCCGCATAAAATATTATACCACAAAGAATTGTTTTCTTGTAACGGAGAGGAGAAGGTAAACATTAACGCAAAACCGATTCCGGCAATAAACAAAATAACTACTGAAGTGGTCCACTTTTCAATAGTTTTCCCGACAAAATAGACTGACGCCAAAATCAGACCAAAGAAATAAGACCAAACATGAACCGGATAGGCTTGAAAAAGAAATTCGAGAAGCTTTGCCAAAGAGAATATGCTTACCAAAACGCCAAGGCCTACTGATATTAAAAACCACAAGTCGAGATGTTCAACAAGGTCTTTGAATCGTCGTTGGTAAAGCAACCGTAGTGCCGTTAAGTTAAACGATTTGATTGCATTGATGATGCGTTCAAAAATACCGGTAATAAAGGCAATGGTACCGCCACTAACGCCCGGGATGACATTGGCAGCTCCCATTCCCAACCCTTTTAGAAAAAGTATAAGGTAGTTTATTAGCATAAACGATAAAATTATTGATGGCTGTTTTCTTTTATCGATATTTTTTCGAATTCTTTAAAGGGTTTCCAAACAAAATCTCTTAGGGAAGCTCTTTGGAAAACTTCTGTTTCTTCAACACTTGCAATATTTTTTGTAGTGTAGATAATTTGTTCCATCAACTCGGGAGCACGTTGTGTTCCCTCTCCAATGTTGATTAGAACTACATCGCCATTTTTTAGTTTTTTATGATGCAGTGTTTCGAAAAATCCGCCCACGGCAATGCAAGAAGCAGGGCCAATTCTCACCATCGATTCATAGGCTACCATCCGGGCAACCTGTGGAATGTAATCTTCTGAAAATTCGAGAATTTCGCCTTCGCTCTTTTTTACCAAATCGGCAATTATCGGATAAGTTGTTGGATTTCCGGTTGCTAATGTTGGAACCATCGTTTGTGGGTTTTCGTAAATCGGATAATTTTTCAACCATCCGTCAGGGAAGTTTTCTTTTTGTGCTTTCCTAAATCCATGTGCCATGGGTGCGCATCGGTGTGGCTGAATCATATAGAACCGAGGCAAGTGATCGAACAGATTGGTTCCTTCGAGATCATGAAAGGCTTTATATATTGCAATGGGACCCGTTCCGCCGCTTAGCGCTTGAATATATACCGTCGGCATTTTTTTCATCAATCGTAGCCATTCAAACACCATGGTTTTTTTTGCTTCAACGCGAATCGGGTCGATATTGCCGATTGACATTAAAATGTTAAATCTTTGACTATATTCTGCCGCTACTTTTTTTGCTTGGGCATAATCACCCTTAACACGATAGATTCTTTGCCCAAAACTATTTACTTCTGCTTCGTTTGCTTTTAAAGCATCTTCAGGAATAAATACCGAAAGATTGATTCCGGCTTTTGCAAGATAATGGGCATAGGCATTGGCTATATTTCCGGTACTGGCGATACAATATTCGTTGATTCCGTTTTCTTTTAGAACGCTTGCGGCCATTGATCCTGCTACATCTTTAAAAGTTCTTGTGCCTCCGTTTAAATCGTTGCGATAGGCATAGACTTCTATTTGCAGGTTGTATTTATCGCGTGCAAAATCTTCCAGAAATTTCCATCGATCAACCGGGATAGCACCCTCTCCGGATGTTATAATATTATTTTTATCATGAAGTGGAAGAAAATCAAAATACCGCCAGAAATCGGGGGAGGTGTATGTGCTGTCGGCAATGGATTTTTTTACTTCGTTAATGTTTTTATTGTATTCGGTATATACGAATCGATTTCCACATTTAGGGCATGACTGATTCTGTTGAAACCATTCTTTCCAACTATTGATAATTGTGTCACATGATAAGCAACGAAATCTAAACTTATTCATTTGTTCCATAATTGTCTGTGCTATAGTATTTGTGTAGGATCTTTATTATCGATTTTTTCGTGGTTTTTTAAATATTTCCGGGTGTAAATATAGACATTCTGAGAGTATAGAATTGGGATCGGGATAGTGGGAGTTTTTCATTGTTGAAAGAAATAGATTGAAATATTTCTCTGCCAACTTTTCCCGATTCGCTTTTTGATGAACTAGGGCAATGTAGAAAAAAAGGAAAGCTTTATCACTATTTTCGGACTTACTGAAATGAAGAAATGTCCGAATATGCGAATAAATCTTAAGGGCTTGTTTTTTGGGGAAACGCTTAAAGATGAATTCTAAATCGGCTAACCAGGAATGCCCTTTGGGGAAGGAGTCAAACTGTTCAAATGAATGGGATATAGCCTGCTTCAAGGATAGTTTTGCGAAGCGTTTCTGTCCTTTTTCTGCTTGTAGCAATGAGAGATAGAACCAAGCGATTGGATTGTTTTGGTCATTTTTCAATGCCTGTTTTACTTGATCCAAGGCAGTCTCCGGTTTCCTGTTGATAAATGAAATCTTAGCTTTCAAAAGCCATGCGCTTGAGTTCCCGGCATCAATCTTAAGGGCTTTTGATGCGTTATTTAGTGCACGCTGAAGATTATTCAGTTGAAAATAGCTATCACCTAAAATTGAGTGTTTTTTCGACGAGTTTTTGGCGTCAATTTCGCTATTTTCAAGGAAAAGAACGATTTCCTTATAACGGTTGAATCGATAGAGTTGTTCTGCCAAAGTGTAGTGAATACTTATCCTGTAGGGATATATAGCCCATGCAAAGTATAAAGCTTCTATCGAATCTTCGATTTTGCCTAATTGGGTACAAAGATTTGATTGTTCCTCCCATGCAGAATCAAAAAATGGATCTATGTCCAGCAGTTCAATATTGCATTTATAGGCTTCATTGATTTGATTATTCTTTGCGTATGCTTTTACCAGTGAAAATAATATTTTTGTACTAGTAGGAGCAAGCGATCGGGCTCTTTCGAGAATATCGATACCAAACTCAAGCGTTTCAGAATATTTTGTAAACTCCTTGCCGCAATTACGTAAATACCATTTCTTATCCTGATCTGATGCGTAACGTAATCCCTCTTCAAAAGCACGACGGGCTTTGTTGAAATTTGATTCGAGCAGATGAACCGAAATTGTGAGTATGTAGAATAGTGGATTTTCTAATTCGGATGATTTTAAAAATTTCAGGGCTTGTTTGGCTTTTTTAATTCTTTTATTTTGAATTTGATAATTAGTGTAAAATAGAATAATTTCGGAGGATTCGGGAAATTTTTTTACCACATAATTTAAAGCATTTTCAACAATTGGGTCCTCAAATACGTTCAATACATCAAGGATTTCGACCACATCGTTGACTCTAAATTGATTAAAGCTTTGTTTTTTTTCCACGATATTCCGAAATTCTTCTATTTTCAATAGAAAATTAATAAGATCTACGAAGTCGTCCATTATGGGAGAAATTATCCTACAAAGGTACACATTTTTTCCGTCATTTTGGGTTGTTAGCGGTTCTTTGATTAAAAATAAGTTGATTATTTTTCTTAAATCGGCTTGATGTATGATAGTTCATCTCACCTACAGCAAGCTATGGTTCTTAAATTATCGCTAAGAATCATAAAATACTTAAGGCCTCCGAACTTCCATAAATCATAGTATTCAGGTCAAATGGTTGATTTTTAGAAATTGATGAGAATTGGAGGATGAAGAGTTACATTGCTTGATAAATAATATAAGCTTCTTCGATTGTATGGTTGTAAAATTCTTAAGCATCATGCAGCTTCTTTTACAATGAAGGCCGCCCAACATTGGACAGCCTTCAATCTTTTATGTGGAAATCATCACAATTTAATCAATTTTGTGTGAATTTTCTCTCCGGTATCGGAAACTAAAATCAGGTAATAAACTCCGCTTGGCAGATTTCTAATGGTTTCTTGAACAAAATCCTGAACTTCGTATGTGTTATTTACAAATCGTTGAGAAATTATATTTCCTTGAATATTGGCAAACGATGCCAGGATTTGATTGTTGTCTGCCATGCCCAAAACCTCAACGGTTATTTTGCCCGCTTGATATGGATTGGGATAAACGGTGAGTGAGGATTTTAAAGTAGCATTCCTTCTTATTTCAACCGATACCAGCTTAAAGGTTTCGTGTTGTCCGTCAAAATCAACCTGACTCAATCGGTAATAGGAAATTCCATTCAAAGGTTCAAAGTCGTAAGTTGTGTAGTATTGAAGGGTATTGCTGTCGCCACGACTGAATACTCTTGCCACTTCTGTGAAAACCACACCGTCTTTGCTACGCTCGATAATAAAGTAATTGTTGTTTTTCTCCGAAGCTGTAATCCAGTTAAGTTTTACTTTATTATTTTCAGCTGTTGCGGTGAAGTCAACAAGCGTAACCGGAAGCGGATTGATAGGAGATGCAGTAGCAATGGTAAAAGTTTTTGTTGAGAACGATACTCTTACTGCTGAAGTAATTGTGCCTGCAAATTCATTGCCTGTGGGAGATGTTCCTCCGGCCGATTCCCATTTAGAGTTTGCGTCAAGATAAGCAACTCTAAGCTCACTTAATCCGCCCGGACCAACGTTGGTTTGAGGTCCCCAACCTAATGAAATATAAGCTTGAGGATGAATGTCGTTTACATCGGAAACGTTCCATAAATCAAGACCGCTTACTCCAACTAATCCTGCGTTGAATTCCAAATGTGGATTGTGAGGGAAATACTCTACTCTCCATAAGGCCGAATGAGTGGGGGATACAACCGACAATGGACGGTACCACGAACCTTTCCCAACAGGGAATGGCGAAGTAGTGTAGGAACCTAAGTATTTAAATAAGGGACCGGAAACAAACGAGAGAGAACTTCCACCACTAATTGAGGCTAATGTATCAACTATTAAACAATTCGTTTCGGTGGTGTAAATAATTCCTTTGGTAAGTTGAAGTTGTTGGCGAACCATAGTTGTTCCGGAAATGGTTAAAGACCCGGAATTTTTGTCGATTTTTAATTTTTTGAATCCCTGACCATTAGAGTTAATATCTCCTATAATCGATTGATTGCCTGTGCCGTTTAATACTATTGTGGAGTTGCCTGATGGTTTTCCAAAATTAACAAGACCGGAATTACGGATAATGTTACCATTGACATAAATCGAGGTGCTGTTCGTATTACCAACGGTTGAACCGTCGATAATGAGATTGCCGAAGATGGTAACATTGTGATTGGGGAAGTTCACGCTGTTACTTCCGGAGAATTTCAAATTGTTGACATAATCAATTCCTGCAAGAATTGGATAGGATGAGTTTCCACCATATTCCAATGTTCCACCTGTTGAACTGAAGAATTGTTCATAAACACCGGCAGGAAGGTCGCCACGCTCAACATAAATTGTTCCTGTTCCTGAAACCATTCCAAAGCGATGTCCAAACGTGGTTCCAATATTTAAACGACCCCGAACTATAGTTTTGTAAACTGAAACATAGTTTGATGGGATGTTAACTGTGTCGGGTGTATCAATGATGATAATTGCTCCTTTTGGACCTGAAGCAGGAACTCCATCTCCCGGTGAGCCTATACTATTATCGTTTGGATTGATAACTGCCCAGTTGTTTTTATCGCTGAATGATCCATTGCCAAGAGTTATGAATTGAGTGATTTGATTGGGAATTGCTCCGTTACATCCAATTTCTTGCTCTATTCCGGCAGTGTAATCGCCTGAAATTCCGTCATCATCGGTTGAAACAAATTGGAATATTAGTTTATGATTAATATCATCGACATTTTCGGTTTCGAATTTATTCCATGTGCCATCGCCGAAGGTGAGTACTCTTGCTGCAATATAGTTTGACAAATTATATCCATAAGGGTTGTCAACTTTGGCATCGGAGGGGTAATAGATCATTTCTGCAGAACCGGTAAAATTGGTTACATTTTCGGCGTTCATGGTCCAGTGATATTGCAACACATTCTTCGTGTCATCAAACGGGTAACATTCGTCGTTATCGTCCAGAATGCTTGGATGCGGTTCGTTAGCTGCCTTTGCTCTAATGTTTCCACCGGCATCAATATTATTGATTTTAAGAATGATAGGAGTGTATTTTAAATCGGAACCAATCGGATAGGTGAATGTTGTTAGGGTGTTTATAGCCGGAAAATATTTTTTGATTCCGTTATCGGTAAACGAAATATTTGTTTGAACCATACAATTCGGTGCAAAACCGTTGAGTGATTCAATTGTGGCGTTTTCCATTATTCGCAATAAGAAGCGGTCGATGTCTAATATGCCGTATTTAAGCATGAGTTGATTGTTTACGGTTAAACTATTCCCAATTCCAGATAAAACTTCCACGCCGCGTAAATTATTAATGGTAAGTTTCCCGTAAGTTCCTCCGGTTTTAATGTATTGTCGACGCGTTCCGGCGAGTTCTATTCCATCTCCGCTGCCTCCATATATGTGGGTTCCTGTAAAGTAGAAATTACCTTGTCCGGTTAAAGTGTATCCTTGATCGTGAAGTTCCCCTCCGTTCATTTCAAACTCATTAGAGATGGTTACATTGCTTTGCAGCATCAAATTACTGTTTTCCGACTTATACAGGTTGTAGAATATTGTTCCATTTCCTTTGATAGTTTGTACTGTTTCTCCTTCAAATCTTGTGGTATTTCCTGATGCTTTGAATTGTCCGTAATTTTCCAGATCACCTTTAATGATTAAGGTGTATCCGTTGGCGTCGAAGACCGATCCAGCATTGATGGTCAGATTTTTATTGAGTGTCAGATTCCCGATTAGCATTTTAGCTGTTGGCGAATTTCCACTTGCATTGTTCACCACCAAATTATTTAATCCGGTGGAAGAATAGATTCCAATTATTCGTCCTCCAGATGTATTACTGCTTCCAATTTGAAAGGTAGTATTATTTCCTACTTCTTGGTATGAAGGAGCGAAATATAGGGCTGGTACATTTATATTGTCGGAGCTATTAGCAATGATAATGGTAGCTCCACTAACTTGGGTGAATGCACTCCCGGCATTTCGAATTTCGAAAACGCCCCTGAAATTGTTTGGGATAGCTTTTGTTCCTATTTCTACGAACGCATTGGGGTGATTTTGATAAAAGGTAAGAATTCCTTCCTCAGTGGTTGTCGAACGTCGAATTTGTCCACTAACTCTTAGGATCGATTCATTGAGTTCGATTTCTGACCATCCTGATGCAGTGTATTCAATAAAATTGTTGGTTCCTCCATCAAACAGCAGTTTACCATTTTCTGAAGCTGAAATCTTTCCATCGAGTCGAAGCCCGGTGTTATCTCCTGAGATGCGCGCTGTGGCTCCGTTTCTCACGC
>DAOTAV010000035.1:14151-15343 GCA_035382785.1 Salinivirgaceae bacterium | reverse complement strand
TTTATTACTAAATTTGTTAAATCAAAAAGTTGCATTTATAACTTGAATTCAGCTTTTATTTTATCATCGCCTTCAGAAATAGTTATTTTTTCGATAAAATCAACAAATTCAGCTACGTGTTTTCTGTAAATTGTTTCATCACTGCGGGTTAAAAAATAATTACAAGCGCCAATGGCCCCGTGCAGGAAATCATAATTCAATTGTGACAATTGTTGCAGCATCCAACGATATAGTATGTTGTCAATTTCTGACAAGTTTGCTTTCAAATCGTTTTTTATTATTCCATTGCTTCCCAAAAATAAAATCAACCAATTAAAACCAGCCAGCCCATGACAAAAAGTGAATACTTGTTGATTGTTGTTGAATTCAAATAACCAATTTTGGATAATCTGTTCATCTCTACTACTTAAATCTCCTGATTTAAATGAATTGTAGAGTACATGTCCTAATTTTCCACCCAGTAGTCCCATGACACGTTATTCTTTCCTGACTTTTTTGCTAAAGGAAATCAAACGATGATTAAAAATTGTCCCCCCTAATACTATAAATAAAAACAAGGTATAAGAAATGGCAACGCCCTTCAGCTTGAGCAAGAATAGAATTATCAAAATTATTGATAGAAAAAAATTAATTGCTAATCGATATTTTTTCAAATAGTTGTACATTTTATTGGTTTTTTAAATTGTTAATAATTTGCACAAATTCACTTTTTTTCATGCCATAGGGCAAATTGCAATTGTATAAAAGCCGTATAAGTTGTCGGTCAATTTCGGCATACTCCGTTGTTTCTGACCAACCTTGGTAGAAAATACTTTCGGGATAAAGCCACGAATCTTTTCTCAACCCAAGAATTTGAGTTATTTCTTCTCTTATTAGATGTTTTCTTACGACTTCTTTTTTGTTTATATCTATTAATGCATAAGCTTTGGGAAAGAAAGCATATCTTTCAACAGAAAAGAAACCAGCATTACCTGACACATAGTGTGGAAAGGACTGAAATGATGCCTGGCAGTCAAAATGCACATTTAGATTTCCTCTTCTTCTAACCAATTTAAGCTCAATTGGATCTATTAGTTTATTTAGTTCTTCTATCACTTTTAGAATCTCAATGCTATCATCTATAGTATATTTACCGTTTAATTGCACTTTAACATCTGATCCTTTAATTTCAAAAAGGCCAGATTTATTACAA
>DAOTAV010000035.1:0-14141 GCA_035382785.1 Salinivirgaceae bacterium | reverse complement strand
AACATCTGATCTCCAATATAATAGCCTTGGATTTTTGCTAACATATCCAAACTCTGTTCCAAAAGCAATTTCAGCGAAATATTCAAGTTCTTTAACTGTAAAATCATGACTTAGATCAATCGCAGGGTTGTTCCTACAACCTGAAAGAATAATTATAGTACTTACAATGACATTTACAAACATTTTCATATCAACTCATCTGAAAACGCTTGGATTGTAAAACGACTAACAATCCAAGCCTATCACTTTCTACTAGTATAATTTCATTTAAGAGTGAAGTTTCCATACTAGTCTTACAATACACATTTAGCAACCAGGACAAATACTATTGTTATAACTATCTTCAGGTTTTTGATTGTCTCCACCGCCACCACCACCGTTAGGGTCACAAGCCCACCACGATAATTCTACACCACCAGTTGCAACAAGGCTTACTAGTGTCGCCACCTCATATGCAAGTTTCCAACAAGGAAGACTTGATCCGCCATTAACTTCGCTCATTTGCTGTTCATCCAGCTTTGTAATAGTTTCTTTTTCAAATTTCAATTCCATAACAAAAATTATTTGATTAAATTGCCTACCCCCGTTTTCAGGCCGGGAGTTTTGCCTTTGCCATTCCACAACTGGCCATTTTTGTGGTTAAACAACGCAAAGCTGCAAAAAAAACGGTAATTTCCAAATTTTTGGTCAAAAAAATGCGAAAAAAAGGCAAAAGCGGTATTGGTTATGGGGCTTTGTCATTGGTGGTTGCAAAGATATATTAATTTTTAATATTTCAAGGGAACACGGATGAGACAGATTGGACGGATGAACACAGATTGGAAAAGTTACACAGAGTGGCACGGAGGTTTCACAGAGGTACACGGAGTTTTTTTAATGTTTACACCGAGCTTCACAGAGGTGGCACAGAGTTGCACAGAGAATTTTCTCTGTGGTTCTCCGTGTTGCCTCGGTGTTTCTCTGTGTTAGAAGCCTTTCTTTGCGGCACTTTGCGGCTTCTTAGCGTCCTTTTCGGTTAACCCATCTTGCAGCCCATTCCAAAAATTCATGAATATAACCTTCATTGAAAAATATTTTTTCCGCTCATTTTGCCTGTAATTTTATAAACAACAACAAAATGACTTTGATTCTAATGCACGATAGCGGGGATGGGAGCATCAGATGCTAATTTGTCGAAAGAGGATCTAATGCTAAGAGTTCTAAAACCAATAAACTCAGCAGCCCGTGTAAAACCCAAAAAAAACTTGTCCCGGTGTGTGCTTTCCAATAAAATTTTACGCCGTTATTTTCCCCATTGTTTTTCACCGCGTTTGAAATTTTCCACATCGCATGCGCTTACTTTTGATTCCGTATGGCGTGATTTTAAGGTTTCGATCACGTTGTTGAATGTGAGATTTCGAGAAGAGAGCAGTACTAACATGTGATACAATAAATCGGCAGCTTCGTCAAGCAACCGCTGATCGGTGCCATTTTTGGCTTCTAATGAAAGCTCAACAGCTTCTTCTCCGATTTTTTTCGCGATTCTTTTAGCCCCCGACGATAAAAGTTTGGCTGTGTAGCTCTCTTCAGCTGTGCTTTGTTTTCGATTTTCGATTACACTTTCGAGATATTCAATAAATCCAAGAGTGTTGATGTTTTGTTCGTTAAAACAGGTGTCGTTACCGGTGTGGCAGACTGGTCCTTGGGGAGAGACCTTTACCAAAAGTGTATCGCCATCGCAGTCGGGAATAATTTCAAGAACTTTAAGAAAATTTCCCGAGGTTTCGCCTTTGGTCCAAATTTGGCGTCGAGTTCTGCTAAAAAAAGTTGCAAAACCGGTTTTTAGTGAAACTTCGAGCGCTTCACGATTCATAAATCCTAGCATAAGCACTTTGTTTGTGAAGGCATCCTGCACTATTGCGGGAATCAAACCATTGAGTTTGTCAAAATTTAGATTTGTCATAGCGTTGAATTTTAATTAATATCGAACCATTATGTTTTTGTTTTTGAGGTATTCTTTAACTTGGCGGATAGAAAGCAAGCCGTAGTGGAAAACTCCGGCCGCAAGGGCCGCGTCGGCATTGCCATGGGTGAGTACTTCTGCAAAGTGTTCGGGTAATCCGGCTCCGCCCGATGCAATAACCGGTATGGATAAACTTTGAGAAATCCTACGAGTGATATCAATGGCGAACCCTTCTTTTTTCCCATCCGACGTGTGAGAGGTAAGGAGTATTTCTCCGGCTTTTAGCTTTTCACAAGTTTTTGCCCAATCAAAGGCTTTTAAACCGGTTTTTCTGGTTCCGGCATGGCTCACAACCACCCACCCTTCTTCGGTTAGCATTGTATCGATCGCCACAACCACACACTGAGATCCAAAGTAGTCGGCGAGTTGCTTGATAAGTTCCGGATTTTGAACCGCTGCAGTATTAATCGACACCTTATCGGCTCCGGCTCTGATTAGCTTTTTCGCTTGTTCCAAAGTGGATATGCCTCCACCAACGGTTAAGGGTATAGCAATTGCTTTTGCAACATTACGAATCACATCAAGAAAGGTTTCGCGACCTTCAAGAGTTGCCGAGATATCGAGCAATACTAATTCATCAGCACCATCGGCGTAGTATTTTCGGGCTAATTGAACAGGATCGCCCGCGTCAATTAAATTTTCGAAGTTCACCCCTTTAACGGTTCTTCCATTTTTTATATCTAAACAGGGTATTATGCGTTTTGCAAGCATCGTAATATTGTTTTTAAGTCTAACTTATTTTCGTAATATGCTTTCCCTATGATAACTCCATCGACTTTTATTTTTTGTAAGGCGACGATATCGGATAACGAACTCACACCACCACTTGCCCAAATCATGATCTCCGGGAATTTTTGCCGTAGTTGCGAGTAGAGTGAAAACGCAGGTGATGTTAATGTCCCATCGCGTGATATGTCGGTGATAGTGGCATGAGCGATACCAACTTCAACAATGTTGGATAGAATTTCGTCAACTTTGATTATCGTTTGAGAACACCATCCATTCGTTTTTACCATCGAGTCTTGGCAATCAATGGCTGCAATAATTTTATCTTTATACGGATAATCAGTGAACGCCTTGATATTTTCGACAATCAACGATCCTACGTTTGCTTTCCAAGCTCCGGCATTAATTGCATCGTTAATCGAGTCAATGGTTCTAAGTCCACCACCAAAATCGACCCTAAGGGCTGTGGAATTTACTATTTGCTCCAAGATATTCAGATTTTTGGGATACCCGTTTTTCGCTCCATCAAGGTCAATCAAGTGCAGATGCTCCACTCCGATATCGGCGAATATTTTGGCCTGGTCTAACGGATTGTTCCTGTATTCTTTTTTCAATGAAAAATTACCTTGATAAAGCCTGACGCATTTCCCGTCTAATATGTCGATAGCAGGTATGATTAGCATAGTTCAATAAAGTTTTTTAGTATTTGTAATCCTTTTTCTCCGCTTTTCTCCGGGTGGAATTGAACTCCCCAGAAGTTTTTATTTTGTATTGCAGCAATAAATTCAACACCATAATGGCTTTGGGCAATGGCGTGTTTGCTTTGGGGAATATAGTAACTGTGAATAAAGTAGAACCATTCCACAGGATTCAAACCGTAAAAAAGTTTGTTTTCTTGTAATTTGACTTGGTTCCAACCCATGTGCGGGACTTTAAGCGGAATATTAAATTGAATCGTTTCAAAGTCGCTTATGGATAGGCATTGTGTGTTTCCTTCTTCGCTTTTAATTCCCAAAAGTTGTAAACCTAAGCAGATTCCCAAAAGCGGTAAATCTGTATTTTTAAGTTTTTTATCGAGCGATGAATTCTCTAATTCATTCATAGCGTTCTTTGCATGCCCTACACCCGGGATAATTAGTTTATCAACTTTTTCCATATCGTCGGGGGTTTTAATGGGCAAGCTTTTAACACCTAATCTTTCGAGCGCATTGATTATAGACGCTTGATTTCCTGCTCCATACTGAATAATGCCTATTGTTGGATTTTTTTTCATATACAATGTTTTTAAAGTAAACCTTTTGTGCTAAGAATGACTGTCCCATTTTTTTTGATAGCCGATGCTAAGCAATGGGCGAAGCATTTGAAAATGGCTTCAACTTTATGATGGTCGTTCTCTCCTTTGAAACTGATATGCAATGTCATTAAAGCGGAATAAGCGAGTGAATGAAAGAAATGTTTAACCATTTCGGTTGGCATTTGTCCCACATACTCTCGTGTAAATTTTCCTTTAAACACAAGATAGGGTCGTCCACTCCAATCTATCATAACAAGGGCATTGCTTTCATCCATGGGTAAAGCAAAACCGTAGCGAGCAATACCCGCTTTGTTGCCAATAGCTTGCTTCAATGCATCCCCAAGAGCAAGAGCAACATCTTCAATGGTGTGGTGTTCATCAACTTCTAAATCGCCGGTGCACCTAATTTCCATATCAATGCCGGAGTGTTTCGCCAATTGCTCGAGCATATGGTCGAAGAAAGCAATGCCGGTGTTAATCTTCGAAGAACCATTGCCGTCGAGGTTGATGCGAACGACAATATCAGTTTCATTAGTTTTTTTGTAAACGGTGGCAACTCTTTGGGGCTTGACAATATCGTAAACATCTTTCCAATTCCATGCTGTAAGATTTTCTTGCATGGTTGCTTGAGCCCCGAATCGAATAGCACGACATCCGATGTTTTTTGCAAAAATTTCGTCGGTTTCTCTATCTCCAATTACAAATGAATTTTCGATATCGAAATCTCCGTTAAGCAAATGTTTAACCATTGCAATGCTGGGCTTTCGTGTTGGTAGATTTTCATTAGGGAAAGATTTGTCAATTTTCACTTCATCGAACTCAATACCTTCCGACCGTAAGGCTCTGATTAGAATATCATGGGGTGTCCAAAAGTTTTTTTCGGGGAAGCTCGGAGTACCAAGCCCGTCTTGATTGGTAACCATAACCAGATAATAGTCAAACTCCCTACGGATTCGGCCTAACCACGAGAAAACTCCGGGCATAAAATCCAGTTTGTCTGGGCTATCAATTTGGAAATCCGAAGGCTCTTTGATAAGAGTTCCATCGCGGTCGATAAATAAAATTGGTTTCATGGTTGGAATGATTTAAATATTTCTATCAGCTTAGCGTTCTCTTCGGGTTTTCCTACAGTTATACGTAGGCAGTTTTCGCAAAGAGGTTCGCGACTCCGATTTCTTACAACAATCATATTGTTAAGCAAATAGCGATAGATGGAATCGGCATTGGTTGTCTTTACCAGAATAAAATTTGAGTCTGATGGAAAAACTTTTAATACAAAGGGTAGCCTTTCTATCTCAGATTTCAATCTTTCCCTTTCTGCGATAATCTGGTTTATGATGTTGCTTGACCATGAGCCTTTTTCCAAAGCCTCTTCCAGAACTTTTAGCGCAGGAATCCCTATGTTGTAAGGGAATTTTACTTTATTCAGAATTTCAATGATATTCTTATGAGCCAACGCTAAACCTATCCTTGCGCCCGTCATTCCCCAAGCTTTTGAAAAGGTTTGTAAAATAATTAAGTTGGGATACGTTTCCAAAAAATCAATGGTTGACTTCTCGGGGCAAAAGTTAATATAGGCTTCATCCACTACCACAATGCCTTTAAACTGCGATAAAATCTGCTCGATTGCTTCAATGGATTGAGCGTTACCTGTTGGATTGTTAGGGCTACAGATAAACACAACTTTTATTTCGGGTGAGAGGTTATCAAAAAAATCATTGACATCAATCTTGTAATTATCATCGAGATAAAACTCTTTAACCGATACGTTATTGATTGCCGCACAGACCGAATACATTCCATAGGTTGGGGCAAAGATTGCTATACTATCTTTAGCAGGTTCGCAAAAGCATCGAATAATTAGATCAACGGCCTCATCGCTACCATTTCCCAGAAAAATTTGGTTCGCCGAGATTCCCTTTAGTGAGGCTATTTTTGCCTTTACTGTACGTTGCAGTGGGTCGGGATATCGATTTATTTCGGGTATTTCATCATAAAGAGTGTAAGGATTTTCATTTGCATCCAACAACACGGCAACATTTCCAAAAAATTCCTGTCGAGCCGAAGAATAAGGCTGAAGTTTGGCAATATTTGGCCTAAGAAGGTTCAACGTTTCATCAATTGTCATCATAATCGTCATTTTTAAGGTTCGACAAACGGATTTTAACAGCGTTAGCATGAGCTGTGAGCTGTTCTGCTTCAGCAAGTTCTACGATGGTGGTACCTAGATTCGTCAACCCGTCGGGAGTAAGAGTTTGAAACGTAATGGTTTTTGTGAACGAAAGTAAGCTTACGCCGCTCCAGTTTTTGGCAAACCCGCTGGTAGGTAATGTATGGTTGGTTCCGCTAGCGTAATCGCCAGCCGACTCAGGGGTATAGTTCCCGATGAATACTGATCCAGCATTTTCAATTTTACGTTCTAACTCTTCCGGATTTGAAACGGCAAGGATTAAGTGTTCCGGTGCATACATATTACTGATTTCAAAAGCTCTTTCGATGTTTGCCACTTTTATGGCATAACTGTTTTCAATAGTTTTCATGGCAATGCCTTTGCGGGGTAAGGTTTTAATCTGTTGCTCAATTTCTGTGAGTGTTTGGGTAATAATATTGTTGTCGGTACTTATAAGAATAACCTGGCTATCCGTTCCATGTTCGGCTTGCGATAACAAATCGGCGGCTATGAATTGCGGTTTAGCGCTATTATCTGCTATAACAAGCAATTCCGATGGTCCGGCAGGGATGTCGATGGGAATTCCTAATGCAGCAACTTGCATTTTGGCTTCGGTTACAAACCTGTTACCCGGGCCGAATATCTTATCAACTTTAGGGATAGTTTCGGTGCCAAAAGCCATTGCTGCGATCGCTTGAGCTCCTCCTACAGTAAATACCTTTGCATTGATTAGGCTGCAAGCATAAAGAATACTTGGATGGATAGGTGGAGGCGTGCAAACTATTAATTCACTACATCCTGCAACCTTGGCCGGAATACCCAGCATTAAAACCGTTGAAATTAGAGGGGCTGTTCCTCCCGGAACGTAGAGGCCGACTCTTTTCAATGGGCGATAAATTAGCTTGCATCTAACACCCGGCATAGTTTCAACTTCAATGTTCCTTAATTTTTGAATTGAGTGGAACATCTCTATATTCTTTGCAGCCTGGTTGATGGATTTTTTTAAGGATGCTTGAACCTTTTGTTGACTGTTGGCTATGACATGACTGTTGATTTCGAGCAAATCAACATCAAGTCCATCGTACTTTTTTGTTAAAGCCTTTAAGGCTTCGTCTCCTTTGGTTTTGACCATCTGAAGAATATCTCGAACTTTTTCTTTAAGTTCAAGATCATTATCCGCCGGACGCTTAAAAAGTTCCGGGTAATCAAGATCAAGATTATCAATTATTGTTTTCATACTAAATCACCATTTTTTCGATCGGTATTACTAGAATTCCTTCGGCGCCGGCATCTTTCAGCTGACCAATTACTTCCCAAAAGTCATCCTCATTCACAACAGAATGTAGCGAACACCACCCTTCAATTGCCAAAGGCAGAACAGTTGGGCTTTTCATTCCGGGGATCAATTTGATGATCTCGTTAAGTTTACTTTTGGGGGCGTTTAACAAAATATATTTATTGCGCCGAGCTTTTTGCACTGATTCGATTCTGAACTCAAGTTTTCTCAGCAGTTCATTTTTAGTTGGGTTTAGATTCTTGTTGGCTACTAGCACTGCCTCGCTTTTAATTATCACATCCACTTCTTTGAGATTGTTACTTAGAAGCGTTCCACCGCTGCTGATTATTTCAAAAATAGCATCGGCCATGCCTATTCCCGGAGTGATTTCCACAGAGCCGCTAATTGTGTGTATTTCGGCATGTATGTTATATTCTTTCAAAAAGTTTTTAAGAATTTCCGGGTAGGAGGTGGCTATACGTTTACCGCAGAGCCATTGTTTTCCGGTGTAAGTAACATCACGGGGCACAGCTATCGATAGACGACATTTCGAAAATCCAAGTTCACGTACTATTGTGATGTCTTTACCTTTTTCGATAACCTCGTTGTACCCGAGTATGCCCAAGTCTGCAACCCCATCGGCAACATACTGAGGGATATCATCATCCCTGAGTAGAAGAACTTCCATTGGAAACCCTTCTGCCACTGCCTTCAGGTGATTTGTTCCATTCGAAATCTTGATACCACAACGATTCAGAAGATCAATCGTTCCTTCGTTTAGTCGGCCATTCTTCTGGATGGCTAGTGTAATTTTTGTGCTCATATGGAAATAGATTTTAGTGAATTTAGAATAGCAAAAAGGGTCTGCCTTTCGAATGGCAGACCCTTAAACAAGGAATTCTTTTATTGTGGATTCAGTATCGGTTATACCCAATGCTCATCTGCCATTCGCAAGAAATGTGAATGGTGATGGTGATGACGATTGGTATAACTTGCTACGCTCATTGGCAAAACTTAGATGCACAAAAAAAGTATATTTTTAAATAAAAAGCAATTTTTAAGTCAAAAAAAAATCGAAACCGAAAAAAATAAAAACAGGGATAAAATTAAAAAAATAAACCTAATATTCAGATTTATAAACAGATGTGAAATGTTAGGGTGAATTAATCTTTTAAAAAATTGCATAACGATTTTGGAAATAAAAAGACTTATTAATAATATTGCGGAAAATAATTTGCGATGATTATACGAAATATCAATATATGGTGGTGGCGTGAATTGATCCGAAAACCGGGGGATTGATTTGGTCATCACTTATTATTAATAAGTTAGCCGTAGGAACCCCTACGGCTT
This sequence comes from Salinivirgaceae bacterium, assembly GCA_035382785.1. Lineage (GTDB taxonomy): Bacteria > Bacteroidota > Bacteroidia > Bacteroidales > Salinivirgaceae > JAAYQU01. The sequence goes on along the minus strand of DAOTAV010000035.1, from coordinate 5,320 downwards.
TTTTTATAACAAAAATGAGCAAAATGGTTTATTTATATCGACAACTATATAAAATTTCAATTTTTTCGCCATGGTGGTGGCGGGGTTTCCCCGCATAGTTATAGTTTATAAGTGTGCTCCGTGCCACAACAGCTTATTTACAAACAATAAATATTTTTCATTACAAACCAAATTAATCATAAAATCACTATGGAAACAATGACATTAAATAAACAGATTGAAATAGTTCAACCATTAAAATCAATGTTACGAAATAATGGCCATTATGGTGAATATGGAGGCGCCTATGTTCCTGAAGTTTTGGCCAAACCGCTTGAACGTCTTGCAAATGAGTTTGAAAAGCTGACGTGCGATTCTGATTTTCAAAAGGAGTTTGTTTATTTGCTCAAGCAATATGTCGGTCGGCCATCTCCACTATATAAAGCAGTTCGCTTATCGGAATATGTTGGTTCAACCATTTATTTGAAGAGGGAGGATTTAAACCATACCGGTGCCCATAAAATTAATAACACCATAGGACAAGTGTTGGTTGCAAAGCGCATGGGAGCCCGAGAGATTATTGCTGAAACCGGAGCCGGCCAACACGGAGTTGCTACAGCCACTGCTGCTGCACTTATGGGTATTCCTTGCAAAGTGTTCATGGGTGCAAAAGATGCTGAACGTCAAGCTCTCAATGTAAGAAGAATGAGGCTCTTAGGTGCTGAAGTAATTACTACCTCTATGGGAACAGCCACGTTGAAAGACGCTGTTGATGCCGCCTTGATGTATTACATCCAAAATCCCCACTCATTTTACCTTTTGGGTTCGCAAGTAGGTCCACATCCTTATCCTCGAATGGTAGGTTATTTTCAAAGTGTCATTGGAAATGAAGCTCGTCAGCAAATTCTGATGTATGAAGGACGGCTGCCCAATGCCATCTTTGCGTGTGTTGGAGGAGGTTCGAATGCCATAGGTCTTTTTTCAGGTTTTCTGGACGATTGTGATGTGGAAATTTTTGGTGCAGAAGGGGGAGGTCTTTCCGTTTCAGAAAATACCGCTGCTACGCTTACCTTTGGAAAGCCTGTTGTTTTTCAAGGCACCTATTCTTATTGTCTTGTTGATGAAAACGGCAACCCGCGTGAATCGCATTCTGTTGCTGCAGGCTTAGATTATCCGGGAATCAGCCCTCAACATGCATTCCTCAAAGATACTAAACGTGCCAGCTACTTCCCTGTTTCCGATCAGGAAGCTATTGAAGCTTTTGGGCTGCTTTCAAGACTTGAAGGTATTATTCCTGCTATTGAATCGAGTCATGCTATTGCTTTGGCCATCAAACTTTTGAGAAACAAACATCAACTTGCCATTGTCAACCTTTCGGGGCGAGGCGATAAAGACGTGGAACGTAGCTTATAGCCAACATGTAGTTTACTAATTTCTAAAAGAGGTGACCTATTCGGGTCACCTCTTTTTTTATAAGAGTCATTTTTAACAGATTCAAGGAGTGAAGATAATATTTCGGTTATTCTAGCTTATCGCCATTGGTTAACCGGACGAGAATGAAACAAAAAAACCTTGTCGAAAATCGACAAGGTTTTGTACCCGGAGCCGGGGTCGAACCGGCAAGGATTTGCATCCACTGGTGTTTGAGACCAGCGCGTCTACCAATTCCGCCATCCGGGCCGATGGCTTTTTCGCCCTGCAAAATTAATAGCTTTTTTTGATCCTGCAAAAAAATTATTGAATCTCTTCAAAATCCACATATTCGCCTATTTTATCGGTGTTTCGTTTCTCAGGTTTCGAGCGAATATTGACTATAACTTCGTCGGTGTTGGCCTGTGAATATTGTTCAAAATTCTCCCGACTTTTTCTGATCAGACGCCGAACTATCCATTTGAAGAGGATTCGCCCAATGATGTTGATTAAAACTAAAACCCCGATAAAAATAAGCAAGAAACGTAGCATATTATGGTATTTTTGCAAAAAACATTCCTATAAACGATATCGCATACAGTACTATTTTTAAGCGATTTGTGGTTAGTCCGAGAATTTTAAGATTTGGATAAGAGACCATCACACTTATTAGCGAAAAGAGGGTGGTACTGATGAGTATCCAATTAAAAAATCTTGCGGAAACCAAATCTAACTTGTAAAAAATAGCTCCGGATATGATATGTATAATGGCCCTTGCGAATACTATGCCAAAGTAGAACATCACATTTTGATAAAAAAGCTGAGCTTGGGAGAATTGTTTACGTTCACGAACCAAAGCGTGGGAAAGGAGCAAGCCTCCCATAACAATTACCATTACTTTGCCGCTAATGAAGGTTACATCGCGCAAGAACCATTTAGCTAAAAACCATCCCAGGATCAAAGCTCCGACATAAAGCGCGGTGGTTCCGATAATGGTGGTTAGGACACTGGCTGTGGTTTTCTTTCCGGTGTATTTAATCCGTGTGGCTTCCAGGGTGAACATTTCAAAAAGTAACCCCAATAAGATTAGTAATCCAACAGTGTTTACATGCATAATTATTTGATTTTTGAATTATAAACATAACCATCGTTTTTCCCGGCTACAATTCTGAAATCCCTTGTTTTTTTATCCGGATAGATAGAAAATGGAGTTGAGCCGTGCATCGGGAAATTAAACAACTGCTTTCCGTCGGAGGAAAAGAGATACATCTTTTGGTCGATTCTATCAACAATGCCCAATCCGTATTGCTTAGCCGCAAATTGATATAAATGGGGCACGTCAGCTATTGCTCCGGGTAGAGTGGTTTCAATAATCTTTTTCCCCACAGAATTAGTTACAATAAGTTGTTGAGAATCGGCAAAAATATGACAGCCTTTTTGATCGGCAAGAAAATCAGCGTAAAGGTAGAAATGTTTCGGTGAAAGAGTGGTTAGTGTTTCGGTTCTTATGGTTCCATCGAGTGCGATTGACATTAAATCGCCCGATGTGGTGGTAGTAAACCAACGGTTTCGGGATGTACTATAATAGAATGGGTTAGCTATCGATTTGCCTACAAGCGATTTGGGTTTAACTCGCTCGTTTCCCCGACGGTCAAGGATATAGATTCGTAGAGTGTCTCCCACCAAAATGTAGTCTTTGGTACCGATTTTAAAATGCTGCGGCGCTGTTGTTACTATTCCGTCGGTGGTTTTAAAATCCCAACCCGGAACGAGTTTACCCGAAAGGTCGTAGATGGCAATTCTACGGTTTTCCATGGCGATAGCCAGTCGATAGTCGAAGTTGCTTTCGTAGTCGAAAATAGCTACCGGACTAGTGGCTTTCATTGGTAATTCTATTGGGAATCCTTGGTGGAGAGTGCCGTCGGGTTGCATGCAAAAGATTTTTTGTGCAGTGCTGAACACCAGAAGGTAGTCTCCGTTTTTGTTAATGTCAACTCGGTTAACGTTGCCCAGCAGTGGGGTTTCGATGTTTTTTTGCCAAATTATTCGTCCTTTGTCGTTTAGAAAATAGATTGTGCCGCTGCTATCTTGCAACACAATGAAGGTTTCATCGCTGTTTTGCGGTTGTATGATTTGTGGTTTTTTCGTAATGGGTGAATTCAGTTTGATTTTCCAACCTTGAGCTTGGATTGTGTCGGATGTTAGACCGGAAAATGTTACTACAAGATTATGATAGGCGCGGTCAAGGTCGGTAGAGATTTGCCAAAATACTTGAATGGGATTATCCTTCAAGTGGTTTGTCAATGTTTGGTTGATATCTTGTGTCAGCCAAAAATCAAAAAGGCGAATATTATCCAAAATAAACACATTGGAGGTGGTTGCCTGGTTAAGTTTGATGGGCAAGTAATGCTCCGAACGGATTAAGCTCTGATTGAGGATTTGCTGTTGTACGATGGTTGTTGCACTTTCCCGGGTTTCGGTAAAAAACAAGGTATTGTTCAAAACAAAAGCATATCGTATTCCCTCCATGGAAAACGGTTGCCCGAAAACTCGACCGGTGATGTTATTCCAATCGGCTTCAAAAATGGTAATGTTGATTCGTGGGTCGAAGGGAAACACAGTTTTTCGGGCAGCGATACCTTGTTGAGAGGCTTTGGTTATCATGGATTCCAAAAGGTAGTTTGTAACACTTTCACCGGTGATTTTTAAGGCTATGGTGTTGACATCCTGATGGTTGGTAAAACTTGCAATTTCGCCGTTATAGATGCGTTGAATCAGTTCATTGGGATTGATTCCGAATATTTCGATAAATTCCTGTATGAATTCCGGCGTTAATTGCTTGTTATTGATTCGGCTTGCCGGCAAGGAGAGAATAAAAAAACGACGGATATCGTTGGGAACAATGCTTTGTAGGGTTGATTCGGTGGAAGGAGAGTTTTGTATTTGTGAAAGAATTCCCGTTGGGTTGGTGCTAGGCGATAGACCATTGAGAATCAGTGCATTGTTTTTAGCCCACACATCAAGAACACACCATCCGGTCTCTCTATAGTACGGAGGTTGATTTTCCGATTGTATTTCAAGGTTTAGGAAAAGGTTGGCATCAGACTGTCTCGAAGAAAGTTTCAGAACTTCAATCAATTTCGAATAGGTTGGGTTGTCAGCATCCGGTTCTAAAGTCTGTTGTATGCTTTCTTTTAGTTTACCTAAGGTTTCGGATATGAAAATAACGCCGGAGGTTTCTGATATATACAGGCTTGAGTTATTGCGACGGTAGTGATAGATTTTGGTTCCTTGGTAGTGTTCAGTGGTAGGGGACAAGTAGCTTTTCACCGAATCTATCAACGATTTCATCGTTGCTTCCGATTTTTCGGGATTGCTGAAACATAGAGTAATGATAAGTTGGGCCTGACTGTCGAAAGCAAGAAATATTCTTTCGGCCTTGCTAGCTACTTTAGCTGTTAAAAAGGTGGCACATTTCGATGAATCGTCCCAAAAGGTTTGTATTAGGTGGTTGAATTCAGCAGAATAGGTTTTTTGTGTGATAGAATTAGTGTTATTGATTTTTAGAATAATTCGGGTAGAATCATTATAAATAGAGAAAGGATCGGCAAGGGTAGAATCGGTGTTGGAAATAAAATATTGGATGACTATCACCCCGGCCAAGAGAATAGCCATCAAAGCCACTATTTTAAATCCTTTTCTGATCATAGCCCCGGTTTGTTGATGTTACATTTAGGGTTGATTTTTGGGTGGAGTGTCAATATTGTAGTGCAATCCAATGCTTTCTCTTCTTCGTGCTGCCGATTTAATAACAAGATAGCCCACATTGATAAGGTTTCTGAGTTCGCAAAGTTTCACGTTGAGTTTCGATTTTTTATAGAGGTCTTCGGTTTCAATGTAAAGAAGTTCGAGGCGTTTGCGTGCTCGTTCC
>DAOTAV010000034.1:0-15798 GCA_035382785.1 Salinivirgaceae bacterium | reverse complement strand
TGATGTATTAATAATTGGAATCAAAATATAAACACCAGATTATGAGTATATTACTTAACAAACACTCCAAAGTTATTGTACAAGGGTTTACCGGAAGCGAAGGAACCTTTCATGCTCAACAAATGGTTGAATATGGCACGCAGGTAGTTGGCGGCGTTACCCCCGGTAAAGGAGGAACATCTCATTTAGGACTTCCGGTATTCGATACCGTTAGCGAAGCTCGCCGGAAAACCGGAGCCAATGTCAGCGTGATTTTTGTTCCGCCGGCCTTTGCTGCCGATGCAATAATGGAAGCTGCCGACGCCGGAGTTGAACTCATTGTTGCTATTACCGAAGGAATACCTGTTAATGATATGGTTAAAGTAAAGGAATACATTTCAAAACGCAAAACACGTTTAATCGGCCCCAATTGTCCGGGAATAATCACACCCGGGGGAGCCAAGGTTGGCATCATGCCCGGATTTATTCATAAAAAAGGTAGCATTGGTATCGTATCCCGCTCCGGTACATTAACTTACGAGGCCGTTGACCAAGTGACCAAAATCGGACTTGGACAATCAACCTGTATCGGAATTGGTGGAGATCCTATTGTTGGTACAACAACACTTGATGCCATCAAACTCTTTATTGACGACCCCGAAACCGAAGGCATTATCATGATAGGCGAGATTGGAGGAAGTATGGAAACCGAGGCCGCCTTATGGATTAAAGAACATGGCACAAAGCCAGTGGTTGGATTCATTGCAGGCCAAACAGCTCCCAAAGGTCGTCGGATGGGACATGCCGGAGCAATTATCGGAGGCAAAGCCGATACCGCGGAAGCCAAGATGCAAATCATGAGAGAATGCGGAATTCATGTAGTGGAATCGCCTGCCAACATCGGGCAAACCATGAAAAAAGCTATCGGAAAATAAAAAAGCCAAACTCATCCCGTTTAGAGCATAACCATGAAACCCAAAATTCCTATTCCACATACCTATGTGATTGTGTTCGGATTTATAGTTTTCGCTGCCCTATTGACATGGATATTGCCGGCCGGACAATTCAACCGAACACAAAAAATACTTGCCGACGGCCGTTCACAAACCGTGGTTGAGCAGAATTCCTACCAAACCTTAGAGCCTGCACCTCAAACATGGCATATTTTTACAGCCATTGCTCGCGGATTTGCCAATCAAGCCAATATTATTGTTTTCATTCTTCTGATTGGCGGAGCTTTTTGGATTATGAACGCCTCCAAAGCTATTGATGTGGGAATTCTCTCGTTTATTGGTTGGGCTCGACAATTAGAACACTTTAAGCTACTACAAAAAATTGGGGTTGATAATATCATTATTACCCTGATTATGCTCATGTTTAGTCTGTTTGGAGCCATTTTCGGTATGAGCGAAGAAACAATTGCCTTTGTAATCATTTTAATTCCTTTGGCAATAAATATGGGGTACGACTCCATTGTCGGGATTTCTATGGTTTATGTGGCAGCACACGTTGGGTTTGCAGGAGCTATTTTAAACCCGTTTACGATTGGCATTGCACAAGGACTTTCCGACTTGCCCATTTTCAGCGGTTTGGAATATAGAATTATTTGTTGGCTTATAATCAATGCTGTTGCTATAACGTTCATTCTTCTTTATGCTCGAAAAATAAAACAGAACCCACAAAAAAGCCCAATGTATGAAGCAGACGAATATTGGAGGCAACGCGATAAAGTTGATATCGATTCTGTTTCGTTTGTAACTCCCAGAGGCTCATGGATCAGTTTTGGGTTAGTAACCTTGACATTATTGCTATTCTCTTGGTATTATCCCGAATCGAAATTGTCAATTGGCAATCGGTCGATCATGTTTCCGGCACTTCCTGTAGCAACGGCGCTTTTTGTGGTGACATCTTTGTTGTCACTGCGTCGGTCAATGCATTTTTATATCCTAACTCTTCTGGGTTTTACCATCGTATTTCTCATAATTGGAGTTATGGGCTATGAATGGTACGTTGTGGAAATTGGCGCTTTGTTCTTTGCCATGGGTATTGCATCGGGAATTGCCATGGGCAAAACAGCTAACGAAATAACCAAGCTCTTCATTGAAGGGGCAAAAGACATTTTCTCGGCGGCCTTTGTAGTGGGAATTGCAGGAGGGATTATCGTAATTCTTACCGACGGGAAAATTGTAGATACCATCATGTATCATGTTGCCCAATCGATGCAGGAATTAGGAAAGGTTGCAACCGTGCAAGTGATGTATTTAATTCAAACCGGGTTGAACATAATTATTCCTTCGGGTTCGGCAAAAGCCGCCCTTACCATGCCAATAATGGCTCCATTCTCTGATTTAGTAGGCATCTCGCGTCAACTGACCGTTTTGGCGTTTCAATTCGGTGATGGATTTACCAACATGATCACCCCAACTAGTGGAATTCTGATCGGGTGCATCGGGATTGCTCGTATCCCTTACGATGTCTGGTTTCGGTGGGTATGGAAGTTTATTCTGCTCCTGATCATTGTCGGAGCAATTTTGCTTATCCCTCCCCTTTTCATTCATTTTAATGGATTCTGATTTTTCTTCGACACATTTTGCCTTTAAGCTCGAATATCACAGCAAAAGTTTATCGATATTCGGAGTTTTTTATTTCTTTGTCTAAAAGCTTAAAAAGGCCTAAGATTATTACCCAAAATTTGCTATATTTGCTTAAAGGGATATCGTGATTATGAAAAGAAATTTCGAACCGGATAGGCTTTTCCGTACAACGTTACACCAAATTTTGAAAAGACATTTGGGGCGAAATAGAGGTGAGCTAACCTCAATTTTAACTGAAAAAATACTTGAATTATGCGAAGCTCATTTTGCAAAATCCGAACGTAATGCACCCCTTCTCAGCCACTCATTTGAGATTTTCCCTCACCCCCTGATGCTTACCAACACACGTCCGGACCCCGTTTTAATCAACAATGCAGGCCGAACTTTTTTTGATATCAAAGAATTGTCTAATGAACCCTTGCAATTTTCAGAAATCTTTGAAGAACCCGTTGCTTCCGAAATTATAATCCGATGTATTAACGCAACGAAAACCAAAACCCGACAAATCTTTTCATTTATCCATAATTACCAGGCTGTCCAAGCCACTATTGAGCCTTTGCCTTCCGGAAATCTTATTCACTTTCAAAAAGTTACAAAAAAGGACAGTCAAATTGACGAGATTACCGGTTCGGAGATATTAACCGATTCTAATACGAACGATTTGCAGCAATTAACGAACAACTTGATTGAAATCAACAAAAAAAATAACGCGCTTCTGGAAGCCATTCCCGACCTTATTTTTGTCTTTGATCGGGAAACCCGTTTTATCGATGTTAAAACACCTAGTGTTGACACTCTTCTGCTTCCTCCTGAACATTTCATTGGGAAAAAAGCCGAAGAGGTGTTACCCCCTTATTTGGCCGAAATCAATAAACAAGCATTGGAAAAGGTTTTTACCTCAGGAGGAACACAAACCTATTCCTATTCACTCAATGTGCAAGGCAAAGAGCGTTTTTTCGACACACGGATGGTTTTGGTTGATTATTCCCGAGCCATGGCCATTGTGCGCGATATCACAGATAAGGTATTAGCAGAACAAGAATTAAAAGAAAAATCTCATTTTATCAATGCCCTCTTGGAAGCCATTCCCATTCCGGTTTTTTTCAAAGACAAAGAAGGTCGTTATATAGGATGCAATCCGGCTTTTACCGAATTTACTGGATTGGAACTTTCAAAAATCCAAGGAAAAACTTTGGGCGAAGTATTTAATGATGACCCCTTCAGTCAGGTCTATTATCAAAAAGACAAGGAATTGCTTCAGAATGAAACTTTTCAGCAATATGAATTTAAAGTCAGAAAACGAGATGGTACTGTTTGCCCGGTGATATTTGCTAAAAACGTATTTAGGGATCGTTTTGGAGAAATTGCCGGAATCATCGGTGTTTTTGTTGATATATCAGAGCAAAAATCAATACAGGAAGAACTGCTTAAAGCAAAAGAAAAAGCTGAAGAGAGCGAACGTATAAAAACAGCATTTTTGAACAATATAAGCCACGAAATCCGAACCCCCATGAATAGCATTCTCGGTTTTGCCGATCTGCTCCGAGAAACCAAACCCGATGAAGCCAAAAGCCGCCAATATCTTGATGTTATTGAAGCAAGCAGTCGAAGAATGTTGCAAACCATAACCAATATTGTTGGTATGGCAAGAATTCACTCAGGAGAAATCGAAGCTAATTATGGCCTAACATCTTTGAATACTATAGTCACCCACATTGAAACTCAATTTAAATCGGAATGTCAAACTAAAGGAATTGATTTTAGGATACATTATCAAAATCTCGATAAAAACGAGAAATTTCTCAGCGACGAATCAAAAGTCATAGAAATATTATCTATCCTTGTTGACAATGCTATAAAATTCACACATAAAGGCTTTATTGAAATAGTTTGCAGTTTAAAAGAAGGGAAATTGCTTCAAATCACCGTTCACCATACAGGAATTGGCATTGCACCCAGTCACCAACAAATAATATTCAACGCATTTGAAAAAGTACCCCACTCCGGCTTTACTCCCGAAGGTATGGGGCTTGGTTTGTCCATTGCCAAGGCTTTAGCTGAAATTCTTGACGGAAAACTAACGGTTGAAAGTCAACCCGAGGAAGGATCGACATTTACTCTCACCCTACCGTACAGACCGATTTCCAAAACTCCCTACTCAAATATCAAGAAAATAGATAATGCCAATATCCTGATTGTAGAAGACGATCCATTCTCGATTCAGTTTTTTAAAGAATTACTAAAACAACATGAATATAAGGTTTATTCGGCTCCCGACGGTCTCACTGCCATCAATCTTTTACGCCAAATGCCGGAAATCAACCTTGTGTTGCTGGATATTAAATTGCCTGATATGGATGGATACACCGTTGCCGAAACCCTGCGCACCATAAAACCCGACTTAATCATTATAGCCCAAACCGCTTATGCTTCTCCCGATGAACAAAAAAAAGCTCTTAACAGCGGAGTTAATGATTTTCTGACTAAACCCGTTGAAATTAACAATCTGCTCTCCATCATAGAAAAATTCATTTCGAAAACCTGATTTACATAAACCAAATAATCCTTCTTTTTCAGAAGGATTAATGTTCCATGTTTTTTACAACAAACCATAAATATGAAAATTCGTAAATTCATTCTAATTCAACTGATCGTCTCAATAATTATAGTATTTATTTTCAGCGGAATTCTATCATATCACATATTCATCAAAACCTACGATCCTAAACATCGATGTGAATTGTATATCAAACCAACCACAGCCTATGACTCAGTGATTAATCAATTGGCAGAATGCTTTCAGATTAAAAATCGCTTTTTGTTTGAATCAATAGCGAATTATAAACACTTAGAGCAAAAATATAAACCAGGCTATTATCGATTTGATAAACCATTATCAATTACCCAAGTGATTAACCGATTGATTGTTGGGGATCAAACAGCAGTGAAGGTGATTTTTAACAGTCTGCCTTCCCTTCAGCATCTTGCAGGCATCATCGGCAAGCAACTTATGCCCGACAGTGCCGATTTTATTAAGGAATTTACGAATCAAGAAACCATTAGCCGCTACGGTTTCAACGAGGAAACATTTATGGTCATGTTTCTAGCCAATACCTATGAAATGTGGTGGACAACCACTCCACAAAAATTTGTTGAACGTATGTCGGTCGAGTATCAACGTTTTTGGACGATAGAACGAAAGAACAAAGCCGAGAAACTTAACTTAACCCCGGTTGAGGTTTCACTGCTCGCTTCGATTGTTGAAAAAGAAACGGTAGTTGAGAAGGAAATGCCCATCATTGCCGGAGTGTATCTAAACCGATTGCGAATTAAAATGCCACTTCAAGCCGATCCAACCGTAATTTTTGCTGTAGGAAATCCTAAAATTAAAAGAGTTACCAGCAAAATGCTTGAAATTGATTCTCCCTACAATACCTATAAACGATTAGGACTTCCCCCCGGCCCTATTTGTCTTCCATCGATCAAAGCTATAGAAGCTGTTCTCAATGCCGAGAAACATAATTACTTATATTTTTGTGCATCGCCCGAACTTGACGGAACCCATCGATTTGCCGCCACTTCACACGAACATTCAAAAAATGCAGCCCAATATCGCCAAAAATTAAACGCCCTAAAAATTTTCAATTAATCTTAAGTCAATGGCCGATGATCAAACAATTAGAACAAATCACAATTTTTGGGGGAGCTTGCTACTCATAACTGCATGCGTAATATCTGCCATTAGCTTTCAGTGGGTAGCTGTCGGCGATTTCCCGTTGACGCTTTTTGATTTCAGCGATGCAATTTTGTTAATAACGGACAGTGGATTACTTTTTCTATCCTACCGAATTGTTAGGCAACTTTTTGTGCCTTCCCGGAATCATTTATTGCAAAACACCTTGATCTTCCTTGTATCGCTAATACCAGGTGTTGGCATCATCATTTTTTATCGTTGGGTTATTCTGTTTGCAAAATTAATGATGCTTGCACAAAGTCATTGATTAAGATTGGAATCACCAATCTAGTTCGCCGGATCCTTGACGCACTATCATCGGTTGATCGCCAGTGCAATCAACAATGGTTGAACCAACCATTCCGCCTGTTCCGGCATCTATTACTATATCAACCACATTTCGATATTTTTCCCATATCAATTCGGGATTGGTGACGTATTCCAAAATTTCATCGTCGGGATCTTTAACGGAGGTAATTACCAACGGCGTATCCAAGGACTTGATAATCTCAATGATGATGGAATTATCGGGAATACGGATGCCTACACTTTTCCGAGGGTATTTCAAAAGTTTGGTAAGTTTATTATTGGCTTCGAGGATAAAAGTAAAAGGTCCCGGCAGATTTCGCTTGAGAAGTTTAAAAACGTCGTTTGATAAAGGTTTGGTGAATTCAGATATCTGACTTAAGTCAGAACAAACCACGGAAAAATTGGCCTCTTTTATCTTTTTGTTTCTGATTTTAGCAAGCGAATCTATTGCCTCAACATGATTTAGACTACAAGCAACCCCATAAACTGTGTCTGTAGGCACAACCACCAAACCCCCGCTATCAAGACAATCAACAACTTGCCTTATAACGCGGGGATTAGGATTTTGGTTGTAGAGTTTAACTAGCATGGTTATCCGTTGAGTTTTTTATAATCATCGAGAAATTGCTGTAAACCGATATCGGTGAGTGGATGTTTAAACAATCCCATGATAGCACTAAGCGGACAAGTTACAACATCGGCACCAACTTCCATACACTTGATAATGTGCATAGTATGACGTATTGAAGCCGCAAGTACCTGAGTAGGAAATTCGTAGTAATTGTAGGTATCAACGATCTGACGAATAAGCTCAACTCCATCGGTTGAGTTGTCGTCTAACCGACCGATAAATGGAGAAACATAGGTTGCTCCGGCTTTTGCTGCCAATAGCGCCTGTCCCGGTGAGAAGACTAATGTACAATTAGTACGAATTCCTTTTTGGGAAAAATACTTAATTGCTTTAATCCCATCTTTAATCATAGGAACCTTTACAACGATATTTTTATGTAAAGAAGCCAACTTTTCTCCTTCACGAATAATCCCTTCGTAGTTAGTACTAATCACCTCCGCACTTACATCGCCGTCAACGATGTTGCAAATTTTCACATAATGGTCCAGAATGTTCTGTTCTCCGGCTATGCCTTCTTTTGCCATGAGAGAAGGGTTGGTTGTGACTCCATCGAGAACACCAAGGTCTTGAGCCTCACGGATTTGATCTAAATTGGCTGTGTCAATAAAAAACTTCATGTTTGTATGTTTTTAAGGTTTGTAATGCAAATAATTGATTTATAATAAATTTGTTATAAATTCATACTGAATCTGTCTGTAGGCCGATTTTTCATCTCAGAATTATTTGGAGCATAGTTTAATAGGGGTATTGTCATTGGGCAAAATTCGTGCAAAGATAATGATTTTTATGGGCAAGTTTATTTCATTACCCATTAGAGAATCAAACCAAGTAATGACATCAGTGGCAAAAAGTTGGATTTTTATGTAGCTAAGCCCCTTTGACTCCTACTCAAACCGAACTACATATTTTACCAATAAAATTTCTTGTGAAAAAATTAGCTTTCCGGCCAACCGATTTTTTGCACTTTAAAGATTTAAAGCCAAGGTTAATCAAAACATTGGTGGTCTATCCAAGAATTTTAATATTTCTCACTTACATTTTTAAATCTTACCAAACTTATGACTAATAGTTTTATATGATTTCCTTCTTCACTATAAGTTGTAGGGAAAAAGTCTATTTTCCAAAAGATGACACTTGAAAAACGCCTTCACCAAAAAACGTTATCATAGTAAAAAATAGTATATTTGAACAAGTCAATTCCAACCTAAAATTCTACACCAATGAAAAAAACATTACTACTGCTCACTTTGTCTTCCATGAGATTGCTCATGGTCTGTCAACCGACAGAATTGCCAATTTCAAACCGTTTTGAAAACTATGAGGGGATCAACATTTCAAGTAGTTATCCGGGATGGGCAGAAGGTAACGGAGAAGGCACTCCGGCAATTGGAGAGTCGGCTTGGTTTCTTTCCAACATTTTATACTCTAAGGCTGCCTGTGTGCAGATAGCCGAAACCGACAAAAGAGCCTGGCTTCTAACTCCGTTCTTTATGGCTACCGCCGAAACTCAATTGAGTTTTAATGCTGCAATGACAATCTTTGATAACGATCCTGAACCTGCCATTATGGGGCCAACAGACTTTTTTAAAGTGATGGTTCAAGTGGGAAACAGCAACTTCACGGAGCTTATGGTTTTCGATAAAGACCATGTTCTTCCCGTCGAAATGCAATCGTTCACCCTTTCATTACAACAATTTGCCGGGAGCGAAATTCGTATCGGATTTCTGGCAATTGATGGTAATCAAGCCGGGACTTATGCTACCTGGCATATCGACGATGTGTTTATTACCAACGCTACAGCCCCCGATGTTGCAGCAGAAGAAATTCTTCTTCCCCAATGGCAACAATGCTTGGAGGAAAGCACTCCTGTAACGGTTCGCATCAAAAACAACGATCTGGCTCCGGTTTCCCAAATTCCTATCAGAGTTAAAATCCGCGGAGCCCATAACCAAAACCTTTTCAACGTTTATCAAGGAACTCTTCAACCGGGAGAAACCAAAACGATCGTTGTTGGAAACGCTAACCTTTCGTTGGAGGGAACCTACGAAATCGAAGCCGAAACTGAACTCCCATCGGATGTATTTGCTGAAAACAACCGAAGTAATCGTAAAATCATCAAAAACACCGGAATACGCCAATTACCACTTCCGGTGATGACGTTCACCGATTTCTACACCGACAACTTAAACGCCATATATCCCGATTGGAACGAAGCGCGTGGACGCTTATTCCCCAAAGTGATTATGGATACCGACTGGCAAGCCGAACAACATCCACAAAGCCGAACCGCAACAGTTTTTTACTCAGGACTGGGAACAAACGATTGGCTGATCGGCCCTATGATAATTCCTACAGCCCAAACCTATGTGGCATTCAAAGCCGCCTACGAGTGGTATCAAGGCCCAACCCAAATGGGAAGCGACGACCGTCTGTCGGTTATGGTATCAACCAATTGCGGTCTCGATTGGAGTGAAGTGGGTACAATCACTCGCCAAAATAATCTGGGAACCAATCTCACTCCCTTCTTTTTTAGTCTTGGAAATTATGCAGGGCAAACAATACGAGTCGCTATATATGCCACTTCCGGCAATGTAAGCGATCCGGAGTTATACCTTCTTCACATCGACGATCTGGAAGTGCGGAATATCTCTCAAAATGATTTAGCCATTGGCAACTTGGTTTCTCCCACAACAGCCTGCTCGTTCGGAGCCGGTGAAACCTTGACTGTCGAAATCTCAAATCTAGGGCAAAACCCAATAACAAACCCTCAGATATCTTACTCGCTTAACGGACAACCATCCGTTACCGAAACCATTAACCAAACCATTAACCCCGGTGCAACCATCGAATATTCGTTTGCCGGTACTCTCAACCTAACCGGACAAGCTAGTCACAATCTCGAAATTAGCCTTTCCGACGATGATGACGCTACCAACAATCATAAAACCTTCATACTAAAACCGGCAAGTTTCGATCTGAACACCATGGGCGACTATTTTTCAGGTTTTGAAACCGATGCTGAAGGAGAAGGATGGACAGTGGTGAACGCCAATAACGATGGTCATTTTTGGCAAATCGTGAATGATCCCACTTATGCCTATCATGGAACACATTCTTACAATTACCAATCGAACAACTCTTCACAAACAAGCAATGATTGGCTATTCTCTCCGTGCTTTACTTTAGAAGCCGGAAACACTTATTTTGTGCAGTTTTATTATAAAAACCGCGCAACGAGCTATCCTGAAAAATTACGTTTTCGCCTTCATTCATCCACAACACCACAATCATCGGTAATGATACTGAATGACTTTGGTGATATTACCAATTCAACTTATTTATCGTATCAAACCACCTTTTCCCCTACCACCACAGGAACTTATTACTTTGCATGGGAAGCGTATGGGCCAGCCGATATGTATGGAATGTATATCGACAACGTTACCATCAGGCGCGTGTTCAATTATGATTTAACAATTTCTTCGGCAACCGTACTTCGGAAAAAACAAACAGGAACATGCCAGCTATCTCCATCCGACTCCATTAAAGTTACCATCGAAAATATCGGCAGCAATTCCATTAACGAATTTTCCCTTAACGTGAGCGCCGACAATGGAGAAACAGTTGTGTTTGCTTCAAAACAATATTCTCAAACCATAGCTGCCGGAAGTTCAACAACAGTTTTCTTCGACCAGTTGGAACTTAGTTCCGACCATTTGTGGAATATCCAGATAGAAGTCGATGCTGCAAACGATCAAAACGCAGTAAATGATATGTACCTAATGAATAACTTCGATCTGAAAACCTATTTTACAAGTTTTGAAGTTCCGGAAGAAATCAACGAATGGACTGTGATTGACCTTCAGGGTACAAACTCATGGCAAATTTATACAAGTGCCGATTTTGCTCACACAGGGTTAAATTCGTTTCGTATCCGCACCGACCAACAACCAACCAACGACTGGCTGATCAGTGGATGCAACTATTTGAAGGCCGGAGTTTGTTACGATCTGTCTTTCTTCTATCGCTCACGCTATAGTTACGAAACTCTCGAAGTAACTATCGGCACTTCGCCAAATCCTGCATCGATGACGAATTTATTGACCATTGATAATTTCAACACCAATATTTATCAGCAAGCCCTCGTTCAATTTTCCGTACCGGCTGATGGAGTTTATTATCTGGCGTTCCACGTACAACAAGGAACAAGTCAGAAGTATTATATCCATGTTGATGACGTGACACTGAAAGTGAGCGACCAAACCATGACCATTGATCCCACTTATGAAGTTTTGGATACTGAAGTGTTGTTCAATGCCAACGGGCGATTCATTAGCAATTACTTATGGAATTTCGGCGATGGAAGCACATCGAATGAACCCAATCCTTCACATGTTTATCCTGAAGCGGGAACCTACACGGTTACTCTCACTGCCAATGGAGCTTGCGGCACCTTGTCCCAATCGTTTACAGTGGTGATTGAAAGTCAACTCACCGTCGATTTTACTTTTGATGTTGAAGGCCCTGTGGTACATTTTGAAGCTATAACGAGTGCCCCGTCAGCATCATGGAATTTTGGCGATGGAAATTTTAATACCGGTATGGTGGTCACCAATCAATATCTTTTTGCCGGAAATCACACGGTTACGCTTACCGTTTACGATGGTATTTCGTCGAACTCCATTTCAAAAACCGTTACTACCACGGTAAACAACATTGAAAACCTACAGAACGAGACAATATGGATTTATCCTAATCCAACCCACGGCAATTGTACTGTCTCAGGATTAAAACCCGGCCAAACACTACTCCTTTATGACCTTTCGGGTCGTGTTCTGCGACAACAACTTATAAATCATGAATCCATAGTAATCGACTTATCAAATATCGCCTCGGGTTGTTACCTTTTGAAAGTAATTGGCTTAGAGAAACCGATTACAATTATCAAACTATAAAAAGCAGAAAAACTGCCCCAAAATGGGGCAGTTTTTGTTTACCAAATTCCTTGTCCATTTAGAGCTTAAAAGTCAATTTTGCAAATATACCTATGCCTGGGCCTCCGGGGATTGTTAGAATTTCACGACGTGCTTCCTCCGGATAATAATAAGTTTCGTTCGTTAGATTTTTACCTAAGATTGAAACCAATGTGTTATTGCTAACTTTGTAAATAATGTTGAGATTGATTAATCCGTAGGAATCAACCGATTGTATATTGTTCACTGCATTTCCCAAATAACCTTCTCGTTTCCCGACAAACTGATAATAAGGTGATATGGAAAAATTCCCAAATCGCAAGGTGGCTCCAATATTGGCGGTTATTTTTTCCATAAAAGGAATATAGTTTAAAGTAGTATCAACGCCGGAAATTGGTGAAGTAGTTTTAAATTGCCCTTCTTTGTAACTGATATTACCCCAGAAATGAATTTTTTCAGTGGGATAACCAAAAATCTCAGCTTCAAAACCATAAATGGTTTGTTGTCCAAGGTTATCATAAACAAGCGTTGAAGTTATTGCTCCCGATGGATCAATGATCAAAAGTTCGGACGCTGTAGCAGGACGATGAGTAATAATATCGTCTATGGTATTATAAAATCCGTTGATTCGGAATTTAAACCGCTTGGCTATTTGCTGATCGAGTGCTAATTCCAGTGTTTTTATTTTTTCGGAATCAAGCCCCTTATGCAAAGCATCCAAACCATAAATCAGAACCGAAAATAAATCAAGATTTTAAAGTTGCTCTAAATCAAGCTTATACAGGTCTTTGTCAATAAGAATGAGTGCCTTTATATAGTGTCAACTTGAGCAATTAGGTTGCAAGTGCATAGCAATCCTAGCACCATCGCGAAGTAGAATTTTCTCATTGTTATTTTGATTGGTGAATCAAATGTTTATTTGGTTATATCCTACATCCGAATTCTATTTCTCCCCATTTATTATTCGCAAAAGCAAATCAAAGTTTAAGACGGTTATCCAATGTGGGGAGTAATCAATGACTTGTTCTTCAACAAGCTCACTGATAGTGCGTGATAGCGATTGCCGGGCAACGCCAAACATTTCAGCCATAGCCGTTTGACTTATTTGTGGATCAAACGCTACACAGTTTTTATGACGTGTGTTTTCAAGAAGATACCGTGCAAATTTTTGTCGAATGGTTAATAAGGAATGAAATTTTACTTTGTCAGCCAAAAAATAACTGCGATTACTCAAAAGATCCAAATAATTAATCAAGATACGGGAATCTTTTTGCAGCAACGAAATGAAGCTCTCGCGAGTGATATAAACAATTTCACAGGTGGTTACAGTTGTTACATTCACCGGAAACAGATTTTTTTCCCCGAACAGAAAGGCCGGTGCAATTGCCCTTGGAGCTTCTATCTCTTCCACGGTAACCACTTTCCCGTTTTGATCCACCATATCGCCTCGAACTTTCCCCCGGTGTATGATCATAAGATTTTTACACTGCTCTCCGGCAATAGCAATAATTTCATCGGGTTGATAACTACGCATTCCATAGTGAACACACGAAAAAAGTTGATGCATTTGCTCCGCGGTTACGTCTCTGAATATCTCGTTGTTTATCAACGTAGTATATAATAATTCTGCCATAGACAAAAGTTTTGTAAAAAAAATTTTCAACAAAAATACGATTTTGTCACATATGTTACAGACTTCTTTATCCGAATATCCGATTTTTGTGATATAAATAACACAGAAACAAACAATCAATCAACAAATATGAAACGGACAGTAATAAAAATCGACGAAGAAAAGTGCAACGGATGCGGATCATGCGTACCCGGATGCCACGAAGGTGCCTTGCAGATTATTGATGGGAAAGCCCGCTTGATTAGCGATCTGATGTGCGACGGTCTTGGAGCTTGTATCGGACATTGCCCGATGGATGCCATTACCCTTGAAGAACGCGAAGCCGAACCCTACGACGAGATCAAAGTGATGGAAGGTATGATTGAAAAGGGATTCAATACTATTTATGCGCACCTCAAACATTTAAAAGATCATGATCAGAGAAAATATGTTCAACAGGGAATCGATTATCTAAGAGCCAACCGTTCAAGAATCAATTTCGACCCGGAAGAGTTGCTTCATAAATTGCATCAACCCGAAGCACAAACCGCACAAGCCAAAGCTTTAAAAATAGATGTGCATCACGGACATCATCATGGCGGAAGTTGCCCCGGATCGAGAGAGATGAGTTTCAACCGATCCACTGCTTCTCCCTCTTCGGTGGAACCCAAGGAAAACCCAAGCCAACTCAGACAATGGCCCATACAACTTCATTTAATGAATCCCGCAGCAGGGTATCTCAATAAAGCCGATTTGCTTGTAGCCGCCGATTGTACTGCTTATGCAGTAGGCGATTTTCACAATAGTTATCTGGCCGGAAAAATCCTGGCAATTGCCTGTCCCAAGCTTGATCATGGCACAGAAATATATGTGGAAAAAATTCGTCGGATGATCGATGATGCTAAAATCAACACCATTACAGTGATGATTATGGAAGTGCCATGTTGCAGCGGATTAGTGCAGATCGTTCAAAAAGCCGTTGTTTCGGCTTCACGAAAAGTTCCTGTAAAAGCCATCATAGTCAGTGTCCAGGGAGAAATTATCAGCGAACAATGGATTTAAATATTCAATAACCAATTTTATAAACTACTAAATCTTTTTTATCTATGGAAAACATGTTTTGTTATCAGTGTCAAGAAGCAGCTAAAGGTGTTGGGTGCACTATTAAAGGCGTTTGTGGAAAATCCGCCGACGTTTCCGGACGCATGGATCTTTTGCTTCATGTCATTAAAGGAATTTGCATCTACAGCACGGCTCTGCGTGAACAAAAAAAGTATGAAAACCCAAACATCAACCGCTTCGTCATCGATGGGCTGTTCTCGACCATTACCAATGCCAATTTCGATAAGAGCGCCATCGAACGACGCATTCAGCAAGGACTCCGGTACCGCGATATGCTACGCGAGGAATGCAAAAACCAATCCGTCAATGTTGATACATCTTTCGACGGCTGCACATGGACAGGAACTCCTGACCAATATGCTATCAAAGCACTTACTGTTGGCATTTTGAGTGAGAAGAATGAAGACATTCGGTCATTGAAGGAGTTGATCGTTTACGGAGTGAAAGGAATGGCTGCCTATGCCGAACATGCTGAAAATCTGGGACACAGTTCCCCTGAAGTCATTTCCTTTATGCAAAAAGCATTAGCAGCTACGACTGAAAACAAAAGCGTTGACGAACTTGTGGCATTAACACTCGAAACAGGGAAATATGGTGTTGAGGTAATGGCTTTGCTCGATAAAGCTAACACTTCGGCTTATGGAAATCCGGAAATCACCAAAGTAAACCTTGGAGTTCGCAACAATCCTGCAATTTTAATTAGCGGTCACGACCTTAAGGACATGGAGGATCTCCTTGCTCAAACTGAAGGCACAGGAGTTGATGTTTATACCCATAGCGAGATGTTACCAGCCAACTACTACCCTGCTTTTAAGAAATACAAACCCTTTGTGGGCAACTACGGA
>DAOTAV010000033.1:0-16135 GCA_035382785.1 Salinivirgaceae bacterium | reverse complement strand
TTGACATCACCAAGATCTTTACCAACATTCTCCTTTTTGGTTGGTAATGCTATACATTTTGTCTCACGATACACAAAAAAATATCCCGAATTATCGCTTTCAAAACGTATATTTTCCACCATCGATCGAATGATATCTTCTCGTTCATCCTCATTCGCGGTTATCTTTATCCGATCGGCAATAGCAATGGCCATCGCATCGCTCGCTACCTTTAATTTTTGTTTTTGACCTTCGAGCATGGTCTCAACCGAAAATTCTGTTGATTGATCGGCTATCTGGTTGATTTTTGTGATATTAAAAACGATCACAAAAAGAAGCAGAACGCCAAAAACAAACAGAAGCAACAAAAGCCTAGAGGTAATTTTTATATTTCTCATATTTTTTTTAATTTATTATAACGTTAACAAAGACAACAAAAAAATTGTTTTAGATTTGCAAAAAAAAAAGCAAACCATGAACTCCAATATCTCTCCTAAAAGAGCCATGACAGGCTTAATCTTTATAGCAATAGGCGTTCTTTTGATTTTACGAAATTTAAACATTCTATCGCCCGATGTTAGTGATGTTGTATTTTCCTGGCCAATGATTTTTGTGGCTGTAGGACTGATTACTCTTGCGAATCGAAATTACACGGCGACAGTAATTATGTTTAGTTTAGCATCAATATTCCTGTTGCCCAAAATTTTTGAACTACCCGTCAATTTTTGGCATATTTTCTGGCCGGCTGTCTTTATCTTGATTGGCATTTCGATAATTAGCGAAAAAAAAAATCACGCTAAGATTATAACTGATAATGAAATACAGATTGTTTCGTCATCAGCCTCATTTGAAGATAGTAACGTGTTTAGTAACAGTAAAAAATCGTTTCAAGGGCAAAGTATTGAAAATGGCCGAATTGTAAATATATTTGGAAACTCAACCATTGATCTGACAAATATTTCAACCCCTTCAAACAAAATTAAACTTGAAGTGGTTTGTGTTTTTGGAAATGTTAAATTAATCATTCCCAAAGATTGGGTTGTAAAAAACAATATTATCAGCATTTTGGGTTCTACTTCCGATAAAGAAGATGCTATATTAAATGATACCAATACCCAATTATCGCTTTTGGGCAAAGTGGTTTTTGGCGAGCTGAAGATTGTACGGAAGTAAAACTTCAGTATTATCCATTAAAATGCTCGATTAATAAATTAAATTGAGAGATCTTTTTTTTTATCATCAAAATCAGGATAAAAAAACATTTTGTAAATTCACAAGGTAAAAAAGTCGTATGCGTTTTTTTACCTTCATATTTTTTCTTTTCATAAACTTTTTATCGGTTGTGGCACAAAACAATCTGACGTGCCAACATTTCACCAATAGCGATGGATTGTCACAAAGTGTAATAAACTCACTCTATGTTGACCATGCAGGAAAACTATGGGTTGGGACACAAAACGGCTTAAACCTCTTTGACGGTTATCAATTCTATCATTACAAAGGTTTACACGCCGATACAATGTTTTTAACCGATAGCTTCATAAGCTCAATTACAGAAGATTTTCATCAAAATCTATGGATAGGCACGCGATTGGGAATCAACATTTTTAATGAACAAACCTTCTCACTGCAACGTATAACCTCACAAAGTTCAAATGGACTTATTGAAAACTGGATTCGGGGGATTGTTCGCGGGCGAACCAAAATATTTGTTTTAACCGATAACTTTATTTCAACTTTCAAAAAAAATCTATCATCGATCGATTTCTTTAGTTGGAGAAAAACTGCTTATGATGTTAAAACTGATTACGGGCTTGCAGCAATAAACGACTCAGTGATTTTTTATAACGGGAATTGCCTTTATATTTTTCATAATCAAACTCTCGATTCATTATTTTTCAATCCGGAGATAAACGGAAATTTGCTTCACACCACCGTTCACGAAAAACTCAAAATTGCTCTTCTTTTCGACCGATCTCTTGAAATATTAGATCAAAATCTTCAAACCATCCAAAAGATTGCATTGGTCGATCGCCCAATTCGACTTTTTTCAGTCCATTCATCGCTCTACATTTTGACTTATAACGGAATATTGGAGTTAAAAAACGATAAACTTTCTCTTTTAGGAACTTTTCCAGAAGCAACAAAAAATAAGCTTTTGCTTGGAATACGAAGTTTTATTGTTGATCACAATCGAATTGCATGGATCGGCACAGTGGGAAATGGGCTGATTAAAGCCAACCTTAAGCCAAATTTGATAAAGGCCCTTATCCCATCGGAGTTTTTTAAAAATACAAAAATCAACAACCAAATTTCAACCATTTTGGTGCATAACCAAGATATTCTTTTGGGAGTTAGGTCTGTGGGGACAATAGTTTATGGGAAAAAGAGCCAAATAATTGATAGTCTGGATACTCACATTTATAATCTAATTCCGTTCGAAAATTATATTCTTTCTTTTGGATCAAAAGGCGTTACGTTGTTCGATAAAAATTATCGAAAAGCTAACCTTCGATCGGAATTCCCATACCTGTTTCCGGCTCTGAATCAGCGCCTATCGGTCTATTCTTATCAGTACATCGGTAAAAAACTTTTTATTGCAACACAACAAGGATTAATTAGGGTTGATCCTCAAAATAAAAAGGCTGAATTCATTTCAGAAATCAACCAATATATTGCTTCTAACATAAAATACGTTTTCTCAATCGCAAACCTTGATAGTGTAATATATTTAGGGACTATCAGCGGACTTCTGAAATACAACACAATAAACCAACAAATCAGCAAAGTAGATCTGTCAGCCAATCCGTTACGTTTTGGAAGCAATACAGTCTATCAACTTTTGATTGACAAAAAAGAAAGACTATGGATTGGAACCACGAATGGATTATATCGTGTTGACTCAATAAAGAAAAATGTTATTGCTCCTATTAGACTTTCCATTCTCGACAATAAGGTAATTTACACCTTAAATGACGATTGTTTTGGGAACATTTGGATTGGAACTGAAAATGGACTTTTCCGGATTGATGCAGATTCCGAAAAAATCCAACAATATTATCCCCATCAGGGATTGCCCAACCAGGAATTCAATCTTGGATGTTACTACAAATCCGATAATGGCACTATTCTTCTGGGCACTCAAGGCGGAGTAGCTATCATCGATCCTATATTGATGCCGGTGGATACCTTCAATCCAAAACTATTTGTATCGAAAATTGAATTTCTCAGAGATAACGGTACCGAAAAACTGAGATTCAATCCTTCAAAAACGCTTGTTGCTGATCCTCAGGTAAAAACTATCAATATCCACTTTTCGTCGCTTGACTACAAATATCCGCCAATGAATAAATATCGTTACAGAATTAACGAAAACAACTGGGTAGAATTGGAAAATCAAAACTATATCTCGTTTGTAAATCTCCGACCGGGAAGTTACAGAATATCTATCAATGGCAGCAACTCCGACCATCAATGGAGTCGCTATTATGCCACCGTTCTGCTGAAAGTAGAGCCTCCATGGTACCAAACTCCATATGCATATTTTATCTATTTTGCTGCGCTGATCTCGCTCATTGGTTTCATTTTCGAACTTCGACTTAAAAAGCTCAGAAAAATCAACCAAATTCTGCGTGAAAAAGAGTTGGTGGCACAGGAAGTTTTACGACAAAAAGAATCACTATCAACCCTTAACCGCAACATCACCGACAGCATTCGATACGCACAACGCATTCAGCGGGCGTTATTCCCAAAAGAATATGAATTAAAACAATATTTCAGCGAATCGTTAATCCTTTTTAGGGCTAAAGACTTTGTGAGTGGCGATTTCTTCTGGATCCACAATTTCGGGAATCAACGCGTATGTGTTGCTGCGGTTGATTGCACAGGACACGGAGTTCCCGGAGCTTTGATGTCAGTTATCGGCATCAAACTTCTTGAAGAAATCGTTATAAAGGATCAATTTGACCATCCCGGCGATATTCTTCAACAACTCGATGTCAGAGTAACTTCGCTATTCAGTCACCACAGCGAGGAATATTTTCTTGCCGAAGGAATGGATTTAAGCCTTACAATCTTCGATTTCCAAAGAATGACAGTTGAATATGCCGGCGCTATCAACCCATTATACCGTCTGCGAAATGACACACTAGACGAATTTAAGGCAGACAAAATGCCCGTGGGAATAAGCAACTTTACATCAGGATATCCTTTTAAAAACCAAGAAATTGACTTTCAAAAAGATGATATTTTTTACTTATTCACTGATGGATATATTGACCAATTTGGAGGTCAAAAGGGGCAAAAGTACAAAAGCAGCAGATTCAAAGAATTTTTAATCGGGATAAGCTCTATCAATTTGGATATGCAGCGAGCAATGCTTGAGAACAACTTTGAACGATGGAGAGGCAACAATGAACAAGTTGATGATATTTTAGTAATCGGAATAAAAATTTAGCCATGAATTCAATTTATAAACAGCTTATTAATTTGATAGATAATCACACTCCTTGTGTAATTACCTTCCTTATCGATGTTCAGGGTTCTACCCCACGAAAACCCGGCACAAAAATGATTGTTACCGGCGATGGAAAAATTGTGGGGACTATCGGCGGTGGCAGTCTTGAAAAAAAAGTGATTGAAATAGCTTTGGATGTGCTCCGCAAAGGATCACCATTGACAAAAACATTTGATCTTGAAGACGACCTTTCGATGCATTGCGGAGGCACAGCTACCGTTTTTTTCGATCCGGTACTTCCTGCTCCCACGGTTTTTATTTTTGGGGCGGGTCATGTTGCCCGAGAAGTTGGAAGTTATGCCTTTGATTTAGGATTTCAAATTCAATTTATCGACCCACGTCCGGGAATTTTTACCGAGTTTCGTTCAGATTATGCCCAGTGTCATCCGGTTGACTATTTGGAGTTTGCCAATAGTTGCAATTTTTCTGAACGCGATTATGCTGTGGTAACCACCCCGAATCACCAATTCGATGAAAGCTTGGCACACACGCTTGCCCGGAAAAACCTACTCTATGTTGGTGTAATAGCGAGCAAACGCAAAGCTGCCATTATCCGCGAAAATGCTATTAAAAACAACATTCTAACACCCGAACAGGCAAACCGAATCGACATGCCTATCGGAATTCCGTTTAACGCACAAACTCCCAAAGAAATTGCCATTAGCATCGTCGCTCGTTTGATCGACACAAAAAACAACCAAACGCTATGAACAAAGGATCGATACGATTTATTCGTAATTTCAAAATCGTTGAAATCGATTTCAACCAAACCAATTTTTTGCCTTCAACAACAATATTAAACTATCTTCGACAATCGCCCGATTCGAGAGGGACCAAAGAAGGTTGCGGGGAAGGCGACTGTGGAGCTTGCACCGTAGTGGTAGCAACGTTGTGCGACGACAATGTCTGCTATCAATCCATAAACGCCTGTCTAACATTTTTGCCTGCGCTACACGGTAAAATGCTCATCACCGTGGAGGATCTTTCAGACGGGTATCGCTTGGAAAACATACATCCCATACAACAATGGTATGTAAAAGAACATGCCAGCCAATGTGGTTTCTGCACCCCCGGTTTTGTAATGTCAACTTTTGCCATGGTAAAAAACAAAGTTGTCCCCACAAGAGACAACATCACTGATGCCCTGGCCGGCAATTTGTGTCGTTGCACCGGATATCAATCCATTTACACCGCAGTGGAAAAATCGTTGCAAAGCTCAATTTCCGATAAATTCGACGCACGCACAGATGAAATTATTCATCTTCTGAAATCAATAGAAACTCCAGAATCCGGAATTGAAATTAAAACAAGAAAACAAACCTATTTTTTGGCTAATAATCTAACCGAAGCCCTTCGATTTAAGCAAGCAAACCCAAAGGCTGTTGTGGTAAATGGTTCAACCGACATTGCCGTTCAGCAAAACAAG
Source organism: Salinivirgaceae bacterium (assembly GCA_035382785.1). Taxonomy (GTDB): domain Bacteria; phylum Bacteroidota; class Bacteroidia; order Bacteroidales; family Salinivirgaceae; genus JAAYQU01. The sequence goes on along the minus strand of DAOTAV010000033.1, from coordinate 10,214 downwards.
AAATTCCTATACCATCCAATAATTCTTGATCTTTCGCGTATTAACGAACTTAATAACATTATTGAAGACGATAAAGAGATTAATCTTGGCTCGGGAGTTCCGTTGGAACAATTAAAACAACAGTTCGCTACCAAATTACCGATTTTAAAAGAAGCACTTACTTTTTTTGCATCGCAACAAATCCGAAACGTGGCAACTTTAGGTGGCAATCTCTGCAACGCATCGCCGGTTGGCGATTTGATTCCGGTGATGATTGCCCTTAAAGCAAAAGCCATTATTCAAAACTTTGCAAAACAACGCGAAATTCCATTCGAAGAATTTATCGTCGGATATCGCAAAACCGCCATGGCAGACGATGAACTCCTAACCCGAATCATCATCCCGAAACCTTCTCAAAAGGTGCATTTATCGTTTGAAAAAGTATCGAACCGGCAACACGTTGATATTTCCACCGTTTCATTGGCGGCGCGATGGACATTTGAAAAAGAGACTATCACCGAGATAATTCTTGCCTACGGAGGAATGGCCGATCGTGTTAAACGAGCTAAAAACACAGAGAGTTTTCTTATGGGAAAACCCTTAAACGAACAAACCCTAAAACAAGCCTCCGTGGTCATTGAAAGCGATTTTACCCCCATTTCCGATTCCCGATCCGGAAAAGAGTTTCGCATGAATGTTGCAAAAAATTTGCTGTTGAAATGCCTGCTTCCTCTTTGAAACAATCCACGCCATGAAAAACCCAAACTACCACAATAGTGCTATTCAACATGTAACAGGCAAAGCACAATACATCGGGGATATGAGCCTTTCAGAATCAATGCTGATTGGTCGAGTGTTTTACAGTCCGGTAGCTCATGCCAGGATATTGCATTACGATCTGAGTGAAGCAATGAAAGTTCCCGGAGTTATTGATATTCTTGATTTTACAAGAATTCCCGGTGAGAATCAACTCAATCCCATTGCCAACGACGAACCGTGCTTAGCGGAAAAAACCGTTCAATGTATCGGACAAGCTATTTTCTTAATAGCAGCTGAGAACGAAGACGCAGCTGTGGAAGCGGAGCGTAAAATCTACATCGATTTTGAACCGTTACCTGCAATTCTGTCAATTCAAGAGGCCATGGCAAAAAACAATAAATTGGCCCCAACACGGAAATTTGAGAAAGGAACTCCCGACATAGCGTTTCAAACATCGCAACATCAACTCGAAGGCGAACTCTATATTGGCGGGCAAGAACATTGGTATCTTGAAACCCAAGCAAGCATAGCCATTCCCTTGGAAGACGGCGGAATGAAAATTTACAGTTCATCGCAAAATCCAACAGAAACACAACTTGCAGTAGCTGAAGTCTTAGGTTTACCGGCCCATAGCGTTGAATGCGAAGTTTTGAGAATGGGCGGTGCTTTTAGCGGGAAAGAATCGCAGGCAAGCCATTTCGCCGCTTGGACTGCACTCATTGCACATGCCGCCAAACGCCCCGTAAAACTGGTGCTTCACCGCGACGACGATCAAAAAATTACCGGGAAACGACACCGATATTATGCAACATACAAAATCGGATTTACTTCTGAAGGCGAAATAACAGCCTATATCGTTGATTTGAATTCAGATGCAGGTTGTGCAACCGACCTTTCCATGGCCATTTTGGAACGCTCCATGTTTCATGCAGAAAACGCCTATTATATTCCCAACGTACGCATCACCGCGACCGCATGGAAAACCAACCTCCCATCAAACACTGCATTCCGTGGTTTTGGAGGACCTCAAGGCATGGCAGTCATCGAAAATGCTATTGATCGCATGGCACATTACCTTGGAAAAGACGCTGCTGAAATAAGGCTGAAGAATTTCTATACCGAACAAAGAAACGAAACACCTTATGGACAAATCGTTACCGAAAACCGACTCCATGCTATTTACCCTGAAATCATAAAAAAATCCGAATATTTCCAACGTCGCCAACGGATTACAGAGTTCAACCTCAAGCACCAATACCAAAAACGAGGATTGGCTTTAACTCCCGTAAAATTTGGCATATCATTCACAACATCGTTTTTGAATCAAGCCGGAGCATTAGTAGTGATTTATAAAGACGGAACCGTTTTGATTAATCATGGCGGAACAGAAATGGGACAAGGTCTTCACACCAAAATAAAACGAATTGCTGCCGAAGAATTAGGATTGGAAGAATACATGGTCAAAGTGAATGCAACCAACACATCAAAAGTTCCCAACACAAGCCCGACAGCTGCATCAAGTGGGACAGATCTGAATGGAATGGCGGTCAAAAATGCCATTGAAACCATTAAAAACAGACTTACCCCTGTAGCCATTAAGATGATCAAAGAAAAATTTAAGATCGAAACCGTAGAAGAGTTAATCTATAAATCGGGGACTGTTTATGATTCACGATTCCCTGATAAATACATAACATTTGCCCAACTGACCAAACAAGCGCATTTTGAACAGGTAAGCTTGAGCGCAACCGGCTTCTACAAAACCCCCGAAATCTTTTTCGATAAGTCAATCGAAAAAGGAAAACCATTCCACTACTATGCTTATGGCATGGCTGTTTCAGAAGTTGAAATTGACCTTTTCACAGGCAGAAGCACAATTTTAAGCGTTCACATCATACATGATGTAGGCAATTCCATCAATCATGATATCGACATGGGACAAGTTGCCGGTGGCTTTATCCAGGGAATGGGTTGGGTTACCATGGAAAAATTACGATACAACGAAAAGGGAGAATTGCTAAACTATTCTCCCGATACCTATAAAATTCCCACGATCGGCGATTTACCTAAAGAATTTTCGATAGAACTTCTGGAAGGCTATCCCAACCCAAAAGCTGTAATGCAAAGCAAAGCTGTGGGAGAACCTCCGTTTATGCTTGCCTTTTCGGTTTGGTTAGCCATAAAAGACGCCATATCGGCCGTTGGCAATCATAAGTTTGAACCACCATTTGAACTCCCTGCCAATGCCGAAATTATTTTACTGGCGACTAAATCTTTACAGGAAAAATCCGCAAATCTGTTGACGAAGCAGGATCAATAACGCTAAGCAATGCAAAAAAGAGGAATGTTTTAGCATTCCCCTTTTTAATTCTAAAAAAGCTTATCGTAGTTTAGCTCCAAACTCACGATCAAAAGCCGCAACTAATCGCTCCATCGTTTTGTCGATTTGCTGATCGGTCAATGTTGCGTTTTCATCCTGAAGGATAAAATAGAGTGCATACGATTTTTTGCCGGCATCGATTTTATCACCGGTGTACACATCAAATAATCCTACGTCTTTCAAAATATTCCGCTCGGTTCTGTAGGCCACCTCTTTCAATTGATTAAACGTTATTTGATTATCGACAAGCAAAGCTAGATCGCGACGAACCCATGGGAATTTGGGCATTTCTTTAAACAAAATTGAGTTGGAGGCAGCAATAGCTAAAAGTGTTTCCCAATTCAACTCAGCATAAAAGATGGGCAGTGAAAGGTCGAAACCTTTGGCTGTTTGGCTTCGAACAGTCCAAATCTGAGCGAGCTCATTAGCGTTGTAAACATATCGTAAACCTTCCAAACAATATTCATTCTCAATCGATTCAACAACCGTACGTTGTAAATTTACACCCATTTGACGAAATATATTTTCGACGATGGCCTTAATGTCAAAAAACGAAATGGCTCGTTCGGGTTCATTCCAATTCTCATCGTTGCGATTTCCGGTGGCAATTAAGGCTAACTTATAGGCCTCTGCGTATGATTTTAATTCATTGCTTTTTTCAGGTTTTTTAAGCCAGTAAGTTTTACCAAATTCAAAAAACTTCATGTTTTGCCGCTGACGGTTTTTGTTTCGCTGAAGAGTTTCAAGTGCTCCAAAGAATAAGGTCATGCGCATGCAATTCAAATCGGAGCTAAGAGGATTCATAATACACACTAGCTGCTTACGATCGAACCATTGATTATTATCGTAATATGAAGTTTTTGATATGCTGTTGTTCATCATTTCCACATATCCGGCAGCTACAAGCATTGTGCTGATTTTATCCTGCAAAAGTTCCGGATTAGGTTTTGGGCTTGTGGGAACGCTCATGGTAATACGCTCGGGAATCGGAATATTATTGTAGCCGTAAATTCGAAGAATTTCCTCACTGATATCGGCCTGCCGCTGCACGTCAACTCGATAGGGAGGCACTGATAATTTCCAACGTTCGGCAGAAGTTTTTTCGATTTTTATTTCGAGAGCTTCTAAAATTTTTTCAATCTTTTCAGGGGCAATATTTTCGCCTGCAAATGTGTAAAAACTTCTCAAATCGAAATCGATTGGAAAATTTTCAATCGATTTGTTAACCACATCATAGATATCGGAGGTTATGTTTCCACCTGCCACTTGCTTAATTAGAAGAGCTGCCCGTTTTAGGGCTATAATCACCATGTTGGGATCGGTTCCACGTTCAAAACGAAACGATGCGTCGGTTGATAGTCCGTGACGACGAGCAGTTTTTCGTATTCTCACCGGGTTAAACCACGCACTTTCAAGGAAAAGTCGTGTGGTGTTTTCAGTGACGCCACTGTCAAGCCCCCCGAGTATTCCGGCCATACACATTCCTTCCTCTGCATTACAAATCATTAAATCGGTAGCATCCAGTTGACGTTCAACGCCATCTAAGGTAACAAATTGAGTTTGTGACGGTAATGATTTTATAATAACCTTATTTCCTGCAACTTTATCTAAATCGAAAGCATGTAATGGCTGTCCAAGTTCGTGCAATACATAGTTTGTAACATCAACCACATTATTGATTGGTTTCATGCCAAGAGTGGTCAATCGATCTTTTAACCATTTAGGAGATTCTTGCACGGTAATTCCTTCAATGGTTAATCCTGCATATCGGTAACAGCCATCGATATCAACAACCTCAACGATTACGGGATTTTTTTTCTGATCGACCGAAAATGTTGAAATATCAGGCATTTTCACGGTTCGGGGGTTACGAATGCTGAAATAAGCGGCCAAATCGCGGGCTACGCCAATATGCGAAGCGGCATCAACACGATTTGGGGTTAGGCCTATTGAAAAAAACCAGTCACTGGTTAACCCAAAATATTCGGCCGCAGGCATTCCCACTGTTGCCGTCTCAGGTAAAACCATAATACCATCGTGTGAGGTGCCTATACCAATTTCATCTTCGGCGCAAATCATGCCATAAGAGTTTTCACCTCGTATCTTAGCCTTTTTAATTTCAAACTCTTTATCGCCTGAGTACAGCTTAGTTCCTACGGTAGCAACGACAACCTTTTGACCGGCTGCCACATTGGGAGCTCCACACACTATGTCGAGCAATTCACCTGTGCCAACATCAACTTTGGTTAAATGAAGGTGGTCGGAATTTGGATGAGGTTTGCATTCCAAAACTTGTCCAATAACAACTCCTTTCAGCCCACCTTTTATGGATTCAACTTCTTCAAAACCTTCAACCTCCAATCCGAGCGACGTTAATATTTCTGCTAATTCACTCGGGGTTTCCTCCAGCGATATATACTCTTTGAGCCAATTGTAAGAAATTTCCATTGTGCCTAAATTTTTGCTGCTGATAAAATGTTTTGGCAAAGTTAGAAAAATTATTGGTGCACCATTTCGCATCGGCTTAAAATCAATTGAAAAGCCCGATTTTTGCTAAATCATTTTGATTTTTTATCCTTTTCGCTTATCTTTACTTTTTAGAAAGCGTAAGTCAGTTCATTATGAATGAAAAGCTGCCCAGAATCATGATTGTTGACGATCATGCCATTTTCAGAAAGGGACTGATTATGTCTCTTCAAAGCTACAATTTTTGTAAGATTGTTGGAGAAGCCGAAAACGGACGGGCTTTTATTGATAAACTTCCTGTTTTAAAACCCGACCTGGTGATTTTGGACATCAAAATGCCGGAAATGGATGGCTTTGAGGCAACTCAAAAGGCTTTAAATCTGATGCCTTCATTAAAAATCATTGTATTAACCATGTTTGAAGAAATTGCCTATTTCCAAAGAATGGTTGACCTCGGAGTTGTGGGTTTTCTTCTGAAATCATCGGATCCAAGGGAACTTAACAAAGCTATTCAACGTGTTTGGTCGGGCGATTCGTACTTCTCGCCCGAACTACTCAAAAAGAACATGTACGATGCTTCACTCCCATTCCATGGAGATAAACTTACTTCCCGTGAATTTGAAGTGCTGAGTGAAATTTGCAAAGGATTATCCACTCAGGAAATTGCTGAAAAACTCAGTATCAGCCCAAGAACCGTCGATGGTCACCGTGCTAGCTTACTCGAAAAAACCGGTTCAAAAAATACAGCCGCTTTAATTATCTTTGCAATAAAAAACGGATTAATCCCAATTTAGAAACATCTTTCTGAAACATTTCGTTTCCTGACAACGTTTATTTTTTACGGACGCAATCGCTGATTCAAATATCTTTCATTGAAGGCTATGGAAACCATTCCGAAAATATTAGTTGTTGACGATTCTGAAAATAATCTTTTCCTTTTGGAAGAAGTACTTCAGGAATACAACTACACTGTGATCAAAGCAAGGAATGGCAAAGAAGCTCTTGTGCAGATCAAAAATCATCGCCCCGATTTAATCCTGCTCGACATTATGATGTCGGAATTAAGTGGCTATGATGTTTTGGAAGAATTGAAGAAAAATCAAGAAACAATTCCGGTGATTGTCATTTCTGCCCGCTCGTCCGCAGAAGATGTCGAAAAAGCTTTTGCACTTGGAGCTAAACTTTTCATAAAAAAGCCGGTAATCATCACCCACATTTTGGCTAAAATCGATGAAGTACTGATGCTAAATCGGAATTAACGCTGCCGATACAATCCTATTTTTTGAATATAATTCCAAACCTCCGATGGCAAAAAGAATCGAATGTCTTTTCCTTCGGCGATAGACTTACGGATAAAACTTGAACTTATTTCCATTAAAGGCGCATCAACAATGGCAATGTCACCTTTGACTAAAGAATTTGACAAGCTGTGTCCCGGACGCGGATAAACCAACACCGGACAAAGTTCAAGGAGTTTCTCGAAATTTTTCCATTTATGGAATGTCTCAAGATTATCGGCACCCATGATAATTGAAAACTTCTTTCCGGGATATCGATCGTAAAGATATGCAACCGTATCGATGGTGTACGAAGGTTTGGGCATATAAAATTCAATATCGGTAGCCCGATAATGTACCGTGTCACCAATGGCAAGATTCACCATCTCTAATCGATGACGATCATCCGCTAAAGTTTGATGCTTTTTGAAGGGGCTTTGGGGGCTTACAACAAACCATAATTCATCAATTGGGCAAAATTCAAGCATATAATTTGCAATGATCAAATGTCCCATGTGAATTGGGTTAAATGTTCCAAAGAACAGTCCTATCCGCTTACCGGCCATGGTATTTTCTTTCCTGCTACTCATAACGGACGTTAAATACCGAGGAAACGTTTAACTGCCGCCACCAATTCCGGCTTTGATTTATCTAACGTCTCATTGACTATGACTGTATCAAATTTTGAGGCGAAATTTAATTCGTAGGCAGCGCGCTCCAATCGTGTCTTGATTTCTTCATCGGAATCGGTTCCACGAATTCGAAGCCTAAGCTCAAGTTCTTCAAGGGATGGTGGTTTTATGAAAATCGATAAAGCTTTTTCTCCAAATTTTTGTTTCAAATTCACGCCTCCCATCACATCCACATCAAAAATTGCTACCTTTCCCATTCGGTGGATACGTTCAATTTCTGACTTCAGTGTGCCATAGAATCGATTGGGATAAACTTCCTCCCATTCTATAAATTCGTTGTTTTCGATTTTACAACGAAAATCTTCTGCCGATAAAAAATAATAATCTTTGCCATTGATTTCACCTTTACGAGGCTGCCGACTGGTGGCTGAAATGCTGAACTCAAAAACCGGAAGTACTTCCATGAGATGTTTGATCAGTGTGGTTTTTCCTGTTCCCGAAGGCGCGCTGATAATTATGACTTTGTTATCGTTCATCAAAGTATGTTTAAAAGTTGTTCTTTGATTTGTTCGAGTTGATCTTTCATTTGCACAACTAACTGTTGAATTTCAAAATTTGAAGCCTTCGACCCCATGGTGTTAATCTCTCGTCCAATCTCCTGGGTTATGAAACCCAATTTACGTCCCACAGCTCCGCCTTGGTTTATTGTTTGCCGAAAATAATTAAGATGCTGAATCAAGCGCACCTTTTCCTCGTTGATGTCTAAGCGCTCAAGATAATAGATGAGTTCTTGCTCGAAACGAGCCGGATCAAACTTTTCAGGTTGGGAAAGGCTTGCGAAAGCGGCCATTAAACGTTCACGAATTAATAATTGCCGTGTTGGATCGTGTTTTGAAACTTCATTCGATAATATTTCAATTGCATCGATTTTTTCCATAATGTCGCGTTTCAGGGCATCACCTTCTGTGGACCTGAATCGTGCGCATTCTCGAGTTGCTTGGGAGATAATTGCTTCAACCACCTCCCATTCCTCGTCAGAAAGAGTATCTTTGGGTTCTTCAAAAACTTCAGGGAAACGTGTAATGGAAGCTAAAGCCTCAGCTTCCACTGCATAACCCAATCCGGAATAAATATCCTTCAGCTGACGATAATACTCATCGAAAACTTCCCGATTTATTTTTGCGACCGATTTGTCAACCTTCAATTCAACCATCATTATCAGTTCAATCTTTCCTCTAAGAAGTTTTTCGGCCAAATGGTTTCGTATCGAAAACTCTTTTTCGCGGTAAAAAGATGGCATTTTCAGATTTAGATCCAGAGTTTTGCTATTGAGAGTTCTGATCTCAATGGTAATTCGTTTATGTTTGTATTGTCCTTCGGCACGACCAAATCCGGTCATTGAAAAAATCTGCTCCATGTTTCTTGATGTGAGAGTTTTATCGTGTAAAATTACTAATTTTTTAAGTGTAGTAAAAAAACAGCCCGAAGGGTTTTCTCGGGCTGTTGGGTTTGTATTGAAAACGAAGGTTATTATTATTATTCCTCCTCCTCTTCTGTGTGGGCTTTGATGAGTTTTTCCTGAATTTCACCCGGTACAGGTGCATATTCAAGAAATTCCATGGAATAGATGGCTTTTCCTGACGTCAATGAACTTAATGTTGTTGAATATTTGTTCATTTCGGCCAAAGGAACTCGAGCTGTAATTTTCTCGTGTGCACCTTCACTCGACATGCCTTCAATCATAGCACGGCGTGTTTGTAAATCGCTCATAACATCTCCCATATAATCGGCAGGCACAAAAACTTCAACGCGATAAACGGGTTCAAGGATTTTGGGTGCAGCATTTCGGAAAGCCTCACTAAAAGCTTTACTTCCTGCAAGTTTAAACGAAATTTCGTTGGAATCAACCGGGTGCATTTTGCCGTCGTAAACAATCACTCGAATATCGCGGGCATAAGAACCGGTTAAAGGGCCACGTTCCATTTTTTCCATGATTCCTTTCAGAATTGCAGGCAAGAATCGTGCATCGATTGCTCCACCTACTATACTGTTCACAAATACAAGTTTTCCACCCCACGGCAGATTGTGTTCTTCAATGCCACGAACGGTAACAGAGACCTCTTTATTTGGGAATTTGAATACTTTAGGTTCGGGCATGCCTTCATAGTAAGGTTCCACAACCAAATGAACTTCTCCAAACTGTCCGGCTCCTCCTGATTGCTTTTTGTGTCGGTAATCTGCTTGGGCAGGTTTGGTAATGGTTTCACGATAAGGGATCTTAGGATCGATAAACTGAATCGGTATTTTGAACAACTTTTCGATTTGCCATTTCATGGTGTTTAGATGGAATTCGCCTTGCCCATGAACAATCATCTGACGAAGTTCTTTACTCATTTCCATAATGATGGTTGGATCTTCGCTTGACAATCGGTTAATGGTTTCAGCCAATTTTTCCTCATCGGATTCGCTGACAGCCTTTACAGCTGTGCGATATTTGGGCGCAGGAAATTGAATTGCCTGATATGTCCATTCGGCATCTTTATCAGAAAAAGTGTCGTTGGTTCGACAATCTTTAAGTTTTACGGCGGCGCCTATATCTCCGGCATGAATTTCAGCAACCTTGGTGCGATTTTTCCCGGCTACATGGTTAAGTTGTGAAAAACGTTCTTTATTTCCTGAACGACAATTGATTAAATCTACCCCTTCTTTTAAAACTCCGGT
>DAOTAV010000032.1:0-16137 GCA_035382785.1 Salinivirgaceae bacterium | reverse complement strand
CATGAAGCCAAGGGCTTAGCTCTATCAATCCGACCGTCGTTGTCTCAATTTTTTTACCTCGCTCTGGTAGTTCCATTTTTTTACACAGGCAAAAATTGTATGTTTGTGGACGTCCAACCCACATACTCGCTTTACCTTATTCATAATAATTCAGTTTATTTGCTTAGATCATAAAAATACTACACTTCGAGTATACGCGGTCTGAGGAGTGGACTGGATTTTTATTCAGCTTGTGTATGAACAGTTTTTTATGTAAGTTTGAAGTTCGTTGCTTCGTATGAAGTTTTGTGGTGAAAATCGCCACCTGCGGCAAGTGGCAAAACGTTATAAGCCATTTTAGGACGACAAAAAAAGAGCGATTTGACCCAAATATTTTGTAAATTTGAAAAGTTTCTAAGACATATAAGAATATGTTCAACGAGATAGAAATAGACCGAGATAACCTGACAATAATGGGGGTTAAATTTTCAGACTTGAAAACCTTAGAAAGCACCGCCAATGCTTTGGGTAGCAATATGTTTGAAGGATTTAAACCTACACCAAAAGGAATTGAAATCATACGAGACTACGTGACAGGAAAAATATCATTGACAGAACTTGTGGCGTTTGCCAAACAAAAAGCCTATGTCTAATTCTTATAGATACATAGACCCTGACTATACCTACACCGACCCTAAGACAGGGCTTTTAAGAAATTTACAAGACATTACCGACCCTGATGTATTGCTCTTTGTCGAAAGCGGTGCAGTAACAAAACGACTACAAGAACTTTACGAACAACCTATAAAAATCAAGGGTATTGAGACCCTTTTTGAAATTCACAGACATTTATTTCAGGACATTTACGTTTGGGCAGGCAAAAAGCGAACCGTTGAAATTAGTAAAGATGGCAAACAGTTCTTCCCAACTTCACACTTTGACAACGCATTTAGATACCTAGACCAGTTAATCTCGGAGTTTAAGAAAATTCCGAACAACAACAAAAGACAGTTAGCCGAGAAACTGGCAGAAATTTTAGATAATATTAATTATTTACATCCATTCAGAGAAGGAAACGGACGAACTCAAAGAGAGTTTTTAAGACTGTTGGCTTTAGAAAAAGGCTTGACATTAAATCTCAACCCACCAGACAACAAAAGTGTTTACGAACGATATATGAAAGGAACAATCGAAAGTGACGTAAAGACTTTGACAGCGTTAATTTTTGAACTAATTGACACGAATAAAAAATAGAAAAACGGATTATAACAGCCGTTTGCCACAAGTGGCGGTGACGTGGTTAAACGAAGGTTTGTGCTTCTACTCACCTTTAGTGCAGGTTGACAGTTTAGTGCTTCTAAATCGCCACCTGCGGCAAGCGGCAAAACGTCATATGCAATTTTGATTAACCGAAGTAAACAAAAAAGCTAAATTTGACATTATGATAGAGATAAATAAAGAACTGTTATCACCTGACTTGACTCAGAAGATAAAAAACCTTGAACTTGAAATAAACGAGTTTAGAAATACCCCTCTTGACAAAATTGCCCTTGAAAAATTAAGAGAACACTTTCGGACACATCACATTTATCATAGTGCGGGAATTGAAGGAAACAGACTTACAATGGCAGAAACTGCTATTGTATTAAAAGAAGGTATTGATATTTTAGGAAAACCGCTAAAAGACAGTATTGAAGTTAAAAATTTGGGGCTTGCTTTTGACTTTTTGTATGAAATTTCACGACAGGATGTTCCAATTTCAGAAAACTACATAAAGCAGATTCATAAATTAATCATTGGTGATGACCCTTCTTTATGTCCGGGAGATTATAGAGATATTGGTGTTATAATTACAGGTTCTGAACACCGACCACCGGAACCATTTGAAGTTCCAATAAAAATGATGGAATTAGTTGAATGGATAAGAACAAATGAAAATCAAAACCCAATTATCGTAGCTGCTATAGCTCATCACGAGTTTGTGAAAATCCATCCATTTAAAGACGGAAATGGTCGAACAGCAAGAATATTATTAAACTTGGTACTCTTAAAGAAAGGTTTTCCTATTTGTAACATAAGAAGGGATGAAAGACCAATGTATTACGAAGCATTATCGCTTGCAGACTCGGGTGTATATGAACCAATTGTAGAAATAGTAGCTGAAAACTGTTCTACCCTATTTTCTGAATACATTAGAATAAGAGACGAATCAAATAGACTTAAAGAGTGGGCTAAGAAGATTGGCAACAAAGACCAACAAGCGAGACTATCCAGAACCAAGACGGAGTTTGAATTGTGGTTAAATAAAGTGAACCAAATAAAATTAGAATTCAAACAAGCAGTAAATATATTGGACGACACAATTGAGTCATACTATATAAGCTTTTACGAATACCCTGCTTTGACACTTGAAAAGTATCAACAACTAAAAGACATTGGAATAGCACCGGCCACTAATTTCTTTTCAATCAGGTTTCATAATAAAGACACTGACAGAATTGTTGCGACTTTTATGTTTAGATTTTTCAGGAATAATGACAAGTATCCATATACAAAAACGGTAATTCCTTTAGAACTAAACTACTTTGATAAGGAATTAAATGACTTTAATTTTATTGGATATTTCGAGAAAGCCAAGAAAATCGAATTAAGGTCGTTTTATATCAATGACAAAGGAGAAACTGTTGTTCGTTTTATCAATCCAGAAGACGAGAAATATTATGAACACGAAACAACAACAGAAAGAGTTACAGATGTAGTAATGAAGTTTTTTGACCAAGTGTTTGAGAACATAATTGGACTTTAAAGAAGGAAAAACCCTATAATAATAAGGCTTCATAGCGGCACACATTGCCCGGCGGGAAGCCTAAATTGAACTACACCCGCCCGTGTAGCCGCACCTGAGGGTTATTCTATGGAGTTAATTGGGGATTTTTCACTGCCCTTGAAGTGAAATGGAAGTCATTAGGGCGAGGTTCTTTAAACTGCAAACAAAAAAGGAAACGAGATCAACAGTTTTTTAACTGTAAGATATTCCGTTGAATCAGACCGCTTTATTTGTTCTAATCATTGTGTTAAGGTTTAGATTGTTAGAAAATATGCCCCTAAAAGCATGGTTAATTAAACTTTAACACGTAAATTTGTGCAAAAGGTTACCCGACTGTTAGGGAGGGTTTAGTTCAACAACGACAATAGTTAAGAAGTAATTTTTACATTTAAGTTAGGGCTATATATGCATAGCACTAACTTTTTTAAATTAAAAAAAATGAGAAAAGTTGCCTTAATAATAGGAATCTGTATATCACTAATTGGATTTTTGCAAGGGTTTAGATATGTTTTTGATTATCATACTTAGACGCAATATGGGAAAGGCTATGTATTGGGCTCCACAACTTTATTTATAACAGGTTTGCTATTAATTTATTTTGGTCTTAAAAAGAAGAAACCCAATTCATGACAGCACATTGGTAAATATGCTGAGTGTAATGGTAAATTGAACATTCTAACTCGCATCATATTTCCCGGGTTATTGACATTTTGGGGCTATAAATTATAAACATGTACACTTTATTTATAGTATTTGAATTCATCCGCCATTGTGCTTTAGTTTTTCCCGAATTTGTTAATCCTATTTGTTTGACTCGTTCTCTTTTTGGATGATAATCGGAGTTTGAAAAAGTTGAGAAAGAAAAGAGGGTTAGGTTTTTCTGTTTTTTATCTTTTACCAAGTCGTCTCCCAAATAGCAATTATTCTTCTGACATTTTCCAAAAATATAAAATCTCCAAAACCTGGAAGATCGGATTCCTTTACTTTATCGTTACCAGGATTGATAAAAAACATTCCGAGACGAAATCTTTGGCAAAAATCAAACGATTTTTTAGATTTACATGGATTTTTTCAAGCAGGCACAATCGATGCATAACAAAAAACAAAACCTATGGGAATAAACGGTGTCAACCTTTTTAATAACTTTAAGATACGAACCCGACTGATGCTGGGGTTTGGGTTGGTGATTTTTTTAATCTTTCTCATATCGGCAATAGCCTATTCGCTTTTTTCAAAGTACCAGACTTTAGGTGCCCGCCAGCAACTTGCAGCTCAAATAAAATACAATATAGCTCAAACCCGCATAGCTGCATTGAACTATCAATGGGATAATGACCCAACAATCATTCAGGATGCCGATTCAATATATCGAAAAAACATAGCTGATATTTATCAACTGCAAGAAATTTCACCGGCAGAAACTCACGAAGATTTACAGCAGATTGTTGGTCATTTGTCGTTTTATCACGATGGATTTAATCAATATGCTACGATTCAGCAAGAAAGGATTAAAATTTTTAAAAAAGTTCAGTCTATCACATACGAATTACTAAAAAGAATCAATAGTAAAGAACGTTGGGGAAAAGAAGAGCGCGACCTCAACGAGGCGATAATTCTTCAGCAAGCCTTTGTTTCGAGTAGAAGCAAACAAGTTTATGAAAAATGGAAAAATAAATGTCAACAGTTATTTTCTTTCGATATGAAAGATGAAATTATCATGGAGTATTTTCAAGGAATGGACCAATATGCTCAATTGGCTTTTGAACAGGCACGAATAACCGAGCCGCTAGGAGACCGTATGGAAGATGCTGCCAAAATACTCGACAAAAACATAAAGGATATCGATTTATCAATCATTAAATCTTTCAAACAAGGCATTTCAACTATTATAGCAGCGGCTTTGCTCGCAATAGTTCTTGGGTTGATTATTAGCAATATCATTTCAAGAAATCTTGATACCGGGGTATCTCATACTCTTGATCTTCTTAATGCTTTAAAATCAGGTAATCTGAAATATCGGGGGAACAAAAGCTGGTATCGTTCTGATGAAATAGGCGCTCTTATAAATGGTGTTGAAAACGTAGGACAAACTTTAAGAGAAATCATTGGGTCAATTCACCACACTTCAGCAGGAGTGGTGGATGCCGGAAGTGCTTTTTATTCCATGTCGCAAAAGCTTTCGCAAACTGCAGAACAGCAATTAAAGGCTACCCATCAGGTGTCGGGTTCGGTAGAATTTTTATCGAATCATTTTTCCAGAGAGCAGGAAAAGCTACAGGAAGTGGTTCAAAAGTTTAAAAAACAAGCTGAAAAGGCAAACGAAGGTAATCGTAAGGCGGAGCAATCTTTGATAGCTATGGAGCGTATAACTACTGAATCGTCAATTATATCGGAATTAGCACGCCAAACCAATATTCTTGCCTTAAATGCTGCTATAGAAGCTGCCCGTGCCGGGGAGTCCGGGAAAGGTTTTGCCGTTGTGGCAGCAGAAGTACGAAAATTAGCCGAAAAAAGCCGTGAAGCATCGGAACGAATTGTGGAACTGACCGACCATGGTTTAAAGCTTAGCATCGATTTAGGAAATACAATGAAAAATCTGGTGCCCGAAATGGAAAAAGCAACGGTAATTATTGATGAACTACAATCGTCCAACAAACAATCGGTGGACAATGTTTTGACCACACAACAAGCCGTAGTTGTAATGTCCCAACTGTCAAGTGAAACTGCAACAGCTGCGGCCCACATTGCTGAGGATGCGGAGAAGATTAAAGTTTTGTCGCAAAATCTTAAAGAAACCGTTTCTTACTTCAATATTGATGAATAACACCGCCATTCTCAGCCTCGGATCTAACATTGAACCAAGACAAAACTTTCTTTCCCGAGCAAGCGAATCCATCGATTCGCAATGCGGAACCATTCTGAAAATATCATCGGTTTATCAATCGGAAGCATGGGGATTTCAGTCCGATCCGTTTCTCAATCTGGTTTTGATTTTGTCAACTACACTAAACCCTTTTGAATTGTTGAGCCGCACACAAGCTATTGAAAGAGAAATGGGAAGAGTGCAAAAATCATCCCCTTCAACCGGTTATGCATCTCGCACCATCGATATTGATATCCTTTTCTTTAACAATTGGACGATTAACACTCCTCAATTGGTTGTGCCTCATCCGCAGCTTAACCTTCGAAAATTTGTTCTTGTTCCCCTATGCGAACTGCTTCCCGATTTTATTCATCCGATTGAAAACAAAACCATTCAAACTTTGTTACAACTATGTCCTGACCAACTTGAAGTTAAAAAAGTTGAATAGCTTTTTTGGTCAAAAATTTGTAGGACATTCAATAAAAAGAGCAGCAATGAAAAATTTTCTTATTTTTTTGATTATAGTGATGCCGGTTGCAATACAGTCGCAGCCGACTATCCCGCCCGATTTTACCATGACTTCCATTGATGGGACAGTTTATAACTTATATACTGAATTGAACCAAAACAAACCGGTGGTTTTGGTCTTTTTTAATCGAACTTGTGGGACATGCCAGGCGGCAGTCCCCACTCTTGAGAATATCTGGATTCGCGATGCAATGCAAGGCCAGCGAGGTTGGGTTTGGGCCTTTGAAAACGGGAATGCTTCAGTAGAACAAATCCAGACTTATCTAAACACTTATGGCGGGTCGTTTGTGGCTTTTCAGACTATGAACGACGATAGTATTCTTACTTCCCAGTATGGCTATAACATCACTTACACGCCACAATATGCCGTGGTTTGTAATCGAAATAATTATAAAAAAATCCCGTACGATTTAATCCCTGAAGTCTTTAATACTTGTCTTCAACAATTGGCAGTGCCGAATAATTTACACGAATTAACGATTACGATAACCAATGGTTTCATAGTTTTAGAATCGCCAAAGTTTTATAAAATAGACGAAATTCGGTTGATTGACATTCTTGGAAGAGTTATATCCGTTGTCAAAAATGACAGAAATTCGAACTCTTTTGAAATTCCACGCCCCGCATTAGACGGACTCTATATTTTAAACATCCGTGGGGTGGATGGGAATCTGTTCAGTCGGAAATTATTGATTAATCGGTAAAAAATTCACAACAATTTTCGGTAGTTTTTCTCCCAGCGCCATGCATTTTGCAGTGTAGTTCTAAGGGGTGTTTTAGCTTTCCAGCCCAATATCTTTTCAGCAAGCGATGTTTCAGCCCAGATTTTTACAACGTCGCCGGGACGACGGGGAGCATAAGAGTAGGGAATTGATACACCGGTTGCTTCAATAAATGTATCAACAAGTTGTTGAACGCTAATTCCCTGACCTGTCCCGATATTAAAAGCCTCAAAGCAACGATCTTCGTTTTTGAGACTCAAATAACGCAATGCTGCCAAATGCGCTTCAGCTAAGTCGTTGACGTCAATAAAATCGCGAATGCATGTTCCGTCGGGAGTAGGATAATCTTTACCAAAGATTTTCAGCTCTTTACGAACTCCGGCAGCGGTTTGGGTTATAAAAGGCACAAGGTTATTCGGTACGCCACGGGGCAATTCTCCTATCAATCCTGATAGATGTGCTCCAATAGGGTTAAAATAGCGAAGCGCAATAACACGCAACGCTGCTCCGCTGTTGACAACATCCTGTAGTATCTCTTCGTTGATGCGTTTTGTGTTCCCGTAGGGTGATTGGGCTTTTACTACAGCGGTTTCCTCTGTTACCGGTAGTTTTTCGGGTTGTCCGTAAACTGTGCACGACGAGGAAAAGACAAAATTTTTTAGCCCAAAGTTTAAACCTATTTCCAAAAGATTAATTAATCCAACAATATTATTTTCGTAATAAATCAAGGGTTTTTCTACCGATTCGCCAACGGCTTTGTAGGCAGCGAAATGAATTACTGAGTCAATATCACGATTATCTTCCCAAAAACGTAATAATGCATTTTTGTCACGAAGATCGATGGTAACGCATGTCACTTGTTTTCCGGAAATTTGCCGAAGCCTATCGATCACTTCCGGTTCGCTGTTGGAAAAATTATCGAGGATAATGATTGAATAATCACGCTCTAATAGATAAGCTGCTGTATGCGATCCTATATATCCGGCACCGCCGGTTATTAATATTTTATTCATTTTCAATGTTTAATACGAAATTTTCTCTAATACGAATGATTTGGGGTTCCTGTGTTTCAGAATTTTTTCTCAAATACATAACAAAGATAATATTTTGCTATAAATCATCCATATTCCCCAATAGTTTATATTTTTACTGCGACAACCTAAAAAGCAATACTATGAGATTTTTTCGAATTTTAATGATTGTTGTGCTCGTAGGTCCCCTATATGGGCAAACCGATTCCACCATCCAACGGATAATTAAACTTGGTCAAACCGACAATCGTACCATCCAGTGGCTCGATGAACTAACCAATAGAATAGGGGGGCGTCCTATCGGATCGTCAAATTATGCAGCTGCTGTGAATTATGCCGTTATGCGGTTTAAAGAATGGGGTCTAAAAGTTTATCTCGACAGCGTAACTACTCTTCCCATTGGATTCAATCGAGGCCCTGCTTATGGAAGACTTCTTTCGGAGAACGGAATGATTTTACACTTTGCAACACCGAGCTTCACCGTAGGTACGAAGGGAGTGCAACGCGGACATGTTCTGATTGAGCCTAAAACTCAGCGCGAATTCGATCGGATGAAAGGCGCATTGAAGGGAGCGTGGGTTCTTATTTCGGGAAAGAACAACGGTTGGCCTATTGATTATTCTGAATCCGGAAATCAAAAACGCATGGAAGTGCGTCAGAAAAATGCCGAAATAGAAAAGCAAAACGATGAAATCCGGCGGTATAACTGGCAGCATCGACACGATGGGCAAACCAAGGAGCTACTGC
This sequence comes from Salinivirgaceae bacterium, assembly GCA_035382785.1. GTDB lineage: Bacteria > Bacteroidota > Bacteroidia > Bacteroidales > Salinivirgaceae > JAAYQU01. The sequence continues at coordinate 7,440 of DAOTAV010000032.1, read as the reverse complement.
CAATGATAGAAGAACCTGCGCTGTTTTACCCTGAGATGGTGGAAGCAGGTATCTTAGGAGTCATCCAGGCTTCTGAAGTTCCCATTGTAGCAATGTATGATCGTAAAAACATTATGAATATGTCGTGGGATAATCTCCCCAAAGTTCCCAACATATTACTCGACGAGCATCAATATGCCATCATTGAGAAAATGGCAAAGGAACGGCGTTATTTTCAACTGGAATTTGATATTCGCAACCAATTCCATCCCGGGCCTGTTACTGTTTATTCGGTAATTGGAGTTATTCAGGGAAATGAGAATCCTGATGAATACGTTTTGGTGGGAGGTCATCTTGATTCGTATGATATTGCCACAGGAGCATCCGATAATGCAGCCGGAGTCGCTCCCGCAATGGAAGCAGCCCGATTAATTATGCTTTCAGGTGCCAAACCCCGACGAACCATTCTTTTTACCCTGTGGGCAGGTGAGGAGTTTGGATTACTCGGATCAACGGCTTGGGTGATAAAAAATAAGGAAAAATTGCCAAACATCTCAGCGATGTTTAATCACGACTCAGGCCCAACCGTAGAGACATCAATTTCTGTTCCGGAGGCTATGTACAACGATTTTCAGGCAATTTGTGAACCATTATTTCAATTGAATCCCCAATTCCCTTTTCGGGTGAATAAATCGGAGCCGACAGAGAAACCCAAATCGCCCGGAGGGACTGATACTGCTCCTTTTATCAAAGAAGATGTTCCGGCCTTTGGTTTTGGTACCGACGATATTTTAGGAACTAACTTTAGCTACCGAGAAATCTGGCATACTGAGCGCGATACATTCGAAAAATGCGTTAAAGAGTATTCCGATCAAACGGCCATTGTCACTGCGGTGGTTGTTTTTGGGGTCGCCAATCTCGATCATCTTTTATCGCGTGAGGGAATGTGGAAAGCAGCGCAACCGCCAACCTCCGACAAAAAAACGAAATGAAAATAATTACAATTTTAAGTCCCCAAAATTTTTTAGGTTTTGGGGACTTAATGTTTTTGTTATGTTGAAAAATCGGAGTTGACGATTATCTATTAATTTTTCATTAATATCGGGTTAGGTAAAAGAGACTGATAATTAGCCATCCAAATCGAATCTTGGGAAATCATGAATTTTATAAAATCGTGGGCTAATTCAGAGTTTGGACTGTTGTTAGGAACAGTTAATCCATAGGCAATATATTGTGCAGGAATTTCAATCGAATCTTTTAGTTTGGATCCGGGAATTTTGGTTGAAAAGTTATTGTAATATTTACTTAAATCTAGTCTTCGCATATTGATGGAGTCTGGTAACTGTATTACTTCCAGATTATTCCGGAGGGCGTTTGAACTATAGATAAAAATATAATCAAGTTCTCCTGATTGCAGCAGCGGCAGCAGATCGGTTTCTTTAGGCCGAAATGTGGTTGCGGATTTATTTAAAAATTTCCGGGACAAACCTGGTTTTTTATAGTAGTCTTCTGCTAGCTTAAACAACAATTCAGTGCGATATCCGCATGGATCTTGACTGGGGTTTGAGCGACCAATTTTGACATCCGGTCTTAAGAGAATTTCATGCCAATTGTTATTGTTGATTTCGTCAGCGTATTTTGACTGATTTGTATAGGCCACAGTCATGCTGTTGGTGGCAAAGACTATAATTTGATTTGCGGTGAGAGAGTCGAGAAATATACTTAAAAGAATATAATCGGAAACCATTAATATATCACAGGTTCGATTCAATTCAGTAAGTTTTCGAATTGAGAAAATACTACCGCCGGCTTCTGTTTTAATCACAACTCCCGGATTCAGCTTTTCGTATTCTCTGGAAATCTGATTTATTGGATTAGTGAGACTTCCGGCATGAAAAATAATCAATTGTTGTTTTGGGTCACTGCACGATGAAAACAATACGGCAACAAGCCCAACTAAAAGTGCTTGTAATTTCATGGATTGATTTTAAAATTATTTTTTGTTCTTTATTTTTCTGGGGCGTATCATATTCTCGGGTTTTAAAGCTTCGTCAAGCTCTTCTTTTGACATCAGTCCATTTTCGAGCACAAGCTCATACACCGAACGATTTTCTTCGAGAGCTTGTTTAGCTAGTTTTGTTGCAGCTTTATATCCGATGTAGGGATTCAACGCAGTTACCAAACCAATGCTGTTGTGTACCATCTGTCGGCAACGATCAACATTAGCTGTTATTCCCTCGATGCAGCGGTATCTTAGGGTTTCCATGCCGTTTTTCAACATCTCAATATTTTCAAGCAGGCTCTGAACGATAATTGGCTCCATGACGTTCAATTCAAGTTGACCGGCTTCCGAAGCCATGGTAACCGTCAGGTCGTTACCGATAACTTTGAAAGCGATTTGATTCACAACTTCCGGGATTACGGGATTCACTTTCCCGGGCATGATAGAAGACCCCGGCTGCATGGGGGGCAAGTTGATTTCGCCAAGTCCGGCGCGAGGACCGCTGGAAAGCAAACGTAGGTCGTTGCATATTTTCGAAAGTTTTACGGCCAATCGTTTTATCGCTGAAGAATACATTACAAAAGCACCTGTGTCTTGTGTTGCTTCAATGAGGTTTGGTGAGAGCTTTAGGTCGAATCCCGTGATTTTTCTTAGATGTTCAACTACCAAAGGTGCATAATCCGGATCTGCGTTAATTCCTGTACCTATGGCTGTTGCTCCCATGTTGATTTCGGTAAATAGTTTTACATTAGTTTCGAGACGTTCAACCTCTTCGCCAAGGGTCACACTGTATGCTTCGAAGGCTTGCCCGAGAGTCATTGGAACAGCATCTTGCAACTGGGTCCGTCCCATTTTTATTATATCTTTAAACTCTTCAGCTTTACGATTGAAGGCATCGATTAGGTCCTTTAAAACTTCAATGAAGTGAATATTAGTGTAAAGTAGTGCGATTTTAACAGCGGTAGGATAGGCATCGTTTGTACTTTGACTAAGGTTAACATGGTCGTTAGGGCTGCAATATTGGTATTCTCCTTTGCTGTACCCGAGTAATTCCAGGGCACGATTGGCAATAACCTCGTTGGCATTCATGTTTGTTGAAGTCCCGGCGCCTCCTTGTATCATATCAACAACAAAATGTCGATGGAATTTTCCTTTCATGATTTCATCGCAAGCATAGCAAATGGCATCGGCGATATTTTGGGGTAAAAGACCAAGATCAGCGTTGGCTTTAGCTGCGGCCATTTTTACAATGGCAAGCGATTGAATAAGGGTTGGATAAAATTGTAGGGAAACCCCGCTGATATTAAAATTTTCGAGTGCCCGTAGGGTCTGTACTCCGTAATAGGCATAATCGGGAACTTCTCGATCGCCCAATAGATCGTTTTCAATCCGGGTACGTCCGGAAATATACTGAGCCCCCGCATTCACCAGTTGTGCATTGGCATTATGCATTCTTCGCTGAACGACGGCTGCCAAGTTTTTCAATACCTCTATTGCCACAACCGGATTGGCAGAAAAAGCATTGTTCAGATCTTCCTTGTTGATTTCAATTGCCGACACATTGGTTATGGCTCGTGCATTGGTGGTGTGTGGGGAATTATCAAACAAACAACCTTCACCTAAAAAATCGAACGGGTCGAAAAAAGCGATTCTCTTTTCCTCACCATGAGGCAAATGAACATAAAGCTCAACTTCTCCGGTATGAATAAAAAAGATTCTATCGCGATGAGTATTTTGTTTAAAAAGATGGCTTCCCTCAGCATATTGTTTTTCGTACGATCGTTCTGCCAGATATTGAAGATGTTGATCCGACATGTTGCTGAAAAGGTGTATCTGTCTAAAAAAATTGATGATTTCTTTTGTTTCCATACAATGATTTTTCGTTAAAATTACAAACAACTTGCCGAAGAAAAAAAACACGGGGTGAAGTTTTTCACCCCCTGTCTAATGCGCTTTTGAATAAATGCTAATAAACTTCAACTTTCTGAATTGTTCTACTGTTGGGCGAAACAATTTCGAATAAATAGATTCCTTTATCGTTGATTCCTATTTCATGAATACTTATGTTTATTGAGCCGGTGAAGATCGTTCTGTTAATGATTCTTCCGTCGAGCGAATAAACATTAAGTTGTGCCGATATGGGTGCATCCAATTCTAATGTTATCTGATTTTGTGCGGGGTTTGGGAAAACACGTACAAAGCTGTTTGGTTTGTCTCCGATTCCTGTGCCTTGATATATGATAGTAACGGGAATGGTAATAACGCTATCAATAACATCTACAAGGAGATTAGCAGAGTAATTAACTTCGGCGGATTCTCTGGAAAAGTTGTAATTGACATCGATGGTTGCTGATTGGTTAGCTGTAAGCGAACCAATCGCATTGCCCAAAGTTAACCAGGTAATTGATGCTGCATTTTCGATGGTAGTCGCATAGTTTAGGGTTCCTGAACCGATGTTGGTTATACCAATATTGAAACTTCCTTGAGCATTGTCAGTGGAAAGGTTAACTTGTCGGGGCGAAACTGATGGAATTGGGTTTTGAATTGTATTTAAACCAGGAATGGATATAAAATCAATCCATGCTGCATCTTGTCCATTGCTAACCGACCCATCCTTTGAATATTCCCATCGTAGGGTGTGTTGCCCTGCTGTTACCGCGAAGCTTTTTTCTGTCCAGTTTACTTCTCCGCTAAGAGATGTTTTCTCGACATTATCAATGAAAAATTTAAATTTATCGTAATTGGACTCACTGGAAACTTTGACAAAGAAAGAAACAGTTCCGGCTTCTTGGGCGTTAAATGTGAACGAAATTGAGGAGGTTTGATTATGTGTGATTGTGCCTGATTGCAACGATTTATTTCCGTCGTAAGCGGTTCCCTGAACAACAGTCCATGGATAATTCCCTTGAGAAAATCCGTTAGGTATTTGTCCATCTTCAAATGAAATCCCTGTAAATTGTTCCATGATAGTTTGAATGGGCGACATGGATTGACTTACGGTTGTATTAACTCTTTTTGTAATAAATCCTGTTTTGGTGTACACAAACTCGTAATCGCCTTCCATTACTCCTGCGATGCTGAATGCTCCATTAGCGTTGGTTGTAGCAACCGGAACAGGTGAATTTGTGATAGAAACCGATACTCCCGGAAGAGGTTGACCGTTAGTGGCGTTGTAAACCGTTCCGGTAACGGTAACTACGTTGGCGGGTTGTAGAACAACGTTTTGAATTGTTGCGGTATTAGCTGAAACAACGATTCCCGATACGGTTTGTGGAATGTAACCGTAGGCTTCGTATCTTAGGGTGTAGGTTCCTGGTAAAAGCATTCGGATGTATTTCCCAAATTGGGGATTGGTTGCCGCGTGAGAATTGTCTTTGTCGTGTCCCACAACAGTAATAGTAGCATTGAGTGGCTCCCCATTCGGATTGGTGACAAAACCATGAATTCCGTATAGAGCATTTTCGATATGTGTCAGAAGGGATTCGCGGTTGTAATTCCAGTGTGCCGGTAATAGATCAGTAGAGAGTAGTTTTGTGTTAGATAGTTCAATGGTAACCTCCTTACAGTGATGAAAATAATTCATATAATCTTGACGTCCTCCCATCACAACATACCAATCTCCTCCTTGGGTAACTCCGTTATTTTCTCCGGTCATGTATCCTGCAGGGCTGTTAGCTTGGGCTAAATCGGCATACTGGCGACTAATTGTATAGAACCAGTTGTGGTCTGCATGTGGATTTTGTGCTGTTGTCCACGTATCCCAAGGATAGTTAACCAATTCTATTCCTCCATGGAAATTTGCACCAAGAATAAAATGATGTGTTGTAGCATAATTCATCATCAACTGTGTTTCATGTGCATAGGGAGAATTTGCACTTCGTGGATCGGGGAAGTCTCGATTCAGGTCGGTTCCGTCATAATTATATCTTCGGGCAGAGGCAACCGAAGAGTTTCCTCCATAGAATGTCCCATCCGGGTTAGTATTGGGAGAAATATAGATTTCAAGATTATTTACTATATTGGTTACTCGTTCGTTTGTTCCATAGTTAGTTAACAAATAATCAATCAAACGCAGCATAAGAATCCAACCGGTAGTTTCGTCTCCATGAATCGTGCTGCTATACCAGAGCTGAGGTTCGGCTTCGTTTTGTTGTGCATTATCGGAAATTTTGAGAGTCAAGATTAGCCTTCCCTGAACGCTGGTTCCTATGGTGTCAAGTTTGCAGAGATTGGGATAATTGGCCGCATAGTTTTGCATCATTTCAACATAAACCGGATAGGTTGGATAACGATCCCAGTTTGCCATCTGTTGCACGGTGGTTGCCATGGTCAATACTTTCGATGGATCACTTGAGGGATGTGGCAACAATTTATAGCTGTACCCTCTTTTTTTCAATGCGTCAAATTCATTGTCGTTAGCGTAGGCATAAACCGTTTTACCTACAACATTGTCGATGGAAACAATCTGAGTGAGAATTTCCAATTCCGAACGGTCGTTGATGTCGATTTGCATATAGTACTCATTGAATTGCCCCAAAGCGACTGACCAAGTGAGTAATAGCGTGATAGCGGAAAAAAGTAGTGTTTTTTTCATAGTGCTTTTTAAATAAAAATTAATTCGGTTGCAAACCTACAAAAAACCCTTTAAGGTTGTTCGGTTTGTTGCAAAATTAAGGCACAATAATTTTGCCAAGGTTTGGTGATTTTTCCGGAAATTAATGTCCTGAACTCAAATTATATCCGCCCTGTATCAAGATGGTTATGTCCGGAGGGAAATCAATAATCTCAATCAGATCTTGCCATTCTCGACCCGTTTTGATGTAAAATTTCTCAAAATGATAGCTATTCGTATCGCGGCGGTTAAGTTTAAACACATAGGTTCCGTTTTCATTTTTATGAATGGCCGATTTGGGTAATGCAGGCAAAGAATCGGTATTGGTTATTATTTCAACTTCCAGATATTGGTTCATGAGTCGGCTTTCTGTCGGAATTCCTTCAATAGAGCCTGAGCAAAATACCGTTTTCGAATTGTTATCGACAGATAAACCAACTGCGGTTATGTTCCCCAAGAATTTGGGTTTGTTTTGAGCGGTTTTCAGGCGTATTGGCTGCCCTACGGCTATTTTTGATATTGATTCAGGGAAAATAGATATTTTTAGTGCTAAGGAGTAGGGATTAACGAGTTCAGTTAGGATGGTTTCGGAGGTAATGGTTTCTCCTAAAGTGGATTTTATCTCGGTGATATATCCATCTATTGGGGCTTTTATGGGGAATGTGAGATAAAATTGTCCATCTTCGATAGGGGTCTTATCAATTCCAAAATGATTAATTTTCATGGCAAGGCTATTATAGGTGGCTAAAAGCGACTTATATTCGCTTTCGGCTGTAACTCGCTCTCTCTCGGTTGCGGCCTTCTGCTGAAAGAGTGTTTCGAGTCGATTATATTCGTTTTGAAGCCG
>DAOTAV010000031.1:0-16761 GCA_035382785.1 Salinivirgaceae bacterium | reverse complement strand
AAAAGCAAGCAACTAAACAAAGGAATCGATCAACTAATGGATGAAGGCGTAGCCCAACTTTTCACCAGCACTTATAATGGTCGTAAAATTGTTGGAGTTGTAGGCCAATTACAATTGGAAGTTATTGAATATCGCTTATTGCATGAATATGGTGCACAATGTCGTTGGGAACCGGTTCCGTTTTATAAAGCGGTTTGGTTTGTTTCGGAAAACCCTGAACAAATGAACGATTTTAAACGACGTAAGGAACGACAATTAGCAAAAGATAAATGGGGGCGTGATGTATTCCTTCCTGAGAGTGCCTACGAGTTGGACATGGCTCGTGAAAAATTCACCGATATTCGGTTCTATTTCACCAGTGAATTTTAATTCGATACTATTGATTTTTTCGGTTTTCGTAAAACCGAAGAAGTAAAGGATATTCCACGTTCTCAGGATTTACCATGGCGGCTTTTTCAAGATATTGGAAAAGCCCATGTTTGTTTCCGCGATGCAACTCAACTAATCCTTCGGTTAGGTAGAAATTACCTTTGAAAAAACGTCTTAAAACAATCGTATCGGGTACGTTTGTGAAAATCTTTTCAATGTTACTTCGATTTTGATTTAAAAATTGAAGATTTTTCCAAAGATTTTCTTCACGCAAAGCATCAAAGTCGAAATAGTCTGTCCATGTGTGGTTATCTGTATTAATTTTTTTATCAGCACACAGTTTTGCAATGGCACTACTATCCAGCATTAATGAAGCTGCCAGGTGATATGGATTATTGTAAAAAAGTCGATCCGACGAGGTTTTTAACGCATTTTTCTCCCAGTGATTAAAGTCAAAGGATAAATTTTTCATGGAACCGATCAACACTGCATGGAAATGCCCGACAAAAAGGGCAGAGTTAGGAAAAACATGGTGAAAAGTTTTTACTATTCCTAAGAAATCGTTTAACGTCAATTTGTGGATGGGTAGATATTGCGAAATCATTCCGTGCGGAGACAACTTTTTCTTACATAATTCCCAATACTCCTTTGTATAAAGGTTTCCTGACCCAAGGATCGGGTGCGTTGGGTCGCTTGATATTAAATCATATTTTTGAGACGTTTGTTGAAGAAAATGCCTTCCGTCGTCTTGATAGAATCGCAGACGTTTATCAAGATGGATGTTGTTGTTTATATCGCTGTAAAAATGAGCCACTTGGGTAAGATCTTTGACCAATTCAATACAATCGATTTGTTGTATTTCCGGGTGTGAAGCGATAGCTGCTGTAGTGACTCCAATTCCGAATCCAACCACAAGGGCTTTTTCTGCTTTTAGGTCAAATAGAAAGGGTAGGTGACCAACCATTTTTACAACTTTAATGGCATCATAGGTTGTGCCAATCACAGCACTGTTATTCACATAGGTTGAAAGAATCCGGCCACCATCTGTTTGTTCTTCTCCAACGGAATAATTCCCTTCTAGGGTTTCTCGATAGGCCAAAATTTGGGTTTTATTTTTAATAAATGAGGGCGGGACAATTTTATAATCCGATGTTACAACAAATAAAATTGCCACAACTACTATGGCTGCAAAAGCGAATTTTGAGATAAACGATTTTTGAGATTTTTCAGCCGTTGATTTTAGATAAGGAATGAGGATGATAGGAAAAATTGAAATTAATATCAATGAACGTCCAATTCCCAAAAATGGAATAAACACAAATGCTGCAATCAATGGTCCAATTACCGAACCAATGGTGTTTGCTGCAAGCATTATCGCCACAAGCTTTCCGTGAGGTGTGTCATTTCCATCCGCTAGTCCAACCAGGGCGGGAAACATATATCCGGAGAGTGCGGCTATGGGGAGAATTGTAATTGTCAGAATTATTGCCGGCAGGAAGAAGGCTCTAAAGATTTCGGATGGGAAAAGTGAACTGAGGGGAAACATCAACAGCGTTGGAATATGTTTGGCTGCTAAGGCTACGATTAAAATAGAACTGCCCATTATCAAAAGCAGTAGCTTGATTTTGTGTATGTTGACATATTTTTGTCTGATTTTTATAAGGTAGCTTCCAAGAAAAAGTCCAAGAATCACCATAGCTGTGATTAGAGTGAAAGTGTAAATAGTGTTTATTAAAAAAATTTTAAACACTCGAATCAATAAAATCTGAAAGGCATTCATGGTGAACCCCAGCAGCGCGGTTGTCAATAAATAACGTTTTATTGCAGGAAAAGGAATTCGCTTTGGGATGTTGGCATTGTTTGGGTTTTCCTCAGAAAAATCTCCCAAAAATGGCAAGAGAAATAAAATAGGGCAAAGCACTGTTATGGAGATGATTATAACAGTTTCAATTTGCCCCAGAAATTTGTTCAGAAAAAACGTAGTGAAAACTCCGCCTAGCACACCACCCAGGGTGTCGAGTGCGTAAAGTGTTGAAATGGAGTTGATTACTTTATTTTGCCACGATTGAAAAATTTGAGTAATTATCGGAAGAATTCCACCCATGAAAAATGATGGTAATAACAGAAAAACGGATGCCATTGCATACGAAGCAAATTTTTGCAGAAAAAAACTTGAATCAGCCGAATCAAGTTCAAAGTAAAGCTTTGGTATTCCCCATTGAATAAAGCTGTAGGCAGCCAATCCCGATAATGATAAACCCATCATTAGAACTATCAAAGTTCGAATCGGATAATGTGTCTTAAACGCGTGCCCAAAGGAGTAAGCCCCAATACCGTAGCCGGCCATGAAAATCGAGAGTGTAAGTGTTGAGGCAACAATTGTAGCTCCAAAAAGATTTGACAAAGAGCGGAAAAGATTAATTTCATAACTTATAAAGGCAAATCCGGCTATGAAAACAATGAGTCTGAGGATATTTTTTAATCGGATTGTGGTATCGATATTTTTCATGAAAAAAACTTTAGAAATGAAATTATTGATTCGAATCGGATGGGTTGTCCTCTTTATAAAAATATTTGATTTCTTTGAAATTGAGCCAATTTTCAATCTCGGTTGAATTTTTCAGTTCTGTTTCGGTTTCAAAATCCTGGTCTTGCTGAAGTGAAGGATCTGATTCTGGAATGTTGGGTTCAATACGGGAAAGCCACGTGGGTTGGTGCCGGAATAGAAACGAAAAGATAAATCCCCACATTGCGCCTCCCAAATGTGCTTCCCAGGAAATTTCCGGTTTGTTAGGAAAAATACCCCAAATTAAACTTCCATAGAGAAAAACAATAATCAACACAAAAGCACCCATTCGTCGATTTCGAGCGAGAAAAGCTGATAATAGAAAGAAGGCTGAGAGAAAATATATTATTCCGCTTGCACCAATGTGGCATCCGGAACGGGCAAAAAACCATAGAGTGATGTTGTTTAAAAGGGTTCCGAGTAAAAGGATTTGAAAAAATCGACCCGGATAATAGTAAAACAAGCCAGCCATAAGCAAAAAAAGAGGTGGCAAGTTTGATAATAAATGCGACCAGTCGGCGTGAAAAAATGGTGATAGGATAATTCCGTGAAGTTTTTCTATACACCTTGGCTCAATTCCCAAACATGATTCTATGGGTAAAAGATGCAGAAACACCATAATACCAACTATTCCCATCGGAACGAGAATGCTATAACGCAGATGTTTGCGTTCGAGGGATAATAAAGTTGAATGATTCACGCTGAGTCTGCTTCCTGAAGACAAAAATAAAAAAAAGCAGGAAATTTTCCTGCTTTTGTGTTCTATAAACCTGTTGGCATTATTAGTGAAAGAATATCCTCGTTTTCGTTTTCAACTTTGGTCGGTAATAAAAGAACAGCTCTAGACGGCTCGGAAATCTCAAATAAAACTTCATCTCCCGGAAGATTATCAAGGATTTCATAGAGGAATATTGATTTAAAGCCGATTGACATTGATTCGCCCTCGTAAGAACAAGGCATTCGTTCTAAAGCACTGATTGAGTATTGATTATCTTGTGCCGAGACTACCAGTTCAGTATTGTTAATGTCGAAACGGACTAAATGGATAGACTGATTTGCATAAAGCCCAACTCGACGAAGAACTGCTTGAAGAGTAGTGCGGTCCACAAGCATTTTGTTTGGTGGATTAATCGGAATTATACTTTCAAAATTTGGAAAAGTTCCTTCGATTAAGCGGCAAATGAAAGTCATGGTGCTAAAACGTATTTGGGCGATTTTATTGTCGAAAATGATTTCAACGGAAGTATCGTCTTTCGGAAGAACTGCTTTCAATAAGCCGGCGGGTTTATTTGGCAGAATAAAGTTGCTCGGGGTGTCGGTTGTGATGTCTTTTCTCCGATATCGTACTAGGATGGTTGCATCGGTTGCGGCTGCTACCATTTTCTCCTTTTCAAAACCAAAATAAATACCTCCGAAAATGATGCGGTTTATATCATTTGAAGTGGCAAAAATCGTTCGGGAAATTGTGGTTAAAAGGGTTTCAGCCGTTAGAGTTATTTTTTGTTCAGAATCTTCGTTTATGGTGGGAACCTCAGGATATTCATCGCCACTAATGCCTACTAAACTGTATTTTCCGTTCGTTGAGATAATTTCCACCGAGTTGTTGTCGGTGTTAATATCAAAAGTCAAGGGTTCATTAAATTCTTTTAATGTGCTTATGAGGCGTCTGGCATCGATACCGATTTTTCCTTCCCCTTCAGCTATATCCAAATCAAGATATACAGTGATGGTGGTATCCAAGTCTGATGCAGTGATTGTTAGTTTTTTGTTGGATAGCGAAAATAAGAAACAATCTAATGCATGTAAGGTGTTCTTCGGTTTAATGACTTTGCCTGCAGACTGGAGTTGGTTGAGTAAATCGACACTTGAGATTACGAATTTCATATGATTCAGTTTTTTAGTTTTTTATTTCATTTAATTGATATTCAGTAGTTTGTTTTTTTAGTGCCAAATTTTTAGTGATTGCAAAGGTAATATTTTTTTGGTGTAACTGCTCAGAATTTAAAACCTTTTTATTGTCTTTAATTGACTGGTTAATTGTCTGATTTTTAGGTTTTTAATTAAAAGTGGGTTTAAAATCAGATAAATGACGGAATACTAAAAGATAGGTATAGGTTTGGATTATTACCCAGTCGCCGGCATTATTAAAAGCCCACATGCTTTGTGGATAAAATGAGGCTCCGGGAGAGATTTCTTCAGTGATTTCCGGAATTTTGTAGAAAGTGTAAATTTGTAGGCTATCGCGCTTATCAAGCAATTTAATAATTATTGTCGGTTTCGATTTGAGGATACTGTCGCGCTCTTGTTCGGTTTTTAGGGTTACAAACCGATCGAAGTGTGCTACATCGAATTGCTCCATGAATCCCTTAACGGCTAATGTATCAAACTGAAGAGCAGGCTTCCCGTTGGAATCATAGAGTTTATATTGTTTGGGTTGAGTCTGAGTCACGCAGAATCCAGCTTTGGGATTTTCGGGATAGCTGATATCTACTTTTTTAATAGTTTCATGATGCTCACCAAAAAGGACATTACTACGCCAATTCATAATATCGGTTGAAAATCGACTCGCAATAAATCCTCTGAAACCGGGAATTTCCACAACAAATGGAACCTCTGCTCCTTCAAGAAGCATATAAGTGCCCAAATTATCTTGAGTTACTCCGCCTACAAAAAAGGTCTTGATGTGGCGTTTTGGGGAATAGATTTCTACTTTAATTGATCGACCGGACATCCTACGCAAAATTTCTTCTTGGGCCGAAATGGCAACGGGCATTTTTACCCGCATCGTGTGCAGGGTATATAAAAGTAGTTTAACGGCATCCATGCGTGCAGGAAATTCCTGTCCCTCGCTCATTACTTTCCAGGTTGCCCCTGATCGTTGAAGCGTGATTGACCGATTTTGTTTGTCAACCATAAAAATTTTGCTAATGGATGCTGTATCACGGATGTGGAATTCGCTGAAAGCTTTCATTGTGCTTCGATTGTTGAATTGCAAAAGGTCAACAAGGCGAGATCTTCCGGATGGTAAAAATTGTGCAACTACTATAATGCCGATGAGGATACCGGCAATGATGAAATATGGTTTAAGTCGGGTTAACATGATTTAATTGTTTTAACGTGAATATTTTCGATGACGGTAGATGTTGTAGAATATTCCGAGAAGGATGATAATCAGTGGAGGAAAAACTACGTTGATTATTTGCCAATTACTTCGCTCTTTCATGATTTTGGTTCGGTCGAGCAATCGGATTTTAAGCTTGCGTCCGCGCAAAACAATGAGTTCGTGATCGCCTACCAGATAATTGACGGCGTTGAGGATGAATTCTCGATTGCCGTTGTAATATATGTCTTTAAACCACTTATCGGCTCCCAGCGGATAGGGTACGAGATTTTTATCGATTCGTGAATAATAATTTTTTATGATATCACCATCGGCCACAATTAACATTGCAGTAGGTTTTGAGATCTCTTTGTAGCGGAAAATTTTATTTTGCGTGAACTCATCAACTAAACGGTTTTTAAATACCGATTCAAATTGACCTTCAAGCAGAACGGCAATAGGCAGTTCAACATTTTTAAAGGCAGCGGGGTTGGGGCGTTCATTGATGATGTTCAGGTCGATTAATGCGGGAGTCGGAATGGGACGAGCGTATTCGCTAGAGGTTAAAAGGATGGTTTTCTTTATGTTTGTTGATGTTCCGACTGTATCGATGGTGCCCGGAAATTCCAGCTTGATTCGATCAACACGGGCAGTAATTGGATGATTTCCCCGGGGAATCACAACCGGGAAATAGACCCATTTAACGGGTGAAAAACGAGGTTCGGCACCCGCCGGAGCGGTGTTTACAGGAATGGGAGCTGCTTGCAAATCTTGTATGATATTGGAATTTACCCTTACTCCGTACTTGAATAGCATATCGTCCAAGTTTAGATTCCGTCCTATGGGCATGGCTGTGGTGGTTCGTGAACGCGAGAGGCTATCCATGTTAACATCAACATAATCGAGTAACCACAAGACTTTTCCGCCGTTCATGATATATTGATCAATCAAATACTTGTTCCGGTCGGATATTCTTTCGTAGGGTTTAGCGATGATGATCGCATCAAATTTGGGTTTTGCCAAAGTGTCTTGCAGTGAAAAAATTCGCTCGTTGAGTTCCAAATAAGCTACACGATACATTTCAGCCAACGAATAGGCAGCATCATGGGTTTCAATTTCTTTGAGCCCACCCCAGCCTTGAATAATGGCAATTTTTTTGGCTTCGATTGTAGTGATATTTTTAACGGCGTTTAATACGCTGTATTCAAGCTTTTCTTTGGCTTCGTTTACCAGTTGTTCAAGCGGTATGTTGGGATTCTCGGAGCTATTGGAGAATAAATTGACAAATATTTGCTTTTCTCGATAGTTTATCGAAAGACCGGGGAAAACATATTTCTCTACAACTCCGTCTTTGGTTTCGGTGCGAATAGTATAGGGTTGAAGTCCTTTTCGAATCAGATCGAGGTAAACATCACGACGTACTGATGGGTCGGGATTTTCTGACGGATTAACAAACTCGTAGTGGATTTTTAAAGGAGATATGGCTCGCAATTCGTTTAACAGGTCGAGAACGCTTTGTCGTAGTTCCTTAAAGTCGGCGGGTAATTCACCGTCAATATACACTTTGAAAAAAACGATATCTTCCAGATTGTTGATTTGTTCCTTGGTTAATGTGTTGATCGAAAAGCGTTTGTCTTCGGTTAGGTCGATACGAAAGAATAGTCTGTTTGAGATGAAGGCAACAGCGATTAATATTACGACGAAGGCAATGAATTGAGTGATTTGATACCGTTTATTTCGTTTTTTATCCATAGTGTTGTCGATTTTGTTACCACTTACGGCTTTGAAGTTTGGTTCGGGTTGCAGCAATAAAAAGTGCTACCATTGAAATAAAGTAGATTAAATCACGGGAATCAATAACTCCGCGACTTATGGAGCGATAATGTTCGTTAATGCCAATTTGCCGGAGAAAATATCCGATTTCATAACTTCCGGTTAGGGTTCCCAAACTGTCGAATCCGGTGTAAAGGAAGAATGAGAGGGTGAGGGCAATGAGAAACGAAATGATTTGATTTTTTGTTAGCGACGAAGCAAAAGTACCGATGGCAACATATATGGCGGCTAGAAAAAATAAACCCAGGTATGAACCTATTGTTGCTCCGTGATCAACGTTTCCGACAGGTGAAGCCAACCGTGAAACGCTATAATAGTAAATTAGGGTTGGTAATAACGAAATGAGAACTATGCTTAAACCGGCAAAATATTTTGCCAAAACAATTTGAAGGTCAGTAATTGGTTTAGTCCATAAGAGATGGATTGTTCCCGATTTCTTTTCTTCGCTGAAAAGTTTCATAGTAACAGCCGGAGTCAAGAAAAGAAAAATCCATGGAGCGATTGCAAAGAGAGGGGCTAAATGAGCGTATCCGTTGTCGGGTAAATTCAGATCGCCGGGTAAAACCCACAAAAAGAGTCCGGTTGTCAGCAGGAATATGACTACCACGATGTAGCCGGTGAGCGAGCTGAAAAAGCCTGAAACTTCTTTTTTGTACAATTCTATCATGATCTGTAGTTTTAGGGTCCGCAAAGTTAGATTTTTTCCGTTAGCTTTCCAAAGCTCATTTAGTCATCGTTAAGCCAGTCGTTGTTATTGCGATATGCCAAATAGTGACGCCATTTTTCTATTAGCTGCGCAAAATCTTCTGGCCATGGCGATTCAAAATCCATTTCGACGTTGGTATGCGGATGTCTGAATCCCAGAGTTTTGGCATGTAATGCTTGTCGGGAGCAAAGGTTAAAACAATTCTGAACAAACTGTTTGTATTTTGCAAATGTCGTTCCTTTTAGGATTTGATCGCCACCATAGTCGCTATCGTTAAATAAGGGGTGTTTCAAATATTGCATATGCGCTCTGATTTGGTGAGTTCGCCCGGTTTCAAGGCAACATTCTATAAGCGAGACGTAGCCAAAATCTTCTAAAACCCGGTAATGGGTTATGGCGTGCTTCCCAATGGTGGGATCTTCAAAAACGTACATTACCTTTCGATTTTTAGGATTCCGTCCGATATTCCCAACCACTGTTCCTTCTTTCTCGGAAAAAGAACCCCAAACCAATGCGTGATAGAGTCGCCGGGTTGTGTGTTCTGAAAACTGACGCGCCAGGTTCATTTTTGCCTGTTCGGTTTTGGCTATCAAAATCAATCCTGAAGTGTCTTTATCGATTCGATGAACTAATCCCGGACGTGGATCGTTTTTGTTAAACAACTCGTTATCGCGAAGATGATAGGCCAAAGCATTCACAAGGGTGCCGCTATAGTGTCCGTAGCTTGGATGCACCACCATTCCCGGAGGTTTGTTGATCACTATCAAATAAGGATCTTCATACACGATGTCGAGTGGAATATTTTCCGGGACAATTTCAATTTGTCGCGGAGGATAGGTCATCATCACCTGGATAATATCGCCAGGTTTCACTTTATAGTTTGATTTGACAGGATTTCCGTTGACCAGAATGTTTCCGGCGTCGGCTGCTGATTGAATTTTAGTTCTACTGGCGTTGGTGATTCGATCGTCGAGATATTTATCAATACGCATCAGACCTTGTCCAGGATCTACAACAAACCGATGATGTTCGTGGAGTTCTTGGCTTTCTGTTTCATTGATATCGAATTCCGAATCGTCAAAAAATTCATCCATAATTAGCGCTGTATCATTATTTTTCGGGTATAGGTTTCTCGTCCTTCCGTGAAACGAAGTATAAATAATCCATCGGGCAGGTTTTGACAATCGATTTTTTCGGGACGGATGGCATTGAATTGAACTTTACCGGTTAAATCGAAAAGGGTAATTTGCCATTTTTTTATGGGATCGGGATATCGAATGATGATTTCGTTGGAAGCCGGGTTTGGGTAAGGCTCAGGGCATTCATCCACAGCAATTTGTGAAATTCCTACCAATAGTTTTCTGGAGACTATAGGACGAATCATTAATGCTCTGTTTATCGAGGATGCAACCCATTGTTGACCAAGATTGTAGAAATTTCGTTGCGACAATTGCGTGCTCATATCAACTCCAACACTCATGAATTGGTTAGTATTTTTCTGATAGCCTATGAAAAATTTTCTTGGCACATAAATGGCTGAATCAAAAAGATATTTTGCAAATTGTCCGTGATTGTCAAATTTTGGTGTGCATCCATTCTTTTGGTAGATCAAATTCCCGGGAATACCTCCGTTATCTTCCCAAACACAAATGCTAAAATAATTGACTGCATAAAGTGAATCGTTCGTAGGATTAAAATAGATGTAAACACCTCGTAACGAATCCTCCATATACATATTGAAGAAAACCGCCACACGATTGCCGGCTTGATTCAGGTCGTAGCCGTTTTCGGCGGTTCCATCGTCGTAGGCGTAGTAGTTCGAAAAGTTATGAAGACGTTTACCAACTTTATTGGCTATTGGATAGCTGGATGATGTTATAATTTTGGTTTCAAGAAGAAAACTGCTCGAATCTTGATCGTTTAATGGATATAAGTTTCGATTGATGGGGGCTGAAAACTCAACTTTTTCAAAAGCTTCACAATTCATGGCTCCAATCAAAACACTATCGCTGTATGTGTCATTAAGTTTTGAAACCTTGTAATAGCTTGTAACGTTTTGATTGTTAACATTGTCGTGGTTGGTAAAATAGAAATCAACACTTCCATAGGTTAAGAAAAAATAGTTTTGATAATGTCGCCATGGTATTGAATTGAATTGGTTCAATGTGGCGTTTGGTGGACGCGTGATAGAAACATCCCGCACTATAGTATCGTTCTGATTTCGGTTTTTATCGAGTCTAACATAGTCGATATGCCAAAAATCGCAGTTGGTTGCCACGATGCCTCCTCCTGATGGGCTTACAATATTGCGGAATCGAAAGCGAAATTGATTGGTGAAATATTTTTGATTGGCCACGGGTAGCAACACTTGTTGCCACTGAGAGTTATTTTGTCCCGGAACTTTCCAAAGATTTTCCCATGTTTGACCATCCCAAAAGTCAACAAGCAAACTGTCGCCGGTTTCAGGTTTATCGGCCAATCCTCCCGGCAGATAGAAGAAGCTAAGATAAATAGAATCGCTTGGGGAGAGTTGACTTAAATTGATCGGCCGAGAAGTTAAGGAATCGCCTTTACGATAGAATTCACCGAAAGAAAGCGGATAAAGGTTTCCGTGGCTGTCCATACCATCGAGTGTGGCCACACCAATGCTAATGGCCGATTGTAAAAGATGATGGTTGATGTATGCGGTGGAATCGCTCCATTTTGCCTGGTTAGGGAAAACTGACAATTCGGAGAAATCATCGATAAAAGGAAGCTCAAGGCTATTTGTGTCTTTAGCGTAGGAAGATGCTTGTTGTGTCAAATTTTTTATAGCGGGGAAAGTGGTTATACCTGTCAGATATTCCTGAGCCTTTGATATATGAACCACCAATAGAAGCGATACAAAGGGCAAGATATTTTTTGCCATGAGATTTTTTTTTAGCTGCAAAACGTTTTAAGGATTGAAAAATTGTTTAATTGCTACCTTCTGTTTGTTCAATATCATTTAAAGTGAGCCACAGATCTATGATATTCCCAATTCGTATCGTGCGTCCCGCTGGTGGATATTGTCGGAAAACACGAGCGTTGGTTGAGTCGGCAAATGTTTTTACGGTTTTATCGTAAGTAACTTTTCCTATGTTGATGTATTCGGATTGAAGAACTTTCTTCGCTTCTTGAAAAGTCATTCCTATGATATCAGGGATGGTGGTGGAGACATCGCCATAACCTTGCCCCAGAATCAGATCCACGGCTTGTCCTTTTTCAATGGGTGTTCCGGGCAAAATTTGTTGTCCTTTGTATCGTTGATCGAGAACGTAATTTTTCATTGGATCGGGTTCATAAATAAGTCTTCCAACTGTCAATCCGGCTAATTCGAGTGAAACCTGAGCTTGTCGGAACGATACTCCGGTGACATTGGGCATGGGAACCTTGGGTGTTGAGAACGCGTTGATGGTAACAAATACCCGGCGTCCTTTTTTTACTTTCTCGTCGGGTATGGGTTTTTGTGAAATGATGGTTCCTGGTTTATGTCCCGGATTGTATGTTGAATCGTTTAATACAATTTCAAGTTTGTGGTGCTTAGCTAAAATTTGAGCTTCGTCAAACATTAATCCGCTAAAGTCGGGAACCCGATAAGTGCGACCATGATGGGTAAAGATTTTCAGCGATAAATAGACCAACCAGAGAAATACAATGGCACTTAGAATGGCTAGGCCAAGATGTTTCCAAAAAATCTTGTCTTTTATAACTGCTTTAAGGCTCATGATAATTTTTTCAGCAAAGTTATTGTTTTTCGTCGAAATTTATTTACACACAGATTTGTTTGTCATTTTTAATAGCTATTCCATGTCATCGAGCTTTTGTAAAAAATTTAGAAACTCGTTGGAAAGCCATTTTTTTGCACCGGTTTTATGGAAGCGTATGTTCCCTCGCTTATCAATGACAAATGTGGTCGGTAGTGTTCGGGTTTCAAGTTTTTCAGGAGATCCGGAAATTATACTGTATAATGGAATGTTGCTATTCTGTTTTTGTAAATATTCGAGAGCATTCTTTCTGTTCTCGGGCGATACAACAAGAATGTGGATGCGATTTCCCATTTTTTCGTTCAGCTTTTCCAATTGTTTCATTTCGGCTATGCAATGGTGACACCAGGATGCCCACCATGTGAAAAATATCGGTTTATCCAGATATTCTTGAAGAACAATTGTTTTTCCATCAGGAGTAAGAAGTTTTAGGGAACGATCTCTTTCGGAAAGAGGAATCGAGATGCTTTCATTGACGGAAGGTGCGGTCATAAATAATCTAACCAGATAATTCCCATAATCCCTCCGAAGCGATGGAAATATCATGATGATAATCAGCAGTATAAGAATGCCGTCGATGATAAGGCTCAATTTTGAGCGTTTTTTTGTGCGGTTTTTTAAGTATTCAATAAGTTTCACGGTTCAGAAGTTTATTTGCCAATGCAAAAGTTTTGGAAAATATTGCCAAGTACCATATCAGCCGTTATTACTGTTCCGGTAAGTTCCCCCATTAGATGTTGTACTTGCCGCAACTCGAAGGCCAGAATTTCGCTTGTACGGTTGTTGTCTAACGCATTTTTACAGTCGCTCAGTGATTGCAGGATTCTATGCAGCAGTTCGTATTGTCTTGTATTGCTGACAATTACATCTCCTTCTTCGGGTAGCAATTCGCGGGCAATTTCTTCAAGCTTGTTGATCAAAAGATCGATATTTTGGTCGGTTTTGGCTGAGATCGAAATCATTTGAGCATTGTTGATTCCAGTTTTCGCTGTGAATTCTGAGAAAATTTGTGCTTGTTGCTCCGGGAGAACCAAGTCAATTTTGTTGGCAATAAGGATCAATCTCTGGTCTTTTTGGATTTTATCTGTGACTTGCTCAAAGGTTTCGATAATAGTTTTGATGTTTTCAGTGCAATCAAACAGGAAAAGAATAATCCATGCTGTTTCGATTTTTTCTAGCGAACGGGCTATTCCAATCTTCTCCACATGATCTGATGATTGACGAATTCCGGCAGTGTCAATGAATCGGAATTCAACGTTTCTGAAAGTTATGGTGTCTTCAATGGCATCTCGTGTTGTGCCGGGAATTTCGCTGACAATAGCGCGTTCTTCTTGTAAAAGTTGATTCAGAAGTGTGGATTTTCCTGCGTTTGGATGACCTACAATGGCAACCGGAATGCCATTTTTTATGGTTTGACCTAAACGATAAGATTCATAAAGTCGTCGGGTTTCCAATTCAATTTCCTGAAGAAGATTGCGAAGCTGGTCTCGTTGGGCAAACTCTACATCTTCATCTCCAAAATCGAGCTCAAGTTCAACCAAGGAAAGAAGGTTAAGTAATTTGTCGGATAAAGTGTTAATACGTTTTGAAAACGAACCTTTCATTTGTGACATGGCTATCCGATGGGCAGTTGCGTTGCGAGCATTGATAAGGTTTGCAATGCTTTCGGCCTGGGTAAGATCGATTTTTCTGTTAAGAAATGCTCGCATAGTAAATTCGCCCGGAAGAGCCGTCCGACAACCTAACTCTATGAGCGTTTCCATTATTTTTCGCTGAATATAGGTCGATCCGTGACAGGCGATTTCAATAACGTCCTGACCTGTGTATGAACCCGGGGCAGGGAAATAGGTTGAAATCACTTCGTCGATGATTTCGTCAGAATGCCGTATGATACCAAAAGTTGCTTTTCGTGGTTTAAGTTCTTTGGGAAGGTGTGAATCTTTATCAAAAAATATTTTGGAAACGATAGGTAGAATTTTTTTGCCCGATAATCGCACTATTGCAATAGCTCCGCTTCCGGGAGGAGTTGAAATAGCACATATAGCGTCGTTGAAGTCGAAGTTCATCGTTTTTTGCGCAAAATTAGTTAAAACCGAGAGGTAAAAAAAACTGACTAATATCAGTCAAATTATAGACCAAGATGGTTATATTTGAATTCAAAAAAAACACAAGACTGTTATGCTGGAGAAAAAAGAGATTATTATTTGTTTGGGAAGTTCTTGTTTTGCTCGTGGAAACAAAAAGACACTACAAGTGATTAACAATTTCATTAAAGAACACAACTTATCGCAATATGTGCAGTTTAAGGGAGGGCACTGTTTTGGGCAATGTTCAAAAGGTCCCATTTTAAAAATCAATCAAAAAATTTATGAAAATGTTGATTCAATGAACGTTATTGATATTTTAAACGATGAGTTTTACGGCTATTATTGACATATTTTTTTTGATCTATTATTTTGTTTTTGAAAACATTCACTTGAAAAAAAGAAACCAAAGATATGGAAGTAGTCAAAGTCAGGCCTGAGAGATGTAAGCTATGCTATGCGTGCATACGAGTTTGTCCGGCTTATGCTATCAAGGCCAACGATAAAACAGCCCAAATAATTCCCGAACGATGCATAGGCTGTGGAAGTTGTCTAAGCGTTTGTCCATATTATGCAATTAAAGATTTGGACGCAAAAAGAGAGGTAAAAAACCTTATAAAATCGGGAGCTAAAGTGGCAGCTATTTGTGGGCCGAGTATTTCAGGAGAGTTTCATGATATAACAGATTATACCAATTTTGTTGGAATGATCAAAGCCCTTGGTTTTACCTATGTGTGCGAAGTAAGCTTTGGTGCCGATTTAATTGCAATGAAGTATCGGGAATTGTTCGAAAATTTTAAGGGAAAATATTTTATCACAAGTAACTGTCCGGCGGTAGTTAATTACGTTGAACTCTATCATCCTTTACTTATCGAAAATATGGCTCCTTTAGTTTCGCCAATGGTAGCTTCTGCCATGGTGGTACATAAAAAATATGGCACCGATGTAAAAGTTGTGTTTATTGGGCCTTGCACAGCAGCAAAAGGCGAAGCCATGCGATATGAGGGCGATAAACGGGTAGATATTGTATTGACTTATAGAGAGTTGCGTCAAATGTTCGCTGAGGTTGGTATAACTGAAAACAATGTGGAATTTTCCGACTTCGATCCGCCATTCGGGGGAAAGGGAAATTTGTTCCCAATCAGTCGGGGAATGTTTCAAAGTGTTGGAATTAACGAAGATCTATTGTCGGGGCAACTTATTGCTGCCGATGGGAAAGCCAATGTTCTAAAAGCATTAAAAGAGTTTGAACAATTTAATTTGTTAAAGCAACATCTCGATTTGTTTTATTGCGACGGCAATTGTATCATGGGGCCGGGCACAAGTCCGGGAGGACAAAAATTTTTACGCAGGTCGTTGGTTATTGCCTACACAAAGAAAAGACTGGCAACTTGGAGCAAAGAGCAATGGGATCAAGATATTGAGGAATTTATTAAACTCGATTTCAGTCGAACCTTTCAGAATCGAGATATGCGACTTTCCGAACCATCCGAAGAACAAATTACTGAAATATTACTTCAGATGGGAAAAGACAGTTATGATAAGCAAAGTGCGTGTGGTGCTTGTGGCTATAACTCTTGTAGAGATTTAGCCGTGGCTGTCGCCAATGGTTTGGCTACCATAGATATGTGTCACACCTATATGGTTCAAAGCAAAAACAAATATGAACGTCGTTTACGAGCAGCGAACGAAAAACTCGATAACACGCTCAAGTCGCTCAATGAAGCCGAGCAACAAACCCGTCGCGAACGGGAAGCTTTCGAAGAAGCTAGAAAAATTACTTCGGGTCTCCTTAATAAATTACCCACAGGAGTTGTAATAGTGGACGAAAACCTGAAAATTGTTCAATCGAATCAAAGTTTCATCAATCTCCTAGGTCAAGATGCCGCCGATATTGCAGAAATTGTTCCCGGTCTTATCGGAGCCGATCTTAAGGCGCTACTGCCACAGCATGTTTACAACTTTTTCAATTATGTTATTGAAAACAATGTGGCAGTACAAAATAAAGATATTCACCTTGGAGAAGGGTTATTAAACATTTCAATATTTCCCATCACTCCCGGAAAAATTGTGGGGGCAATAATTCGAGACATGTACGTTCCCGAAGTCAGAAAAGAAGAAGTTATTAACAGGGTTAACGAGGTTATAGATAAAAACCTGAAATTGATTCAGGAAATAGCCTTTTTGCTAGGCGAAGGAGCTTCCGAAACCGAACGAATGCTTAATTCTATTATAGAGTCTTATAAAGACACCAAAAAACAAGAATAAAACTTCGGGAGGTAGCTATGGAAAATCCGTTTTATGTTGAGATCCATTGC
>DAOTAV010000030.1:0-16954 GCA_035382785.1 Salinivirgaceae bacterium | reverse complement strand
TTTTGTCCAACAGTGTTGAAAATTTCAACCTTGCCACCATTTAAATTATCAATAAACAAACGATCAGCAACGGGATTGGGATAAATACGGACAGTTTTTGCGGAATTGTTTTCGAGTCCGGTGTACATGTCAAAAATCATAATTACGCGTGCAGTGTCGTTGGGGTTGGCAACGTTGAACGCAGTGAAGGCAATACGTGATGCCCCCGGATTATTTACGTCTGGAGAAAAATCAGCGTCTAAGGTAGATTCTCCAAATCCACCGGCCGGGATGGTCATGGCAAATTCACTTTCAGTTACATTTGGAGGATAACAACTTACCCAGCAGAACGAACATGTTGACGTGCCATGGATTTGTAGCTCTTGTTTTCGTACTTTAACAGAAATTGGGGCAGATCCTTCATTTTTAACTTTGAAATGTGCTTGAACAAAATCAATCCCAACGGCATTAGAAACAGTGTATTCGGCATTTTGTGGCAACAACTCGTTGCGTGTAGAGTAAAATCTTACGTTTTGGGCTGAGGATATTCCGATCCAAAGGGAAAAAATTGATATGACCAATAGTGTTTTTTTCATGATTTTAGATTTTATGTTGTTTTCAGACGTATGTTTTAGTAAGTTGACCTTATATGCTTCGAATTAGCTTGAACAACTTCGTCGTTTTGATTAGCAACAAATGCTACAAGCTTAAGTTTGGAATAACGCCACTGAGGATTCAAAGCAACTTTAAAGGTAGCATTGTACTGTGAATTTTGGTCAAATACGAACGAATTTCCTAAATGGCTTGTAAACCCATGGCGTAAGACATGATTGTGAACATAATTCTCGATTACTGTTGAACCGTTGCTTTGTCGGCTAACGATGGAATCTTCCAACAGCATCGCATATAGCCTGAGCGATTCATAGCTTTGGTTGGGTTTTACCAATTTTAGTTCCACCGACATGTGAATGCTATCTTCATTGATTTGCTCCAGAATTTTTATAGCAATATCCGACGATGTGGTGATTTTTTCTGAAACCGACTCACTCCAATATCCATGAGTTTGCAGACGCTCTCTTTTTAAAGCATCAACCAATCCGATAGGGTAAGAGGTAGGATTGAATAAGTTGTGAAGTTCGGTTCCAAAAGTTGTTCTAAAGTCGGTTGGATACGAGGCTGAGGTTGTGGCATAATATCCTGCATGGATTGCTATCGGGATGAAACGATCGCCATACAGATTTTTTAAGCTGTTAATTTGTTCGTGGCCTGCAGGGCAATTGGGACATTTATGCCCTGTAAACTCAAGCAAAAGAACTCGTTTCAGCGTATCGGCGTTGTTGTTCCCTCCATTGTTGTTGCTCTGGTAAGGATTTCCGTCAATAATATTACAAGCAGACACAACGAATATTAGTAGGCAAAAATATATTACGATATGACTTTTCATGATATCGTGTGTTTAAAAAGTACTTGAAATTGAGAAATTAAAACCGGTGCTTGCGGGAACTATCCTGCAAACACCACCAATGCATATTACACCCATTCGTTGGCGACCATAGCCAACCTGAATACGATTGGCACCTCGCGTGTAGCCCCCGCGAACCATGTAGTAATGGAGTTGGCGGTCGGCTTCTGGATTGCCAAAATTGTACTGGTCAACAATTGCAACAAAAAAGTGTGGAGATACGGTATATTCAAGAGTACCCGAAAACCAGTCGCCATGATCTTGCTTTGTATTCAAATATTGAAATTCTGTGCGTAAACTATGCTGTGGCCTAAATTTATAGGTGATGTCCGCGATGGCAATAAGAGCTTCAATCATTCCGTCTTTTCCCTCGAGAACTTTTTTATTGTAGGCTGTGTATTGAAGTTGCCAAGTAGAGTTGAGATTGGGTGAAATCTTTTTTTGGATTTCAATCGCAAAGTCCTCAAAATAGCGTGTATCGCCTACGCTTAAGAATTTTGTTTTGTAATGATCCGGGTGGGGATGTACCGAATCCCACATTGGAAGATTAGTTGTGTCGATGTTGTTTACGCGGCTGTAACTTATGGTTACTAAAGTTCCATATTTCCCGCCAAGAAAAGTTTCACGCTGAAACCGATAGAAAATTTCGCCTTTTACCCCGGCTTCACCATTTAGCTGGGTAGCATATGGATACATGGCTGCCAGGCTATAAACATGATTTCGGGTTATTGATGGTAAGTAGTTGATTAATAATTGGTTTTCTTGAGCTGCCCTATCGGAACGAAAACTCATGTTGTTAATCCATTTAAAACCCACAAGAACACCGTAGTGGCTTGTATTGTAAGAAAGGTCGCTTATTAGAACTTGCCCGGGCTGGTAATTATTAAGGTTATCGGCAGATGGGTCGTTAATTTTGTAAGCGTATTCCGTTTGCAGGCTAAATCCATTGTGTTGTAGGTTCAATCGGGAAGCTGCAAGGGAAACGTTTTCCGGCAAAATGAGCGTAGGATTTCGATCGGGTTGATATTTTGAAACAAAACTGCCGCCAATAATAATTTGAGTGGTTAAGCTGTCGAGCCGAAAGGTTTCATTAAGGTTCATTTCTCCATCGATACCACGAACAATTCCCGGACCTAACGAAAAATAGTTTCTCTGCTTACCAACCAATCCTTTCAGAAAGATTCCTTGCACCGGATTGTAGCGTGTCAAAACTCCTTCAAAGGCATTGTCGATCCCCAACATTTTGTCTTCATAAGCGCGAAGTGACACTCCAGTGCCGAATTGCTCGTAAAAATTCCCAACAGTGAACTCTAATTCTTCGTTTCGGTAGGTGAAGTATTTATAAGGAATACCTGTTCCATCGTAATTTTTTGATATGCCTTGCAGAGTGTTTAAATAGGCTTCAAACCGTAAACCTGCAGTAAGTTTTCCGTAGGTGTACCGGAGATTTCCGAATGCATTGATTAGCATCTGCTCAGGAACATCTTCGGCGCCGGTCAATGAATCTTTGCGATATGTTTGACCATCAACCTGAAAATTGCCGGAGACATATCCCTTTTCGTCTTCTTGAGCCGATGCCATGTTCCAAAACATCAAAGCCAAGGCTGCGACTAATATTTTAGTCTTTTGTATCCATGTCATGATGAATCATTGCTAAGTATTGAAAAAATGTTGTATCGTTCGGTTATTTTATTAATTCCTTGATTTTTTGATATATAACCACTTCGTCGCCATCAACATAGCTGTTGTGTTGCCACACAATGTTGCCTTTACCGTCGATGAGAAACATATGAGGGATATTCACTACATTCATTGCACGCTTAAAATCGCTGTTTGGGTCGCAATAAACATCAAAAGTCCAACCGTTTGATGCCACAAATGGCGCTACTCTGGCCATACTTCGGGAATCGTCAGTAGAAACGGCAATAATTCTAACGCCGGTTTCTTTTTTCCAATCGGGATAGTTGTCGTTCAATGCGTTTAATTCTTTGATGCATGGTTTACAAAACGTTGCCCAGAAACTTATTAGTATAGGCTTTCCGTTGTTTTCAATGCTGGAAGTGGATAGTATCTTCCCTTGGAGGGTTTTCAGCTCCACATTGGGAAGTCGCTGCCCAAAAGCAACAATCGATAGACCAATTGCGGCTATTACAAAAAAAATGTGTCGTTTCATAGCGGATAAATTAAAATGGGTGACTTACCGGCAAAAATAAAAAAAAATAAACCAAATTCTCCACGACAAAAATTTTTGAAAATGACTATTTTCAATTTATTGTTTTCCGGAAAACCCCATATCAAACGTTTGCAAAATTGAACAATACCTATAAATTTGCAATGAAAACACGCACACCACTATGACCGATATTGAAATTCGATTCCTAAAATCGCTTGCGCAGCGATATCCTACTATTCAAAAAGCTAGTACCGAAATCATAAATCTTCGGGCAATTCTCAATTTACCGAAAGGTACGGAACATTTTATTTCTGATATTCATGGTGAATATGAAGCGTTTATTCATATTTTAAATAATGCTTCGGGAGTCATCAAACGCAAAATAAACGATGTTTTCAAAGACAACTTACGACAAAGTGAAAAATCGCAATTAGCCACACTTATCTACTATCCCAAGGAGAAACTTCAACTCATTCTTCGAACCGAAAACGACCCTGAAGAATGGTTTCGGGTGACGCTACACCGACTGGTGGAAGTGTGTCGAAATGCAAGCAGTAAATACACCCGCTCGAAAGTCAGGAAACTTCTTCCGCCCGATTTTGCCTATATTATTGAAGAATTGCTTCATGAACGCGATTCTGATCCCAATAAATCGGAATACTACAATGCCATTATCAATGCCATCATTGAAACGAAGCGTGCCGAGGCATTCATTTATGAAATATGCGTTTTAATACGTCGACTGACCATCGATCGCTTACACATTGTAGGCGATATCTTCGATCGCGGACCAAGTCCCGATATAATTCTCGATACCCTGATGCAGTATCGCGATGTAGATTTTCAATGGGGAAACCACGATATTTTATGGATGGGAGCAGCGATTGGAAGCCAAGCATGTATCGCTTCGGTTATTCGAATGGCGGGACGTTACGATAATTTGTCAACCATTGAAGAAAACTACGGAATAAATCTACTGCCACTGGCAACCTTTGCAATGGAAGTTTACGGGAACGATCCTTGCGAGCCCTATAAACCAAAAACAACAACCAATTATCCCGAGCAACAGGAAATGCTTATTCGGCGTATGCATAAAGCCATAAGCATCATTCAGTGGAAACTCGATGCCGAAATCATCGACCGTAATCCTAGTTTTGATATGCAATCGATTAAACGGCTACATCGTATCGATTTTGAAAAGGGAACGGTTGAAATCGATGGGAAACATTATCCTTTGAAGGATTCTTACTTCCCAACGGTCGATCCTAAAAATCCTTATGCTTTGACTGAAGGTGAGCGGAAAGTGATGGAAAAATTGCAATCATCGTTCTTATCTTCCGAAAAACTGCAACGTCACGTGCAATTTTTGTTCGATAAAGGTAGCATGTATTTAACCTTTAATTCAAACCTGCTTTATCACGGTTGTATTCCTTTAAATGAAGATGGTTCGTTCCGTGCATTGCAGATTTTTGACAAAAAATACAGTGGGAAAGCCTTAATTGATAAATTGGAAGAAATTGTACGACGAGCCAATGCCAATAAAAAACTTGGATTACCAAACTCCTATGAGCTTGATTATTTTTGGTATTTATGGCAAGGTCCTAATTCCCCCTTGTTCGGGAAAAAGAAAATGGCAACCTTTGAAATGTATCTTATTGAAGATAAAGCCACTCACGAAGAAGAAAAAAATCCTTATTTCACCCTGCGCGATAATGAAGAGATTTGCAACAAGATTCTTGAAGAATTCGGACTCGATCCTTCAACAAGCCATATTGTAAATGGCCATACCCCTGTGAAATGGAAACGTGGTGAAAGTCCTGTTAAAGCTAATGGAAAATTAATTGTTATTGACGGAGGAATGGCCAAAGCTTATCAATCTGTTACCGGAATAGCAGGTTATACCTTAATCTATAATTCTTATGGATTGATATTAGCAGCCCATAAACCATTTGAGTCGCGAAAAAAAGCAATTACCGAAGAAGTTGACATCAGCACCACCCAAACTATTTTAGAGCGAGTAACCCACCGTAAGCGAGTGAGAGATACCGACGTTGGGAAAGAATTGGAAAAACAAATCCAGGATTTGGAATTTTTGCTGAAGGCTTATAGAGAAGGTAAAATTCGTGAACAAAACGATTGATTTTTCAGCCTAATCGCTATTGTAAATTACTCTATTTAGATATATTTCCCGATCACATGTAGTGGTATAACCTTGCAGCATGATTAGGTTATAAAAAATCAAGAAAACATTTGTACTGGGGGGCGATAGCGGTATTGATGTTTTTCTGTTATTATCAAACCACCGGCCGACATCTCCATTGATAGCGAGGGTTTTATATCGAACATTTTCATTCGATAAAGCAATCCAATCGTTCGAATCATAGCTACTCGTCGCAGGAATTTATCTTTTGTTTACTTACGCAAGTTTTCAGATAAAAAAAGCGGTTGCAAAGCAACCGCCTTTTTTATGCTAAAAATGCACCATAAAATAGAGACTCGCGTGTAAAAATGGGTAATACGATTCTAACTCAAAACGTCTTGACCCCGGATCTAATGGGGTTATTTCGGTTGTGTGATTGGTTAAAACCATTCGCTCTGTTTTTTGGGTGCTTTGTCCTTCAAATTGTACGGTAAAGGCAAGTCCAAATTCTGTTCCGATACACATTCCTGGCATGAAATAGTATTCGGCTCCAGTAAAAGCTCCTAAGGCAAAATGATTAACCGTTCCTCCAATGATTTCAAGTGGTCGCACAGCCAAGGTGCCCATGTAGGTAGTAGGAGATGGGTTCAGTTCGTTCATTCCATTGCCATATTCATGAATGGTTTTGTTTTTTTGATAAGCATAACTTAGATCAGCTCCAAAAAAGCCAAGAAAGCGGTTTTTTGAACGAAACTTTTGCATACCAACTCTGAAGCCGTAAAAATTGTTTACATCTTTACGTGTATCAATCACCTGGTCGCGACTTAGAGGATTCTGAAAGAAGGCGTTGTCGTCACGAACATAGTAAAGATCGGTATTGATTGAACTGTTTATTCGTATCAATACCCTTAAAGCAGTAGATTCTTCGAGGAAGTAGCGGAAATAAAGTGTATTGGAGAACGGGTTTAAGGTGTTATTGGTTGTACCGTTAAACATGTTCCCAAGGTAGTTGAAATAGGGAGTTCCATCAAAGCCGATGCCGAAATCCCCGGTTTGGGGAGTATAGATTTTTTCGGTCTTATTATCGTCTTGTGCTGATGCCATAAGAGCCATTGCGCTTATAGCCAGCATAAATATCTTTTTTGTCATAAGTCTCTCAGGTTTTAATGTTATTGCCATAGCATTCCGTTCCCGCAGTTTATCTCTTCTGTTATCGGAGAAGATTCAGAGAATGGGCCTACCCCGGTTTGGTAACGATAATTCCTGTTAACTGGGTTGCCTCCACTATCGTAAACCGTTTTTGATGCTTCAAAACGAATGTAAATTGTTTCTCCTTTGGGAACGTTGATCTCAATATATCCGAGCGATCCAACCGTTTTCTGTTCCATCCATCCATCATTAAAGAAAGTTACGGATGTTCCTTGTGGAACATATTCTAGAGTTGTATTGGTTATGTCGAGTTCGGCTTTAAGGGCAAATTTTTTAGATACTTTTTCAATTAAGTTATCAAATGCACCCATATCGCTGAAGGTGATCTCAACCGTCCTTGTTTCATTGGGTTTTATTCCACCTTCCGTAACTACACCTGTGTGTCGGAAAATTTTTTTAATGGTGCTACTAACGCTACCGTAGGCTTGAACTTGATCGTAAGTAAATTCCATTCCACTAATTTGGGCAGTAACACCAGCGTTTGTTACCGGAATTTCAAATTCAACCATTCCGTTTTGGATTGATCCATGAGCTGTCCAATAGCCTGTTGCAGCTGGATTAAAATAGGCATTGTCAATACGTACCATTACTTGAGTGCCGTTTGGAACAGCTTCGAGCCCTTGTTGTGTGTGATTCAACTGTGCATAGCAATAAACTTTCAGTGTTGCTTTTTTCGACATGTCTAGCTTCATGTCGGTCGGTTCTGTCTTCTCGCATCCGCTAAAAATCAATGCGAAAGCACTAAGCAGTGTGATGAAATTGATTTTTTTCATAACGATTTGGGTTTGAGGTTTAACATTAACAGATTTTATATAACAAATTTAAAACTTATTTTTAGGAATCAAGGTTATTTGATAATTTTTTTTATCCGGTTAAACCACTAGATATTAAGCACTTTATAAATTGCTCCGATAAGTCCACTTTTGATTTTCCACAGAAATAAGCAAGTATGGGTATAACTATATTATAATATTAACAAGATGTTGAAATGACTGATTTGGAAATGAAGCGCTTCTACATTTTGGATTCAAATACTATCTTGATAAGAAAGGAAATCCTTCGTTAGCGAATGGGACAAATCCTAAAGAGTGAAAGACGAAAAGGAACATAAAATCCATCATTTTTACTAAAAACGGCGGACAATATCGAGTCAATTTACACGAAAGGTTGGTAGATGGCACAGCTATTTTACCGGCTAAAACAGAACTTCTCGCTGATACATTTTCGTGGATTAAACAAGAATGCGATCGATACTAAATTCTGGACAGCTGGCTGTCTAACCTGTTGCTTATATTTGTAAGGAGTAAAGTGAAACGCAGCCGCGAGTTCTCCAAACACATGTCAAATTATAGGGTGGTAGCTAATGAATTAAATCAATATCAGCG
This sequence comes from Salinivirgaceae bacterium, assembly GCA_035382785.1. Classification (GTDB taxonomy): domain Bacteria; phylum Bacteroidota; class Bacteroidia; order Bacteroidales; family Salinivirgaceae; genus JAAYQU01. Next base: position 8,606 of record DAOTAV010000030.1, on the reverse strand, counting down.
CTTTTCTAAAAAAAAAACGTAGAGAAGCTGTGAAGTAATATAATATAAATATCAAGATCCGCGATATCCCGAATTAGTGTGGGCTTACTTTTGGAAACAACTAATAATATTGATGATTAAACGTGGGTATCAACTTTAGATTGCTAATAATTCGGTTTACCGGAAAAATACTGTGGTTTATGAAAAAAATGAGCATGAACCTCATTAATCAACTTCTAGTATTGCTTTCAGCAAGAGTAAAGGCCTCTATAATGGCTTGTTCCAATTCCGGCTTTTTCCATGGTTTACTTATCAGTTTAAAAGCTAATGTGTTTTTATATTCATGAAAGGTGGCATTATCGAGATAAGCCGAAAGTATCATGCAAACTTTTTGAGGAGATTTTTTTTTTATATTCTCAATGAGCTCTATTCCCGACATTCCGGGCATTTTTAAGTCGGTTATTATCACATCGATTGATTCAGATTCCAGAATTTTTAGGGCTTCAATTCCCGAAGCTGCGGTATAAACTAAAAAGTTGTTTTTAAAATGAACTCTAAAAAGCTCAAGATTAATGAATTCATCATCGACATATAAAATTTTTTTTGGGTCTGACATTTCTTGGGTTTTAGGGGGGGAATCATTGTTTTAAACAGCCTTTAAGAGAAAAAAAAGGGGGAAGGCCCCCCTTTTTTATGTTACTTAATTTATTGGGTTACGTCTACATTGTGAAACAACAAAGTCCCCAAAATGTTTCCGTAAGATTGATAAACATTTATTTCCAACGCCGATATTTTTTTGATTTTTTTTGTCTGTCCTTCTTGGAATGTAATAGTACCTTTTAGTGGAACAGATTTTAACAACTTACGGTCTCTCAAAGTGTTGTTGGATTGTCCGCTGGTAAATTCATTGCCTTCGGTATCAAAAAAGCGGGCATCCATGCCATAAATGTAGCCATCTTCGGTATCGTTTTTTACAATCATTGTAATCACAATTTTATTTCCCATCAGAGCAACCGATGTGATTTCAAACTGGTAATTTCCCAAGGTGGCCTTTAAAATCGAAAAATCTTGTTTTGGGGGCTCTTGCTGGCGCTCAACAACTTTTTCAACAACTACAGGTTTTTCCACAATTACTTCTTTTTCAACAACTACAGGTTTCTCAACAATAACTTCTTTTTCAACAACTACAGGTTTCTCGACAATTACTTCCTTTTCAACAACCACTTCTTTTTCTACCACAATCACTTCCGGTTTCGCAGGTTTACGCTCGCGAATGGGTTTTCCTAAAAGTTTATCTGTAAACTCAGAGCTTGCAAACTTTTGGACCGACATCAAATTGGTTGACTTCACTCCGTTGGGAACAATGTAGGATGTTAGGGTTATGGTTTCATCGTTGTCAGCAATGGTTCCGTAAATAATAGCATTGGGGACAATGCCAATTTGCTCAAACATATATTTGCTGAAACTTTCGTTATATTCAAATGATCGCGCTTTTTCAGCTTTCCAGCCAAAGGATTGAATAAGATCATTTACGGCGTTTTGATCTATAATCTCAAATCGACGGCTGTTTTTATAAGCAAGAAATAATTCTTCCTGCATGTATTGGTTAAATTTTGTCAGTTTATTGTCGGTAGTCCTGAATTCGAGAATAGCAACCTTAATTTTGTTTAATCCCGGGTGTTTTGCTTCGAGTTCATTTGCAATTTGTCCAACAATTTTTGATAATTCTTCCTGACCTTGAGCAAAAACAGTAAAGGTAGAAAGGAAGATCGATAAAGAAGCGATAATTTTTTTCATATGTAGAAGATTTTAAGTTGATGCCACTTATTTTGTACAGAGTTGATTTTTTTTATTTTGCATGGTGTCATTCATTTTGAATGAATTTTTCACAAAGCTAAAGCAAATAATTTAAATTTGTGTTGCCTGAATTCTTATTGATTTGTTAATATTTCAAAAAAAAAACGACCGAAAAATATCGGTCGCTAATGAAGGTGGTGCCACTCGGAATCGAACCAAGGACACCAGGATTTTCAGTCCTGTGCTCTACCTACTGAGCTATGGCACCTCCGTTTTTTGCGATGCAAAGTTAGTATATTTTTTTCTTCCTCCAAAATTATGTTGACTTTTTATTGAAAAAATCATCGCAATAGTTTTTTTTCATTATCTATGTAATTGAATATGAGTAAATAAAAAAAGCCTCCCATGTTTCAAAGATGAACGATTGGAAGGCTTTTTAGGGGATGAAAATAGGTTAGAGCAAAGCTTTGAGTTTTTGCTCAAGCACGTTTTTGGGAACTGCTCCTACATGTTTGTCAACTAATTCGCCATTTTTGAAGAAAAGGATGGTTGGGATGTTCCGAATTCCATACTTTGTGGCGATGGTAGGGTAGGCATCAACATCTACTTTCCCTATTACGACGGAATCCTTGTATTCGTTATAAAGTTCGTCAATGATGGGGGCAATCATCCGGCAAGGACCGCACCATTCTGCCCAGAAATCAACAACTGCAGGTTTTCCACTGCTGATAACCTGACTTTCAAAGTTCTGTTCTGTTAAAGTTAGAGCCATATGTTTTACATTTAGTTTGAATGATAACGCAATTTTATTGAAAATGTTTTAATGATTTTCGATGGAGCAAAAGATTTGCCATAATTAGTTGATTATAGTCTTAATTTCGTATTCTTTGATAATGTTCAAGAGATTTTTGTCAATAATATATTTTTTGTCCGACATGTAATGTGCCTCCTCTTCTCCATCTTCGTTAAGAAGTATTAATTCTAAAAATATGCCGTTGCTGCTATCGTTGGAGACCGATCTGATGAGTTTGTCGGCTAATTCAACGGTTACATCTCTAAAAGGAAGTTTAAATGTAAGTTTTTTGATAATCGATGTTTTAATCTCATCGATAGGAACAACATTTTTGATAGTTAATTCCGGGGTAGTGTTATCTTGTTTCCATGTTGGTGTTTCAAATGTGGCATGAATGAACACAATACTTCCGGGGCGAAGGATAGTGCCATACTTTCTATAATTCTGGTTAAATAGAGTAAATTTAATAGTTCCGGTATAGTCTTCAATTTCATAACGAGCAAAGGCTTTATTGTTTTTTGTTGTACCAATTTCTTCATTGATAATCATACCTGCAAAATACAGATTTTCTTCTTGTATTTCTTCTGGGTTTAGAAGCTTTGAAATGTCAACGTTTGAAAGATGAAGAATTTCTTGGCGAAATTCGTCAAGGGGATGTTCTGAGAGAAACATGCCTATGTATTCTTTCTCTCTGCTTAGCTTGAAATTTTTAGTCCATTCGGATGTTTTCGGAATCGACGGTTGTGGCACTGTTAAACTGATATCCGATCCAAACAAGCTGGAATTGTAAGAAGCTTTGTTTGATCGATATGCAGCTGCATATTTAAGAAGCTGATCAATAAAGGTTTGGTCTTTTGAATCCTTATGGAAAAAGGCCGCTCGGGGAATGTTAAATTCATCGAAGACCCCGGCATAGACCATGGATTCGATGTTTTTACGGTTCAAAATGGATGTGTCGATTCGCTCAAAGAAGTTGTAAATGCTGTTAAATGGACCGTTCTTCTTACGTTCTTCAATAATGAAATCGGCGGCATTTTCACCAAAACCTTTTATTGCTGCTAAGCCAAATCGGATATTATTATCGTTATCAACCGAAAACTGTTTAAAACTATGATTCACACTTGGACCGAGAATTCCGATTTTCATTCTACGACATTCGTCCGTGAAAATGGATATTTTTTTAATCTCAGATAGGTTATTGCTGAGCACCGATGACATAAAGTGTGCCGGGTAGTGTTCTTTTAGGTAGGCTGTCTGATATGCTATATAGGCATAGCATACCGAGTGAGATTTATTGAAAGCATATTGAGCAAAAGCTTCCCAATCGCTCCAAATCTTTTCAATTAGCTCATTTGGGTTGACCGAATTTTGTTCGCATCCTTGGATGAATTCACTATTTTTTAAGCATCCCTCTTTGAAAAGCTCTTTCAGCTTGTTCATTTCGTCAATCTTTTTCTTACCCATTGCTTTACGTAGGTTGTCGGATTGACCTCGAGAGAAATTGGCTAGTCTTCGGGATAGGAGCATTACTTGTTCTTGATATACAGTAATTCCATAGGTGTTTTGCAGATACGGCTCCATCAATGGATGGTCGTAGGAGATTTGCTCTTGCCCATGTTTTCTGTTGATGAAAGATGGAATATATTGCATCGGTCCCGGGCGATAGAGGGCGTTCATTGCCACCAGGTCTTCAAATACTGTGGGTTTTAGCTGGCGCAAATACTTTTTCATCCCGGTTGATTCAAATTGAAAAATGGCAGTGGTTTCGCCTTTCCCGAATAAACGATAGGTTTGTTTGTCATCCAGCGGGATCTGGTCGATATTGATTCTTTTGCCGGTGGTTTGTTCAATGGAATCTAGGCAGTCTTTAATAATGGTTAGAGTTTTTAGTCCTAAAAAGTCCATTTTTAACATTCCAACCGTTTCGATATAATTCCCTTCGTATTGTGTTATTAGTAGGTTTGTTTTTGAGTCGGAACATATAGGTATGTAGTTGTCCATGTTTTCACGCGAAATGATAATGCCGCATGCATGAATTCCTGTCTGACGGATAGTCCCTTCTAAGGTTTGGGCAATATCAATCACATTTTTTATAAGATCGGTTGCTTCATTGTAAAAATTTTGAAAGTTTTGATCGGATTGTTTGGCTTGTGTTATGGTAACATTGGCATCCTTCGGAAGATTTGCGATGATTTTATTCACCTCGGGAAGGGAGAGGTCGGAGACTCTGCCGACATCTCGAATGGCTGATTTTGCCTGCATTGTTCCGAAGGTGATAAGGTGCGCTACTCGATTGTAGCCATACTTTTTTACAATATAATCGAAGATTTTCTCGCGCCCAACGTCGTCAAAATCAATATCGATATCGGGCATGGAAATTCGTTCCGGGTTCAAGAAGCGCTCAAAAAGTAGATCGTATTTTATAGGGTCGATGTTCGTAATTTCCAAGGCGTAGGCCACTGCTGAGCCGGCAGCCGAACCGCGTCCGGGGCCTACAATGACTCCATTTTTTCGAGCATAATGTATGAAATCGGCGACTATGAGGAAATATCCGGGGAATCCCATTTTTTCAATGGTTTCAAGCTCAAAATTAATTCGTTCTTCCACTTCTTTCGGGAGTGGGGTTCCCCAGCGCTTTTGTGCACCTATATTTACCAAATGTCGTAAATAATCCGATTCGGTATGATATTCTTCCGGTAAAGGGAAATAGGGCATGATTGGCTTGCTATCGAGTTCGTACATCTCGACCTTTTCAGCCACTTCAAGGGTATTTTCCAACACTTCCGGGGTGTCAGCAAAGAGTTCCAGCATTTCTTCATACGATTTCAGATACTCCATTTTTGTGTATCGAAGCCGGTTTGTGTCGTTTATTTTTTTACCTGTTGTGATGCATAAGAGGTAATCGTGTGGGACGGCGTGGTGTTTCTCGATGAAATGAACGTCGTTGGTGGCGATAACTTTTATGTTATGTTTTTTTGCAAGTTTCAGGATGGATTGATTTACTTTTAACTGTCGTTGATACACATCGTCAGTGTACCCGTCGTAACTGGGATGAAGCATTATTTCAAGGTAATAGTCGTCTCCGAAGAGGTTTTTATACCATAAAATTACTTCTTCGGCCGCATTTTCGCCTTTTTCTATTATGGTTTTTGCAACTTCTCCTCCGAGACAGGCCGATGAGACGATAAGCCCTTCATGATATTGTGTAAGTAATTCCCGATCAATTCTGGGACGGTAGTAATATCCTTCCACAAAAGCCTTGGATGTTAGCTTAATGAGGTTGTTATAGCCTGTCTTGTTTTTAGCCAGGAGAATTAAATGATAACGGGTTGAATCCTTTTCCTTATCTTTATCGTGACGTGACCTTGAAGCAACATAAATTTCTATTCCAAGAATTGGTTTAATGCCAACTTTTATAGCGTTGGAGTGAAATTCTTTTGCTCCGTACATGTTGCCATGATCGGTTAAGGCAATGGCAGGCATTCCCAATTCTTTGGCTTTTTTTACAAGCATCGGAACTTGTGAAGCTCCGTCGAGAATGGAATAATTGGAATGGACGTGTAAATGAACGAAATTCGACATATAGGATTGGGTTATTGAATGTGCTGCAATTTACTATTTTGACTTTTCGAAATGAACATACATCAAAAGACCGAACGACTTTTTTGAAAATCGTTCGGTAATGTAGGCTTGGTTATGTAGTTTTCTGATTTTTACAAAAATAACAAACGATTAGGATAAAAGCAAGCTTTCTTTCGTATTTTTTAGTCATTTAAAATTTATGTGCTGTTTTTCAATATTTTAAGTACAAAATAAATTATTGCCGAAGTAATGGCAAGTTCTATCAAAACAGAGTCGTAGTTGGTATTGTTTTGTTGAATGTAAAACGAAATATGGAAAAGGGCAAAAAGAGCAAAAACACCGTTTTTTCTTGTCGTAGAACTTTTTTCCAGTTAAAACGATAAGCTGGTTTGATGTATTTGCGAAATCTTGGGATGAAAGCTGGGGTGCGTGATACCCATTCAGTGTATTTTTCTTTAAATTTTGCACGTAAAAATTGTTCTTCGGCAAAAATAATTCTCTCATAATAAACCCAATAAGTCAGAATAAAAGTGAGGATAAACCATGGATTAGCTGTTAGCATAGCGACCCCGAGCCACATAAAAAAGTTGCCCAGATATAACGGATGTCGAACTAGTGAATATAGTCCAGTTTGGTTAATTTCGTCAGCTACCTGACCTTCACTTGTATTTCTTCCCGATGTATTCGGTTGGCTATAACCTACTGCATTAATGCGAATTATAAGTCCCAAAATGCTAATTGCCAGGCAAATGTATTCATATTTGTATTTGTTAAATAACATATCCATGGTTTTGGGATACGAATAATTTTCATAAATAAACAACCCAAACCCAAAAACGAGAATGATTAATGGAAGATAGCTTCGGTGACGAAATAGCCAATTGCCGCTTTTTTCAAATTCTTCGAGAAGTGCCATTGTGATTGAATTTTTTTCAAATTTACAAAAAAATGATCGAAACCTATGAATTTTCAATTTTTTTAAATGAGTAAAAAATTGATTTTCAAGAATTACGTTTTTTGATTTTAGCTTGAATGGTTGTTGTAAGTCGAAATTTGAGGCTATTGTTCTTAGTGGGCTTGATGTTTATTGCGAAAGAATTTCAAGGGCAAGTAAATACGTTGTCTCGCCGTGTTACTTTGCCTTTTGTAAAGGAAATTCTTTTTGATTCTGTGGTTGTTATCCCGGGGTCGATTGAAATAAAACAAGCAGAAAGGGTGATTACTTCAGAATTTTGGAAATATGATCCAGAAAAAAAGAAACTTTTTATTTCTAATAGCATTGATAGTATGGATATTACGATTTTTTATCGGATTCTCTCCCCGAAGTTAAGCAGTAGCTTTTTTACCATTGAGAAACCGGATGTTCTTGGTTCTCGTAGAATTTATCAGATCCAATGGGAGACAAAACCCGATCTTGGTGTTCGAAAGACTTATCAACAGTTGAATAAGAGTGGAAGCTTAACTCGTGGGGTTTCGGTGAATAACGGTGGTGGATTTTCTCTTACGGGTGGATTGAATTTACAAATGTCGGGAAGAGTTAGCGAAAATCTATGGCTAACGGCTGTTCTATCCGATGCAAATATTCCAATTCAACCTGAAGGGACAACTGCACAAATTGCAGAACTCGATAAAATATATGTCAGCGTTTATAATGAAAGGATTCGGGCAACAGTGGGCGATTACGTTTTAAATTACAACGACTATCAATTTTTACGAGTCAATAAAAAATTTCAGGGATTCCGATTTGAGACTTTTGCTCGCGACAGTTTAACGGAAGCTTTTCGTTATAGCAGCGATTGGGCGGGTGCTGTGAATCGGGGAAAATACCACCGACAAAAGTTGGAAACCATCGAAGGAAATCAGGGGCCTTATAAGTTGAAGGGTGCTAACAATGAGACTTTTATTGTGGTTTTAGCCGGAAGCGAGCAGGTTTATCTCAATGGTTTGAAACTCAAACGCGGTGAGAATGAAGATTATGTGATAGATTATAACACTGCCGAAATTCGGTTTACTCCCAAACAACCCATTAGTCGTGAATCAAGAGCTGTTGTTGAATTTGAATACACCGACCGAACTTATGTGCGAATGATGGTTTCACACTCATCCATCTTTCAGAATCAAAATCATCGATTCGAGATTCGTTTCTACTCAGAGTCGGATGCCAAATATCAAACTATTGACGAGGCAATGCCGCAAGCGTGGATTGATTCGCTGAGGAATGCTGGCGATGGAACCGCGGGGATTTTCATCCCAAACGTTAGACAAGTTACGTTTGACCCGGAAATAATTTCTTACGAGCAGGCAGACACAATCGTTGGTGGGCGCTCATATCGTGTGTACCGATACTCCTCAAATCCTCAAACATCAATATATCGGGTAGTTTTCTCTTATGTTGGGGAAAAACGCGGCGATTATGTAATCATGAGTGGTGTAGCCAATGGTAGGGTTTTTGGTT
>DAOTAV010000029.1:0-17441 GCA_035382785.1 Salinivirgaceae bacterium | reverse complement strand
TTTCTGTTTTTTTAAGGTATCATTGCAAAATTAAGCTTCTCTCCCACGTGATAATGGAGTGGTCTTCTAAAAAACACAGAATCTAGTATGATTAGATATGTCTAATTTGGTTGCGTTGCGTTTTATAAAATCTAATGGTTTCTATGAACTTACTCCGGTTTTGGATTTGTTTGCTCGATACATTATGATTTATATTTACATGATTCAAAATCTATTAATTTTATCTGTTATGAACACACGGGTTCCCACTTTCTGCGAGTTTTCGAAACGATTAACTCAAAGCTAACACCTTTTATTGTATGATGGTTTGACTTAGAAAATCCAGTCTTTCTCTTTTTCCCTAAATAATGATATCCTTTTCTGTTTTATTTTTCTTCTTATTTTTTGTTTGCGTATTTTCCCCCTCACACTAAAATTCTTTTTTTTGCACACAACGTTCCAATTTACGTAAAAGTTACGCAAATGTTTCAACAATTTATTTTATTATAATTTGATTAACAAATTTTTCGATTCTTTTTCAATTTTATCAAAAAAAGGGGGGCAAACCTTCCCCTCTCTCAAAATAATTGCTTATTTATCTCAATCAAAATTTTATAAAATCTCCATCACTGATTGTATCGTCAAAATCGTCCAGGTTTAGGTCGATGCCTTTATTCTTAGATATTTGATTAGGTTTTACAGCTGGTTTGGGTTGAGAAGGAACGACAGATTTTGCAGATTTATTAACGGATTGTGTTTTAGGTTTTGCTGTTGTACTTGGTTTATTGGTCTTCTTTTGTAATTTGGATTTTGTTTCTCCGATATCGAAGAAGCTAATAATTTCTCTTAGATTTTCGGCACGTTGCTTAAGTTCTCCGGCGATGTTGCTAATATCTTCTCCAGTAACAGAATTTTGCTGAGTTATTTGATTTAATTGTTGGATTGCACTATTCACCTGATTGGCTCCGGTTTCCTGTTCCATACTTGCTGCCGCAATCTCTTGAACTAAGGAGGCTGTTTTTTCTATTTCAGGCAAAAGTTCAAGCAATTTCTGAGTTGACTCTTCGGTAATTTGTAAACTTTTTTTCGAGAGCTGGTTGATCTCATTGGCAGCTACCTGACTACGTTCTGCCAGCTTTCGAACTTCAGCAGCAACCACGGCAAACCCTTTTCCATATTCTCCGGCGCGAGCAGCTTCAACCGCCGCATTTAAAGCTAGAATACTAGTTTGACGTGCAATTTCGTTAACGATACCAATTTTATCTACAATTTCCCTAACCGAAGCCATACTCTCTTTCGATGATTCTGCGACATCATGCAATCCCTTGGTTGCTACTTGCGCTATTTTACCGGTTTGTTGCGCGTTCTGATTATTTTGCTGTATGTTTGCTACCATCTGTTCCATACTGGCCGATGCTTCTTCCGAACTGCTAGCCTGAGTGGCTGAACCTTCGGATAGTTTTTGTGATGTTTTGGTTAAATCGTCGCTGGTATTCAAAATTGACTCGGTGCTCTCAATGATCGACCCAACAATATTCTCCAATTGATCAACCATTTTTTTCAAATCCAATATTAATTTTGAAAGCTCATCGGTATTTTTCACATCGAACTTAGCCGTAAGCTTACCGTTTGACAATTCGCTGATAACTTGAGATGCAACTTTTACCGAAGAATTTATAGATCGTACGATGACGTAAGAAATGAGCGTCCCTATGATAGTTATTATGATGACACTAAACAAAATAAAAGCTCTGAAAAATTGGTTCGACCGATTAATTTCATCGTTGGCTACAATACTCTCTGATTGTTTCTGCTTTATCAAACTACTAAGCTGTTGTAACACTTGGTTGGTTGTCTGCATCAATTCTCCCTGACCATCAACCAACATTTCAACTTCCGACATTACCATAAAATCGTTATAACTGTCGAAAGTGTTGAGCAGGTTCATTATCTCTTTTTGATTCGGAATGATTTTTTTTTCGACATTCTCGACACATTGATGAATAATTGTTTGGTACTGAGTGTCCCAATTTGCCGATAATGTATTAAGTTCGTTTATTACCTCTTGAAATCCCTTTTGATGAATTTCTCGAAGTCTTAATTTATCAGGTGTATCGTTAAGTTTTTCTACGAATACCCAACTTTTAATCAACATTTTTGATTCAGAAATTAGATTATAAAATTCGGTCAACTTTGTTACCGATGGAATGATCTGTTCTGATTGCAGCTTATTGACTTTGGCATTTTTGCTCAAAATATTAAAGGTAATGCTACTCGCTACTGCAAACAAAATTATGATAAGCGCAAACCCAAAGCTAAGTTTTTGTTTGATTGAAAGTTGTATACTCATGGCTCTTAGGATTAGTTTTTGATCGGAAAGTTTAGTCGCCTAAATATATTTTTTTTATGCGAAAAGTGCAATTTTTCTTTTACAAATATAACGTTCATAGCCCATAAACTGTTTGGATTTTCTTTATAAGTTTTCATTAATTAAATAAAAAAATGGCTGCCATAGTTATGGCAGCCATACATTCAGCTCGCTTCTAGGCTATGTTGAAAATATCTTTAAAAGCCTGTTTGAAGGTTTCCTTTGGCATCGCCCCCATGGCCATTTGAGGCGTACCGCTTACAGGGATAAACAATAAAGAAGGAATACTTTGTATTCCAAAAAGAGAAGCCAATTCCCGCTGTTCTTCTGTGTTGACTTTGAAAATATCAATTTTTCCATCATACTCCTTAGCAAGATCTTCAAGAATTGGCGCAACCATCTTGCATGGGCCACACCAATCGGCGTAAAAATCAATCAGAGCTGGACGTGTTCCATTAAAGCTCCACTGCTGGTGTTTTTCAAAGTCAAAAATCTTTGACTTAAATGTTTCAAGAGTTAAATGCTCAATCATTTTATTTATATATTTATATTTCTATATGTATATATACAAATTTAATGCCATAAGTTATTATGGCATTGGAGGGTTGTGGTATCAGTCCGGGGGAAAATATGGATAACTTAGAGCCACCCACGGGATTTGAACCCGCGACCTGCTCATTACGAGTGAGCTGCTCTACCGCTGAGCTAAGGTGGCTTTTATGACTGCAAAAGTATAAAAAAAACTATTTCGAAAAACTTCCCGAGTGTTATAACTTTATGCTTTTGTGAATTTTTCTATTTGGGCTACCAATGCGGCAATTTGACGATCTAATTGAACTTTATGGGTCACTTCCTGAGCGACCAAAATGATTGTCTTAATTTCTTCCATTCCATGATCCATTATAGGAATAAAAGTTTCTGAAAGGAAAACTGTACGATTTCGGAGATCGAGTTTGTGTATCATTTTCTGCATGTTTCCTTGGGTCAGTTGATCCCATATATGGCTGAAATTACTACGTTCAGAGCTGTCGAATGCGGCAAAAGCCTCGTAGAACTTCCCTTCCATTTGTGCCGGGGTCATACCAAAAAGGGTGGCAAAATTACGATTAATGTATTGAATCTTTGCGTCGGGAGTTAAATGAGCGATTAAGCAATAATCCTGAAAAGCCTTAATGATAGATTTAAGTTCTGTTTCACGCTTTAGAGTTTCCTCTTGTGTTGCCAACATTTCTTCCATGTTTTGCCTCATCTCCTCTTCATGCTGAGCGAGTATCTCTTTTTGATCCTGGGATTGCTTGAGCAATTCCGCCGTTCGGACATTGATTTTAACACTATTGATGGTTGAGGCAACATTGCCTGCCAACTTTTCGACAAATTCAATCTCGTGGGCTTTAAAAGGCTGATAACTTACAATTTCCAACGCTCCAATAACCATATCAGATCCAACTATCAGCGGTGTAAGGAGAAAATTGGTCGGGATCTCATCACCGGATAATTCGGGCTTTAATATCGGAAATGTTTGTGGGATATTTTCTAAAAGTAAGGTTCGCTTGGTTTGGATAATATGTCCTACGAGTTCCTCCCCTAATTCTATTTCTTTTGTTAGAAGTTTAAAATTACCATAAGCATAGGTTGCCCATTGGATATAATGTGTTTTTTGAGGGTTATCGTCGGAAATGAAGATGGTACATTGAGGTTTTTGCATATAGCTGCAAATGTTTTGAACCAGCGTGTTACAGAGGTTTTGGAGCTCACTTGAGGTTACGCGTAGAATTTCACCAAATTGGGCAATCCCGGAGGTGACCCAAGCTTGTTGCTGATCAATCTCTTGTTGTTGTTCCTCTTCTTCCTTGAGTTGCAAGAGTCGTTGTCGCATTTGTTCCAAGGAAATTCCGAGTCTATCGTTTTTGCTTAACGGCTTATAATGCACATCGAGGTTTCCTTTACCAATTTCAGATGCAAAATCCACAATCCGATTGATTCCATCAATGAGATGGTTGATGGATGACATCATTTGACCAATTTCGTCATTGGTTGACTGCTGAAGCTTATTCTCAAAACTCACATCACCAATGGCCATATTTTGTAATACTCTATTAATATTGTTCATTGGAGCCGTAATGAAACGAGCAACCAACCAAACCAGAATTGTAAGCAACAATAATCCAATGACACCTGTAATTATAGTTTTCCAAAAACTATAGCTCGCTTTTGATGCAATTAGGTTGTAGGGCACAATCTGAACCATTGCAAGTTTTTGAGATGCTTTTGAAATGGAAATTGGGATAGAATGTACGATATACTTTTCATTGGTTCGGTTATCGTCGATAATTATTTTTTGAATAACCCCTTCGCTAACTGTTTTTTGTATAGTGTTTATGGTGATGTTTTGCTCACAAATCCAATGAAGAGGGACAAACGGATAGGCTGTATCGGAATAACACAAAATAGATTTACTGGTAGTAAATATTGCTAATGTTCCCTCGGTTGATTTTCCTAACTGTCGGATAAATTGATATAGATCGTTGCGAACACTTTCGATTACAATGCCACCAATAATTTCACCCTGACTTTCAACCGGGGATCGATATTCAATTTTTTCTTCGGAGAAGGCTATATATGGATTTGAATAATCTTCGAAAATTGTATTCCATGATTCTTCAGGATAATTTTGGGCAAGAATTTGATTGTTTTGTCTTTGGAACTTTTTGAAAAAGAGTTGCTGCTTTAAGATGTTTTCCGGGTATATAAACCCACTAAAAGATAGAAACCATGGGTTTTGCTCAATGGTTTTTTCCACAAAAGTACTAAAGGATATCTCTCGAGCTTCATTGGGCATAGTTTCAGCTATAGCAAAGATTTCACCGGACGAAAATGCCGTACGCGTAAAATTGTCAAAATACATTTGTGTTACGTAACTTATTCGCGTTGCTTCAAAGCCTAACTGCCGCATACTTTGATTCACTGAATTGTTTCGGATTTTGTAACTGATTATTCCTACAGTGTAACCAAATATTATGGTGGCTGTTATCATGATTGAAAACAGCATTTTGTTATGTATCTTGAGTCGGAGTTTCATATCCTAAGATGTTTATTTAGATTGTTAGAATTTCACGGATTTCACTTTCCGCATTTTCCCAGATATCAATCATTTCTTCAAAAATGACATCGGCTTTTGCCTCGATGTCTTGCATTACGGCAAACTGCTCAATTTGTTTTGCTAAAGTAATCATCTCTTCAATGCCCAAATAGGTCATTTTTGATTTAAAGGTTGTTGTTCTCGATTTTAAGAGGAACCAATTTCTATCGAAAAATAGTTGACGCATTTCTTCGATTTGAGAAGGTATAGCTTCTAAATAGACTTTCAAAATGTGTTGTATTTTGTCAATGTCGCCTTTATATACTTTGTTTAGATGATTGAGCCGAATTAACTTGAATTGAGAACTTTTTTCCAAAAGCATTTCAACTGTTCGTTGAGTATCTACGTGATGCAAGGCGCTTTCTTTGCGTTTTTCGGCTGATGCTTTAACGCGCTCAAGTTTTGCTTTAAGTTTCTCTAATTGTTGTTCTTTACGTTTTTCTTCAGTAATATCGTAGGCAATGTTTATAACTTTTATTGGATCCCCATTCTGATCGAATATGGGGATGTAGGTTTCATAAAGCCAATAATCCTGACCGAGATATTTTGAATAGAATTCCTGCGATATTACTTCACCGCTAGCAAGTCGCTCCCAGAATCGGATTCTGTTTTCGGTTTTCTCTTTTGAATTAAATTCATAAGATCCTATTTTTTTTCCAACAACCTGATCTTTAGTTAGTTGAAAAACTTGTAACAGCCTATCATTAACGTAGGTTATGGTCCCAGACATATCATACTCCAGGTAGATAAGAGCGTTCGTCATGGATTCGATGATTTTGAGATATTCTTCCTCACGTTTTGAGGCTTCTTCTTGTGTAGCCTGCATCTCTTCCATATTTTGACGCATTTCCTCTTCTTGTTGAGCCAATTCATCGGACTGCAAACGTGATTCTTCCAACAATTTTGCTGTTTGAACATTTATCCTTACCGTGGATATCGTAGAGGATATGGGGGTTGCTACCGTTTCAACAAATTTTACAACATATTCCTCAATGGGCTTAAGGCTCTCTAACTCTACTACTCCTAACAATTCCTCATTCACCACAAGTGGTACAATTAAAATGGCTCGGGGCAACGCCCTGCCTAGACCGGATTTAACATAAGAAAAGTCTTTGGGAATCTCATCCATAAAGATGGTTTGTTTTTCAAGCATACATCGTCCTATCGGGCCTTCATTGGGTCGTATGTTTGTTTGCTCCATGCGATCTTTGGAAAGCCCACACGATGCATATAACTGAAGGTAGCTTTGATTCCCAGACTTTTCGGTTAGATAAATTGCACCTGAATGGGTCTGTGTGTAATTAACCAGATTGTTTATGATATTTGCCGACAGCTTATGAAGATCGTGATTATCCTCTCGTAGTATTACACTGAAGTGATTTAAGCCTTGATTTATCCATATTTTCTGCTCTTCTTCTTTTTTTCGTTTTTGTTTTTCCTGATCGGCGTGAACGAGTGAATTTCGCATTTCAAGGATGCTTGTTCCTAAAATATCTTTTGGGCTCAGAGGTGTAAAGGGCGCATTATAATCGCCTTTCTTTATTTTCTCCGCAAATTGATAGGTTTGTTTCAATCCTTGAATCACTTTGTTTACAGAGTTGGATATTGTTTCAATTTCATCGCCGGAGTTTATGTAGAGTTTCTCTACATTTCCTAAATCCCCCTGAGCAAGGACATTTAATGTCTTGGTTGTCTTTGAAAGTGGACGAATAATCTGAATAGCAATAATAATGGTCACTAAAAGCAATAGAATAAAACCCAACATCGCGGTTTGACGAGCCTCCCGAATATTGGTTTCTACATTTTCAATAATATTGTTTAATGGCATTGAAATGGCTAAAACCCATATTGTGTTGGTGTCTCCGAGCTTAAAGGGAACGAAAATGGTGTATAATCGTTTTTTTAACGTAGGTGATTGGTGTTCATATTCTACTTCTTCAAAATTATTGAGTCGCTGTTGTAAATTATTTTTACGAGAGTTCAATGAATCTAATTCAAAAAAGTTATTACCAATTAGATTTCGTTTGGGATGAGCGATAATAACTCCCTCTTTCGACAATAAAAAAGCTATGGCTTCGTCGAAGGGTTTAATAGTATCGACCATCGATGCAAGGTCGTTGATTGCAATATCGACTCCTACAAGGCCTGCAAATTTATCATTGATAAAAATCGGGCAGCCTAACGATGCCATCAAAATTTGATTATCGGCTAGACGATAAAAATAGGGTTCGGTGACAAATTCGCTCGGATTAGTTTTAAGTCGGTAATATATGCTTGCTGGATCATCGCCATCAAAATTTACTGAATCAATAACATTAAAGATGTAGTTGCCTTTTCGAAAAAAGGTTGTTTTTATTCGTCCGTAGCCTCTTGTATAATTTTGATTTAACACACCATATTCCCATGAATCCCACACAGAGAGATAGGTGGGATTGTCGTATGCCATTTTTTGCATGGCTGCATCGAAAATTGTTCTTGACTGTTTTTGAGGAACTTTGCCAAAAATGGAATAGATATTTTTTAATGTTCTGATATCGTGAAACATTCCATTCAATTCGGTTTGGATTTTCAAACCATAGGTTTGTGCAATTTTTCGGGCAGTTTCCTTCGATTGAGATATTGCCACATTTTCGTAATCAAAGTTGATGTATCGAACCACAAGGTAATAGATGATACCCGTGGCAAGGGATACTCCTAAAATGAATTTGAAAAGAAGACTGATACGGACCGAATGTAGGTTGAAACGAGCTATCATGGCTTCGTTAAATTTGGGTTAGCTAACTATTTTTTTATCTCTATAGCAATGTTGTAAACTTTCACGGGTTCTCCAAACTGATCAAGTACCGGTGAATATATTTCTGTAATTTTCATTTCCCGACCATTAATAACAATATCCTGGGTGATTTGCCGTGTTTTTCCGTTGCGTAAATCTCTCCAAAGTTGATCAAACTGACTACGATCGTGTTTTTGGCTGGCAAATGAACCTTGTTTTTTGCCAATGAGTTGCTGACGGCTTAATCCTATTACCGAACAAAACTTATCGTTGATATCGATTAATGTCCCATCCATCTCATAGACTGCAATCATTGACACTTGATTGATAACATTGATGAGAGAAACCATCTCGCTTTCTCGCTTTCTCGCCTCTTCTTGTGTGGCATGCAATTCCTCAATGTTTTGACGCATTTCTTCTTCTTGCTGGGTTAGAATTTCTGCCTGTTCTTGCGATTGACGCAAAAGCTCCTGTGTTTTGCGACTAGTTTTAATAGATAAAATTGTGGCAGCAAGATTTTCAGCGGCTTTTTCAAGAAATTCAACCTGATGATCGAGGAAAGGATTGAATGAGAGCACTTCAATTACTCCCTCAACTTGGTCATTATAGATCATTGGAACTAAAATGATGCAATTTGGATTGGCTTCCCCTAAACCGCTGGTAACTTTTACATAATCGTCCGGAATCTCTGTCAATTTTATTGTGGTTTTTTCATATCCGCATCGGCCAACCAAACCTTCCCCAGGTTTAAATTTTGCTTTTACAAGACGCTGTTTTTCATAGGCAATGGCAGTTGCAAGTTCAAACATTACACCTTCAGAAGTTTCATTTTCGCAGTAATATAGTGCCCCCATAACTCCATTTATCTCGCTGATGATAAACTTAAGGGCTTCGTAGGCCATTTTTCGTTCTGAACCAACATGTGTACGAGTAATTTGCAACAGTTTGGCTATTCCTTCAGTTATCCATCGACGCTTTTGATCTTCCAATTGTTGTCTTTCTATCTCTTTTTGAGCTTTCTGGAGATTATCCCGCATTATTAACAACGTTTTTCCTAGAATATCGCTTTCACTTCGTGGTTGAAATTCAATATCTAAGTTCCCTTTCCCGATCTCTTCTGCAAATTGGGCAACTTGATTTAATCCATCACTCAATATCTTCAAACTTTGTTGCATCAATCCTATTTCATCATTTCGATCAAAAAATTCTTGGTCAATGGAAATTTTTCCAATCGCCATATCTTTGATAATGTGCGTTGTATGCTTAATTGGAAGAGCAATGGCGTTAGAAATGAAAACGATGATCCCCGTTAACAAGAGGAATCCTAAAATTCCTATGAGAATCACTAAGCGAATCATGTTCCTACTTTCTTGTTTTATTACGTTGAGCGGAACCGAAATACCTACCACCCATGGACGTTGATCTCCGATAGTTACAATTGGTGAGAACGCATAAAATGTTTGTTGCCCCAAACTATCGGTGTCAATAAAGGAAAATGGCTTCCCTTGATCGATCTGATGAAGCAAATTGTGTTTAGATACAAATTGCTGATGGGTTTTGCTTATGGACGATCCCAACAAAGAATGATCGTAAGAGGCAACCCAAGTTCCGTTGTTACTCAAAATAAAGGCGTAGCTCTGCTCAAATTGATCGTACTTTTGACAAATTTTCTGGAAATACCCTAAATCGACATCCACTCCGGCTAATCCTATGTAATTTCCTTCCAAAAGAACTGGAGTGCTGACGTTTGAATTCAGGATCATTTCATCGGCTTTGCCCGAATAGGAGTAATATTCTGGATCAACCAACATTTCCATTTTGGTAGTCTTCATTTTGTAGTAATTGCTGGTCAAAATATCTCCATCGAGATTTTTGTAGGTTTCAAAATAGGCTATTTGTCCATCTTTACGATAATATCCATTTAAAAACCGTCCATAATCTTTTGTATAATTGGGATTAATATAACGAAGCTCCCAACTTGTAGCAACCGAAATAAATGCGGGATTCTTTTCGAGAATGTTTCGTTGTGTTTCAAGAAATATTTTATTGAATGTATTCCAATCGGTAAGTTTAAAGGTAGCTGCGGTGTTGGCCATGGTTCGGGTTACTTTAAAAACGGCATCCAATTCCCCTTTAATGATATTTGCATATTCTGCTGAACCAGCAATTGCTAGTTTTTTCGCCGAATTCAATGCCTGATTCGAGCTTCTTATGCCGAGATACATGATTGCAATAAGAAAAATAGCACTTGACGAAGACAGAATGTAGAAAATTAATCGTCCACGTATTGTCAAATGTTTTATTTTTAGAAAGCTCATCCGATCAGTATTTTTTTTGAGATAATAGGTTAATATTCGCTTTCATTTTCGACTTTCTGAGCAACACAAATAATCAAATGAATTTCCATATCTTGGCTATTCACCGGGCTATAAACTTCTCTCAAATATAACTTTTTGTTTGGAAGTTTATATTCTCTGAAAATCCGCACACTATTTCCGCGCAATAACAAATCCCACAGGTCGCGACTACTCATATCGGTAGGTTCTCCGATTTCCTTGAAATGCGACATGTTTTTGCCTATCATTTGTAATTCGGTAATACCAAGCAAATCGGCATAATTCCAATTTGCCCGAACAAATTCACCTTTATGGTTTAGATAAAAAACGTATCCAATTTGATCCACAGCATATTTTAACGCTTCCATTTCGGCCGCACGTTTTGAGAACTCCTCTTGAGTAGCCTGCATTTCTTCGAGGTTTTGACGCATCTCTTCCTCTTTCTGAGCTAATTCTTCGGCCTGAACTTTGGTCTGTTGCAATAAGCGATTGGTTTTCTCATTCACCTGCTGGTTGGCAATCACCGATGCAATGCTTTCGGAGATTTTTTCCACAAAATTTATGTGATGTTTTTCAATAGGATTGAAAGAAGCTATTTCGATTACTCCAAAAATTTGTTGATTTAGAACCAATGGGACGAGCAGTAAAGTGCTAGGATTGGCTTTCCCAAGCCCCGATGAAATATTGACGTAATTTTTGGGAATATCCGTTATAAGTAATGTTTGCCGCTCAAAGGCGCATCGCCCCACGAGCGATTCTCCGATTTTATAAGCTTTTGAAATAGCTCGTTTGCGCCCCCATGCCATAGCTGACAGTGCATAAAATTCCATATTCTCGTCGGGGTCTTCCGGATTTTCAATTTCTCGTCCTATAAACAAAACACCTTGGTTGGCTTCGATGTAATCAACAATATACTTTAAAACTTCTAGCATATGTTGTTTCATGGGTAACCCCTGTAAGCGTAAAATATCGTTTACCTGAGCGATCCCATGAGTTATCCAATTTTTCAGCTCTTCTTCCTTTCTTCGTTCCTGTTCATCGTTTCGGGCTTTTTGCAAACTTTTTTGCATTTCCATCAAACTCTTTCCAAGATGATCGTTTTCACTTAATAGATCATACTGGTAATCGATATTTCCGGAACCAATTTCTTTGGCGAAAGTGGTGAAACGAGCTATATTCTCCGAAAGAATAGAAATGTATTTTGAGATTTCCCCAATCTCTCCTCCTATTTCACTGGGTAAACTATATTGCTGAGAAATGTTGCCTAATGAAATTTCTGATAATACAAATCGGATCCGATGCAGTGGTATTATTATTTTTTGGATCAGCACAATCGAAAACAAGAGATAAACTACAACCCCGAAAAGAAAAAGCAAAATTGTGTGTATAAATTGTGGTTGAAACACATATTGGAGTTGTTTTTTCGAAGCATCAATCCCTAATATCCAATAATTCGACTTATGGCTAAAAGTTATTGGAGCTAAAACTAATATTGATTGCTTTGCTTTGATCTGATGGATATTTTCTTGTTCACTCACGGTTTTGAATATACCGGATTCGATCTTGTAATGTTCTTCAAGTTGTTCGGTTGTCAAATATTTTTGATTTGTGTGGGAAAGAACATTTCCACTGGCGGTAAGTAAGAAAAAGCTAACTTTCTGATCTCTAATGATTCCGGAAAAAGCATTTTCGTAATGTTGTACCAAAACATCAATCCGAAGATAGCCAATAATGACACCTTTTTCTGAAAGTGGTGCAAAAATGGCAATCGCCCTATTTGCTGAAAGATTATCTTCTCCGGAAAGAGTGAAGGGTTCGGAAATCACCGCCGATGAATTCAGTTTCATGGCACGCAATGCACGCTCTGTAAATTCATTATTAAGCTGATAAGAGTCGTCTATTGGTTTTATTAAAGTACCTGAACGAGTGGCTCCGATGGATTGTGCCCGATTATCGGTTGCCCATTCGGCAAAAATTGCAGCGACTTCAGGAAACTTATCTATAGTTTGTTCGATAATTACTCTTGTGGCACTATCGCGCAGATTTCTAGAAGACTTATTGAATGTTTGTAAATTGCTTTGGAGAGCCGCAACTAATTTTAAATGAGCAGCCACTTGTTCTGAAATTGTCTTCGCTGTTAGGCTGGTCAAGGTCTTTAACTCGTTAATACGGTTTTGCTCCAAATTATGAGCTTCATAAATGCCTATAATAAGAAAGATTACGAACAAGGCCGCGGCAGAAATTGCCACAAATAGCTTGTAAAGGGTTGTACGATAGATGTTTTGTTTAAAGTTTGTCATAGATACCCGTTCAATGTTTTTACGGATTAATCCTTATATTTGGTGATATCGGTTGCAATGTTTATTACTTTAATTACATTTCCATTTGCATCTTTAATTGGAACATAGGTTTCAGAAAGTACGATAGTTTTAAATCCTGTGTCGATGTGCTGTGTTTTACTTATGGTCTCACCGTTTCGTAAGCGAAACCACATGCGTTCATTTTCTTTAAAGTCTAAATTTTTCTCAAACATTCCTTGCTTCCTTCCTATCATCTGTTCACGGTTCACCCCCAAAAGTCTCAAGAAATTATCGTTGATATCCACAATATAACCATAGGGATCGAATTCAGCCACCATAGCTACTTGATTTAGGGCGGCAACCAGTGTAGATAACTGAGAAAACCGCGCTTCAGCTTCTTCTCTTGTGGCAGTCATTTCTTCTAATGTTTGCCGCATTTCTTCTTCTTTGGAAGAAAGTAGCTCTTGTTGTTTTTGCGATTGTTCGAGCAATCGTTTAGTCTTGGTGTTTATGCGTACATTCGAAATTGTGGTGGCAATATCGTCGGATGCTTTTGCCAGAAACTCTATTTTTAGATCGTCAAAAGCTCCGAAAGCAATCAGTTCAATCACTCCCAACACTTCATCATTGGATTTAAGGGGAACCAGCAACAAAGCGTCGGGGGTTGCCTCACCAAGTCCGGAACGAATTACGGGATATCCGGCCGGAAGCTCCGTAATATGCAACAAGTCTTCTTCTGCAGCACATCTACCTACTAAACCTTCTTCAAGTTTGACCGAACGTGAAAGAAGTTTTTGCCTACCATAAGCAATCGCTGCAACTAAATCGTAGGTAATGTTGATTTGATCCTTGTCGTTCTTTATATAAACGCCACCTTGCACCGCACCTATGTAATCAACAATATATCGAATAACTTCGTAGGCAAGCTGATCTAAATTTTGATTGTACTGTCGAAGTAATTCTCCCAAACTATTGATCCCTTCTGAAATCCAACGTTTTCGTTCTTCGAGCTGGTGTTGCATTTCTTCTTTTTCACGTAAATCTTTTAAGCTTTTGCGCATTTCTAAAAGAGCGTTCCCAAGAATATCGTTCTCGTCACGTTGCTCAAAGGGTGCTAAAAGGTTTCCTTTCCCTATTTCTGTGGCAAATGTTGCCATTTTGTCCATGCCATTTCTGAGTTCTAGCACTGCGTTTGCCAATTGTCCAATTTCATCATGCCGTTGAATGTCGAGATCGATGCTATGGTTAATAATTCCACGCCCCAGCTCACTTAAGGCTTCTGTAATATGCTTTATTGGCCCCAAAAGTCGGCTCAATGTTAAGTAGGTGACCAATAGAACTACAATTAAAACTATAATTCCTAAAAAGATAGTAACGGTAAAAATTGTGTTATACTGACTGACAAAAAGTTCTTCCGAGACAACTAAGCCAAGAAACCAAGGTAGCTCCTCGATTCCCGTCTTTATGGCTATAAATGTTGCATAACTCTTCGGTGATTGAATCCATCTCGAATATAACTCTTCATACCTGTATTGTTGAAGAATGGGAGAAAACTCTTTTAGGTTGGTCTCATCGATAGATAATCTTGTTGTGTTTTCAACAGAATGGGCAATTATTTTTCCCGAAGCTGAAACAATAACAAGCTGGGCTTTCGGATAATCCTTAATTTTTGTTCCGTTTGCTAATATTTGATCGACATTTACATCAAATCCAATGATTCCTGAAAAAATCTTCCCACGCATAATCGGGATCAGATATCTTACCCCTTGAAAACCATCCTCTTGTTTTCCGGTAAAACTGTGAAATTGAGGCTCGGTAACTATCGGCAATTGTTTCTCAAGCACTTTTTGATACATGTCATCGGGAACTAATTCAGAAGGATTTTTTTCAATCAAATCGTTACGAACTATTTTGCCGTTGCTTTTATAAAAGAATTGAACCGATTTATTTTTAGAATTCTCAATTATGGAAAACTTATTTTTTTCTCTGATTGAATCAGCGAAACTCCCTTCCAGTATTACCCACAATGAAACCAACTTTTGCTGATTTTCCAGCGATTTTCGTAGAACGGATGACAAATATGCACTTCTTCGCGACTGAGGAACACTATCAATGGCGTCAAAAAGATTCTTCAATGAATTTCCTGCTTCAAATTGCGTTAAGAGTTGGGAGCCTATTTCGGTTGCTTTAAATTTAGTTAAGGTATCGATTTTTTGTTTCTCCTGCTTATAAAAATTATTTTTGATCATGCTAAGCAGAATAAAAGAAAATGCCATTAGCGCAATAATAAACACCAAAGCTATTCCGAAAACAACCTTGGTTGTTAAAAAAAACTTCAGCCGATCTGCAAATCGTTTCATGTTCCGAAATTTGGATACAAACCTAAATAAATCATAACACATCGATAGTGTGTTTACTATTTCCCAAAATTATAAAATCTTTTAATACGAATGATAAACAATTTCCAAAAGCTGCAATTTTAATCGTTTGGAAGCATATTACAACCCATTATAGCTCGATTTACCTAAACGAAAAAGTTTTAAGGCCGTTTTGAAAGTTGTTGTAAAAAAGGCGTTAATAATTAGAGCAAAACGGAAAAAGGTTGTATTTTTGAGGCAAAATCATTATTAGATAAATTTTTATATCATTGTAAAAAACTGATAATCTGTTAATTAAAAACAAAATTATGCAACCCATAAAAAACATTTGTTGTATAGGAGCCGGCTACGTAGGTGGCCCTACCATGGCGGTCATCGCGCTAAAATGTCCTGAAATTAAAGTCACGGTGGTTGATGTTAACGCAAAGAAGATTGAAAAATGGAAAACCGATGAATTGCCTGTTTATGAGCCGGGATTGTTAGAAATTGTGAAACAAACTCGAGATAAAAACTTGTTTTTCAGTACCGATATCGTAAAAGGCATCAAGGAAGCCGATATGATTTTTATTAGTGTGAATACCCCGACCAAAACTTATGGCTTAGGGAAAGGACGGGCGGCTGACTTAAAATATGTGGAACTTTGTGCCCGGCAAATTGCAGAACATGCCGAAAACAACAAAATTGTGGTTGAAAAATCGACCATACCGGTTCGAACTGCAAGCTCCATTAAAACAATCCTATCAAACTGCAACACGGGTGTAAAATTCCAAGTTCTTTCCAATCCCGAATTTTTAGCTGAAGGAACTGCCATTTCCGACTTACTTACGCCTGACAGAATTCTGATCGGAGGAGAGCAATCCTCCGAGGGATTAAAGGCGATAGAGGCATTAACCTCTGTTTACGCCCATTGGGTTCCACGGGAAAAAATTCTACAGACTAACGTTTGGTCATCAGAACTTAGCAAACTGACCGCCAATGCATTTTTAGCCCAGAGGATTTCCTCCATCAATAGTATTTCAGCCTTATGTGAAATTACCGATGCCGACGTGGAAGAAGTAGCTCGAGCCATTGGCGCTGATAGTAGGATCGGCTCAAAGTTTTTGAAAACATCTGTAGGTTTTGGTGGAAGTTGCTTCCAAAAAGATATTCTCAATTTGGTTTACCTTTGCGAATACTACGGACTCTTTGAAGTGGCAGCCTATTGGAATCAAGTGATTACCATTAACGACTATCAGAAACGTCGATTTGCAGAAAATATAATTCACACCCTGTTTAACACCGTTGCTGGAAAAAAAATAGCCATGCTTGGTTGGGCTTTTAAAAAAGATACCAACGACACTCGAGAATCGGCTGCCATTTATGTTGCCGATCATTTAATGAACGACCATGCCGAAATTCATGTGTACGATCCCAAAGTTCCGGCTGAGACTATGTATTCCGACATTAACTATCTGAAAACCAGAACGGAAGAAGAAAATCGCCAGATGTTGCATGTTCATAAAAATCCTTATGATGCTTGCCAAAATGCTCATGCTATTGCCATTATTACCGAATGGGATGAGTTTACCACACTCGATTGGCAAAAGATTTACAATCAAATGCTTAAACCGGCTTTCATTTTCGATGGAAGAAATCTTCTCGATCATACAGAACTTCGAAAAATCGGATTTAAAGTTTATGCCATCGGTAAGGGAAGACAGGAATAATTAACCCGAAGGCTGCCTCATGGCAGCCTTATTTGTTTTGTGATTTTTTAGAGATCGGAATCGGTTCAAGTTGGCCGGCTTCTATTTTTCTTACAATTTCTTCAATTAACCGATCCTCGCCCAAAGGATCGTATTTAACTTTTAGGTTTTCACCAAAAAACCTGGCTATGCCTTGCCAAAAATAGGCCGAAAACTTTCCTCTATACTCTTCCACAAGCTCATAAGAAGTTCTACCCGTCTCCCGATCGATCAGTTTTAGCAAAATTCTTCCTTCCGAAACTTTTAAACGAGTCAAATCGGCTTTATATTGACTAAACAGAGCCTTTTCATAGGCATTTAGGAATTTTCGCCTGGCTTGATCTTTTTCCATGGTAGCCAAGGTATCTTTCAATTCATCAAGAATTTCAACAGCTAAACGTGCATAAGGATAAACCTTCAGAACCTTAATTGCCAACAAAATAT
>DAOTAV010000028.1:251-17727 GCA_035382785.1 Salinivirgaceae bacterium | reverse complement strand
AAAAATACATAGGTTTTACCTTCAAGAAACGTCTTTTTATCAACCTCTTTAACTCCTATCAAAATATCGCATTGCGATAAATCTTCGCTCATATTGGCACCGGCTGCCCGATATTCGTCATCGCTATAGCAACGAATGGTGCTGGGTTGTACTAAAAAATCGAGGTTGGAATATAATTTAAGAGCTTCGCTGATTTGCTCAGGTATGATAGGAACTCTTTTGTCGGGTGGATTTTTTGTTTCCTTCAAAATTCCAAAAATTAGCTTTTTGCCCATAAATAGCATTTTTTTAAGTTTGGTTGCGAAGATACATAAACCGAGTTTAATAGCCAAAAATGAAATTAATTCATCGGTTTTCCATAAAAAGATTATCTTTGACTCTCGAACCATAAATTATCGCACGATGAGTACTCTAAACAAAATTCTTGAGTTTCTCTCTAACGTTTTCCTCACCACACTGGGACAACTGTTATGGCTTCTCGGGTTCATATTTATTTTTGGATTGATATTATATCTTTTCGCCAGATTCACTCGGAGAAGTTATGTTAAATCAGCAGGTTATAAAATGGATATTATTTTTACCGGCTGGATTGGAACTCCCGTGCACGAATTAGGCCACGCCATTTTTTGTATTCTCTTTCGACATAAAATTGTTGAAATGAAACTCTACAATCCCAATCCGGACGATGGAACTTTGGGTTATATTAAGCATCAATACAATTCAAAAAGTACATTTCAAAAGATTGGGAATTTTTTTATCGGAATTGGACCAATTCTATTTGGAGCTTTAGTGCTTTACGCAGCCTTGTACTATCTGATGCCGGGATTACAATCGATTTTCAACACTCTTGAAAAGCAAAGTGTTTATATGGCAAGTGGCTTGCACAAAGGTAGTTTTATGGCTATTTTTGAAAGCATGAAGTTTTCAGCTTCGTACCTTTTCAATTCCATTTTCAGTTCTACCCACCTCACCAATTGGAAATTTTGGGTATTTCTTTATTTGTCGTTTTGTATTGCTTCACACATGGAATTAAGCCCTCCCGACATTGTTGGAGCCAAAGGTGGATTGGTTACGCTAATTTTGGTTCTGTTGTTTTATAATCTCTTATTATTACTCGTAGAAGCATTTGGTTTGCATCTCTACTTGGGAAATTTTTGGCAATATATCAAAATTACCACCTTTGCTCCGCAAATCAATGCTTTTCTTGGTGTTTTGGGAGCGTTGTTTTCCTATGCTGTGGTTATTTCTGCTCTTAATTTTTTTATTTCCTACATAGTGCTGACCATTTATAATTTGATAACAGGAAAAGGTTTCATAAATCCAATTTGGTAAAGTATTATAGATATGGAAATTAACATTCCTTTAGGAACAACATTTCGTTCAGAACAAAAAGTTGAAGAAAAACACACTGCTTCCGAGTATGGATCAGGATTAGCCAAGGTGTTTTCAACTCCGGCTTTGGTTGCGCTCATGGAAAATGCAGCATATCGGAATCTCGAACCCTTCCTTCCCGAAGGATTCTCCAGTGTCGGTACAGAGATTTGTGTAAAACATCAAAAAGCTACACTTCCCGGCGATACTGTTTATGCCATAAGCAAAATTGTGGAAGTTGACCGCAGAAGAATTGAATTTGAAATAGAAGCATACGATTCCAAAGGGCTCATAGGGCAAGGGAAACACCAGCGTTTTATTATCGAGACCCAAAAGTTCATGGCAAAGTTGGCAGAACAGTAAAAAATCACCATATTTGCACCTCACAAATTCGCAGAATATGGTGAAAAATTTTGTTGAAGAGCTTCGCTGGCGAGGGATGATTCATGATATAATGCCCGGCACCGAAGAAATGTTACAAAAAGAGCAAGTTGCCGGTTATGTCGGAATCGATCCCACGGCCGATTCTCTGCATATCGGACATTTAGTATCGTTAATGATGCTCCGCCATTTTCAGGAATCCGGACACAAACCCATTCTTCTCATTGGTGGAGCCACAGGGATGATCGGCGATCCCAGCGGTAAAAGCCAGGAACGAAATCTACTCGATATTGAAACATTACGTCACAATCAAGAATCCATACGACAACAAGCCACACGCTTCCTTCGGTTTGACAATTCTCCTACCAGTGCTGTAGTGGTTAATAACTACGATTGGATGTCGAAATATTCATTTCTTGATTTCATTCGCGACATTGGCAAACACATCACCGTAAATTACATGATGTCAAAAGATAGTGTAAAGAAACGCCTTAGCGGAGAAGAAAAAGAAGGAATGTCTTTTACCGAGTTTTCCTACCAATTGGTACAAGGGACAGATTATCTCGAACTTTATAAAACTTACAATTGCAAGTTGCAAATGGGAGGAAGCGACCAGTGGGGAAATATCACCACCGGTACCGAGTTAATTCGTCGCAAAATCGGTGGGGAGGCTTTTGCCATTACTTGCCCCTTGATCACCAAATCCGATGGGGGAAAATTTGGAAAAACCGAGAAAGGAAACGTATGGCTCGACCCTCGTTACACTTCACAATACCAATTCTACCAATTTTGGCTCAATGTTTCCGATCAGGATGCTGAAAAATACATTAAAATTTTCACCTTGTTACCCAAAGAAACCATCGATAATTTGATTTCGGAACATTATAAAGAACCTCATTTAAGAATTCTACAACGCCGCCTTGCGGAAGAAGTCACTGTAATGGTTCATGGTCGCGATGAATATAACAAAGCTGTTCAGGCATCCGAAATCCTGTTCGGGAAGGGAACTTTTGAAATGCTTCAGCAAATCGATGAGAAAACATTACTTTCGGTTTTCGATGGAGTTCCAACCTTTGTTGTTAATCATCAACAATTTAACCAAGGAATGTCGCTCATCAAACTACTCACCGAAGAAACCCAGGTGTTTGAATCTAAAAGTGAATTTCGTAGAACCATTCAGGGAGGCGGACTAAGCATAAACAAACAAAAAACCGCCGATCCTGAAATGATTTTGAAACAGGAGCATCTCATTAACCATAAATATTTGTTGGTTCAAAAAGGGAAAAAGAGCTATTCGCTCATTATTGTCCAATAATCGATGTCGATTGAAATATTTATCAAACGGCTGAGCCAAAGTTTACAACGACAACTTCCCGGCGAGAACGCGCACAGAAAGTTCTTACCCAAAGAGCGTTCTCTAATAAAGAATGTTGAAGAAACAACTAAAGGAGCCGTTTTGATTGTAATCAACTTTAAGGATAATGAACCTTATATTACCTTTATCCAGCGCTCTCAATACGACGGACATCACAGCGGACAAATTGCTTTTCCCGGTGGGAAGTTTGATCCGTCGCTTGATTTGGATCTAATGGATACCGCTCTTCGTGAAACCTACGAAGAAATTGGGCTCAGGATTGAAAAAAATCAAATTCTTGGAGGTCTGACTCCTCTCTTTATTCCGGTAAGTAAGATTATGGTATTTCCTTTTGTGGCCATTGCTTCTTCGGTTAGAGAAATTGCTCCTGATTATCGCGAAGTTGCAGATGTTTTTTCCATTCCAATTTCTGCCTTCAACGAAGGTAAAATCAAACTTGGTACTTTTGGCCGAGATAGCAACATGGTTGAGGCACCATACTGGGATGTTGATGACCACAAAATATGGGGTGCAACAGCAATGATTTTAAACGAATTCCTCGAAATTTTGTCTTAGGCTATGATTTATTTTTAAGAGTCTGATTGAGCGACTCAATAAAATATTGAAGTTTATTTTGCAACTCTTTTATTTCATCAACCTTTTGATCAATTGATCGACTCACCATGTCGATATGTTTTCGTAATTCCGCAATCTGTAAGTCAATTATACTTAGTTTTGGGGCTGCGGGTTCGTGTTTAACCTCTTCAATTTTTTCCTGGATAAAAAGCAGGAAGTCGTATAGGTAATTGGTGACATCGGCTTTGAGCTCTAGCTCACCTTCGTATTTTTGCTGAATAAATTTTATATCAAAATAAACATCTTGTTCATTAACAGATGAAATGATATCGTTAAAATATCCAAGATATTGACGGAAAGGTTTTTGCAGCGATTCGGGCATATTGAAAATCTGCATAACAACTTTTGATGCATCCAGTTTTTTCTTTTCTGCCGTCAGATAGTGCATTGTGGCATACAAACCTCGCTTTATGACTTTTACCGGAGGGAATTCAAATGGATTTTCCTCAAGATATAATTCTCGCAAGTTCAACAAATAGATAAATTCCAAAGGTAATCTTTTCAGCAGACCATAGCTAGCATCGAGGGTTTTGAGTTCCGTGAGGAAACCGATGGTAGGAGGCAAATCCGTAAATCGATTGTGACTGATATCTAGTAAAACAAGGTTTTTTAAATTTCCGATTTCCGGTGGAATTTGCCTTATTTCATTTTTTAATAAGAGAAGCGATTTGAGGTTTGTAAGTTTCCCGATTTCGGGTGGGATTCTTTCTATGTAATTGTAGCTAAGATCAAGGTGTTCAAGATCAATTAATTCTCCTACTTCGTTTGGGATTTCTCGAATTTCACGATTGGAAAGGTCAAGCCGAGTTAGACGATTGGCTTTGGCATGTATAAAGAACTCGAGTATTTCCTCTTTTTCCATGGAATGATCGTTCAATTACAAAAGTAAATTATTTGGTTTTCATTTCCAAAATTTTCGTACCGAAGTTACTCTTTATTTACCATCGATAGGAAAATAATAGCACATCCCGGGCCGTTATTATCGAACTTGACAGTAATGTAATAGTTCCCGGTTTTATTGCATGTGAACGAGAATCCTTTCAAAATTCGCTGATCGCTAGTAACATTTCCCGTGAAATATTTAAAATCATCGTAAAGCTTAATAATTGCTTTACCCGGTAAACTTGCATCGTTTACTGCTGAAATCAGATAGGTTGTTCCTTTGGTGAGTTGCACGGCAAATTGCGCACTGGTTGCATTTGGATTGTGCTTCGATGATTTTATCCGAAAATGCTGCAAATAGGTATGTTTACCCAATTCAATCTTGGATTGTTCAAACAAGGTTTGATCGCATTGGGCAAAAGTGCTCCCGCTTGATGCTAAAATAGTTATAAAAACCAAAAATCTTAGTAATCTTGGCATGATTTAGGCTATTCTCGATATGCTTACCAAAAATAGTAATTTTTTTTTGAAAGGAGAATTTCCTACAAAAAATATCAATCTAATTTTAGTTGAGTTATTCTGTTTATTGTTTGTTGGAGCCAAGTTGTTTAATCCTTTCCACTTCTTCAGCCGGAATGGTTTCTGTAATCTCGAACAGTTTTCTTACGAAAGTGATTTGAGCCACGGATTCTAATACTTCTATCCGATCGAGAGCTTCCCCAAGGGACGTTCCTAGGGCAACAACACCGTGATGTTGTAAAAAGATAACATTGTGGAATTGTGCTTCGTGTGCCACATGGTTCGCAAGTTTATCGCTTCCCATAGGCTGATAAGAGGTAAAGCCAATATTTCCAAGGATTAGAATGGCTTCGGAGTTGATATCTGTGGATAGTAAATTCGGTTGGGCGGAAAACGCTGAGGACAGGGGAGGGTGTGCATGCACAATCGCTTTGATATCCGGACGTGTTTGATAGATTGATAAATGCATAAATGTCTCCATGCTGGGTTTTAATCTCGGGGTAAGGTTCTTGCCCTTTAGATCTACAATGGCAACGTTGCATAGACCAATAGTAGCTTTATCGATCTGAGAAGCGGTGATAAAAACTAAGTTTCCTCTCCGAATGCTGATATTTCCGCCACTAGGGGTTGTCAAACCTCGATTATAAAGTCGTTTCATTGCATGGGCAACTTGCCGTCGGGTGTGAATGTGACGGAAATGGAACATAGATTAAAACATTGCTTTAATTGCTTCCGGATTGGCCGGAAATATTCCTTTATCGGTGATAAAACCGCTGATCAAATGAGCAGGAGTAACATCAAAGGCTGGATTGTGGGCTTTGCTCCCGGGCGATGATATTTGTATTTGGTGGATTTCTCCGTTTTTGTCTTGTCCGCAGATATGAGTTATTTCTGCATAGTTGCGCTCCTCAATTCTGATTTGCGTTCCGTTGGGTGTTTTGAGATCAAAGGTTGACGATGGAGCTGCTACATAAAATGGGATATTGAAATAGTTGGCTGAAATGGCTTTTTCGAGTGTCCCGATTTTGTTGGCAGTGTCGCCGTTGGCGGCTATACGATCGGCTCCTACAATTACCATATCCACTTTTTTTTGTGCCATCAGAAATGCTCCGGCATTGTCGGGTATAATGGTGTGATCAATATTTTCCTGGAATAGTTCCCACGCTGTGAGTCGGGCTCCCTGATTTCGAGGACGGGTTTCGTCAACCCAAACATGAAACTTTTTCCCCTGACGTTTGGCTTTGTAAATAGGTGCTAGTGCACTGCCCCAGTCCACGAAACCTAACCAACCGGCATTGCAATGTGTTTCAATGTTCATTCCGTCGCGAATTAATTGTGAGCCATATTCGCCTATTTTTTCTCCTTGAAAGGCATTTTCTTGAGCTAACAGAATCGATTCAAACTCCGCTTCTTTGGAAGATTCTAATGCTTTTTGATACACTCGTTCGAGGTTGTAAAACAGGTTGTAAGCTGTTGGCCGTGTTGATGCGATGGTCTCTTTGGCTAGCTTTAGTTGATCTAAGTATTTTTGACCGGAGGATTGTTGTGCTGCTAGTGCCATGGCGTATCCGGCTGCGGTTCCTATGGCTCCCGCTCCACGTACGGTCATGTTTACTATTGCTTCACAAACTTGTTGGTAATCAGAGAAACTCACGATCTTAAAAGAAAAGGGTAAAGCGTTCTGATCAATCATAAACACTTTACCACTTTCCATCCATACGGTTTGATAGTGTTTCCCGTAAACTATCATTAGGTCTGGAGATTCACAGTTTTTCGTAAAAAATAGACAATCGTTGCTGAATTTTAGTCTATGTGACGATTGATAATAATGTATAAAATCAGACCGGTAACAATTAAAACAGCTCCAATAATCAAGTTTGTGTTGCCGGTTACTGTTCCCATGGAAGTATATGCAACGATTCCTACTCCCAAAAATAAAATGATCAAACCAAGGTTCTTCAAAAAGAGCTTCATAGTGTTTATGTTAAATGGTTAATCTTTGAAAATCAATATTTTATAAAAAAATAGTTATTAAAGTTTCAATCGGCTAAAGATATAAAAGTTCTAGGTTTGTTGGAAGTTATTTTATTAATTTTTTGATACGTTCAATTTGCTTTTGTTTGTTCACTTCACGTAAACGATTGGCTGTTTCGGTAAAATATTGATGATTCGATATGAATTTAACCTGAATTTTATTCCATTCGTTGATGTCGTTGATTTTATTTTGAGCTTTCAGTTCTTCGAACAAAGTGTTTGACACCGGAATGAAGTCGGAGCGTCCGAGATAATCAAGGTCGGCATCACACATGATTTTTTCTAGCAGATTTTTAGGATTAGGGGGCAATTTGGTTGCCATTATAAGTTCGCAAATTGTATCGATTTGTTCAGGAGTGTATTTATATTGTGGGAGAATTTCGCGGGCTATTTGCGTTCCCAGAAATTCATGATTGTCGTAGCCAACGGTGTGTCCGGCATCGTGAAAAAGGGCCGCTGTTTTTAGTAAAAGCAAATCGTTGTCATTTACACCTTCACCAATTCCAATCAATTCTACCTGAGAAATAACATCAATGGTGTGTTTAAAATTGTGGTAGTATAGATATGGCGGTAATTCTTTTTCTAATTTGTCGAGGATAATTTCCTGTAAATCACTAAATTGTCTCAAAAGATATTTAATGGTAAAATTTTGGTTTGGAAAAATTCCATCGGGGTCTGCAGCAAACTCTTTTTTTAATCCGAGAACTTTGTACATTTCAATATTTCCGGTGTATTTAACGGGCATAATTCCAATGTATTCGCACTCAAAATATTCACGAACTAACTCATAGGTAGTAACGGAGATGTTGATATCGCCTTTTTGGCTGGCAGCTTGCATTCGGCTTGCGATATTCACGGTATCGCCTTTAATATTGTAAGAGACCTTTTTTTTGCCCATGGTGGTTGCAATGACGGGTCCAGTGTGCATTCCCATTCTGATTTCCCAGATTGTAGAACCGTTTTGTCGACGTTTCTTTTCGGTTTCAAACAATTGAAAACGCATTTCAAGAGCAGCCAGTACTACATCAATAGGGTTGGTTATGTTTTTCACCGGGACGCCTCCGGCGCACATGTAAGTGTCGCCTATGGTTTTGATGCGTTCGATTTTATACTTGTGAGCTATTTGATCAAATTCAAAAAATATTGAATCGAGTTCATCAATGATTTCATGGGAGTTGTTTTCTTGATGGATCTTGCTAAATCCCTGGATATCTACAAACAGAACCGTAGCCATTTTGAATCGCAGAAGGGGGGTAATTTCAATTCCTTCGGCTTCTCCTGCCCCTTTTTGCTTCAAATGCTCTATTTTAGAATTTAATCGATCGTTCTCTTCCTGGAGTTTGTTGTATTCTTCCTGAAGTTTTTTCAGCTGTTGGGAAAGTTCTTTGTTTTCAACCATCAACTTGGCCAGGCGTTGAACCAGATTACTGTTTTGATTTTCAGCCGACATTGTAAGGTTTTTTTTATTAAACGAAAGATTTTTTGAATTAGTTTAGATCTTTCTGCAAAAAATTATTTTCTCGGTGGGTAATAGAGCGTAGAGTTGTGTTTTTTCATGTCCGATTTTTTGTGCGTAATCTATCACATCCACATGAAAACCTGCGGTTTGCAGGCGTTCTATGTAATCATAACCATAATAACGAACATGGTCGCGTTGTCCAAAAAGGCGTTCTCTCTCTTTGGGAGAGGTGATTGTTGGATCTTCTATGGTTTTTTGATCCCAATGTATTGGAACCTGGAAAATTGCCCAGCCTCCCGGTTTCAGGATTCGGTAAAACTCTTTCATGGCTTGAATATCGTTGTCGATGTGCTCAAATACGTGATTGCACATAGCTGCATCGAACGTTTCGTTTTCAAATGGCATATTTCGGATATCGAGTTTTATATCTGCCCACGGTGAATTTAAATCGCCGGTCAAATATTCGATATGTTTGAGTTTTTTAAATGGTTTTAAGAAACAATATTCAGGAGCAATATGTAGGAATTTAATGGGTTGAGTAAAAAAATTGGTTTCGGTTTGCAGAAAAAGCCAAATGACTCGATGACGCTCAAGGCTTCCGCTGGATGGAGCTAAGGCGTTTTTCCGACTTTCGTTACGGCCGTAGGGTAACAATTTTCGGTATCGTGTTCCGTCGATAGGGTCAATAAATCGATTGCCACGATAAAAAAAGGATAGAATCCACAATAGTTTTAACGCAAAGAGTTGCATCCAGTGGCGAGGGATATAACGTGTGACAATTTGAATCAGACAACGCATGTTCAGAATGTTTGTAGGTTATTCGTGTCGATAAAAACACTCTAGTGTTTGCTGTTGCAATCCATTGATAAAATCGGAAGTTTTCATCCGTTTTTTACCGGATTGTTGCAACTCGCCGATGCAATACCAGCCATTGAGTGTAGCTACTTTAATACTATTTTTGTCCATGATTATCGACCCCGGAACTTGGAATGGCTGATTATTTTCCGGCGTTCCATCATAGATTTTTATCATTGTTGGTTTTTCTCCTATGGTAGCGTAGGTGTAGGCTCCGGGATAGGGGCTCAACCCACGGATGAAATTGTGAATAATTTCTACGCTTTGGTTCCAGTCAATCTGACAAAATTCTTTGGTGATTTTAGGCGCGCTGCGAAGAACTTCGTTTTCGAGCTGAGCTTGGGGGATTGTATGGTAGTTCCCTTCTGCTATGGAAATTACAGTTTCGAGTAGGGCCTGGGCTCCGATATGCATCAGCTTGTCGTGCAGCGTCCCGGCATTATCGAAGGGTTCAATGGGAACTTCTACACGGCGAATGATGTTGCCTGTATCGATTTCATGTTGGAGGAAAAAAGTTGTAACTCCGGTAATGGTTTCACCGTTGATTAGGGCATGGTTTATGGGCGCAGCTCCGCGATATTGCGGTAGAAGGCTGGCGTGAAGGTTTATTGTTCCCAACGCTGGTAAGCTCCATACCGATTCGGGAAGCATCCGAAAAGCAACTACAACTCCGAGTTCTGGTTTTAATAAGCGAAGCGTTTCGATAAATTCCGGACTTTTAAGGTTGCTGGGTTGAAGAATTGGTAGCCCGACGGATTGCGCATACTGCTTTACGGGTGTTGGGGATAGTTCTTGACCTCGGCCACGTGGTTTATCGGGGGCTGTAACCACTGCAACTATTTCAAAATGTTGATGCAGAATCCTGAGCGATTCTACCGCAAAATCAGGCGTCCCCATGAAAAGGATTCGAAATGTTTTTTTTAACATTATTTTTTAATGTTTTTGGGGAACGAACACCTTGATAGAATGGACGATAAAGTTTGCAGGTAGGTTTATTGGTTCTTTCAACAACACGCTGGAAATCCCAATGTATAGGTTTTTGGTTGGGGTTTCGCCGGAATATTTTGCGATAGTGTAGCCATTTAGTTGCCATTCCATGTGGTTATCTTCCCACAGAAAAGTGTAATGAAATGGCTCTTCAGGGTTAATACCCTTGAATGATTCTTCAAAAGTTGCCTTATCAGAATTTTCTTTGAAAAAACGTACTTTAAAACCTTTATGGCTTCCGGTACAGAAAATATCGATATGGGGAGCTATCAATTCAGCTTTTAAAAAGGCTGCATGAACAATTTCTTCGGGATTTTCCATTTGTGCAACGATTTCAACTTTTCCTTTGTTCATGCGGAAGAAATGCCCCGTGTTAACAATTCCCGAGGTGTAATCAAAATCGCGAATTTTGAATCCGGAGGAAGTTTGCCAACGTAACCCGGTGGTTTTTTCTTTGCGTGTTTCAATTCGGAGTTTGTGGTCTTCTATATAAACGTTTTTACCTTCGGTATGAAATTGTCGATTGCCTTCGGGGACATAGCTCCTATTATTGAGGTTTTGATGCCCTTGAAACGGAATTGTCAGCCATTTCGTTGTGTCAAGGGTTTCAAATTGCTCTTCAAATATGGTTTCCCATTTCAACTCTTCTGCAAATTTGTTTTTCTTTATGCAATCGAAATACCACTTTATTTCTGGATCGTTTTGTAATGTCAGATATTCTCTTTCCAACTGAAACTCTTCTGTTTTTTCCCATTTTTGGGGATCTTGCAAATAACTTTTTCGTTCAATAAATTCAGCGGATTGAATTTGTGATTCCAGAGCTTTAAAATCTTTAATTTGCTGGCTACCTAACAATGATTGATAGGTTTTATATTCCTTTGAATTTGTAAAAGTTAGATAGAATTTGATATCGGGCAGTTTTTTTATCTCCTCAAACATTTTTAGAACCTTAGATACCTCGCTGTTTTCGAATGTGTATTCCTGAAGTTTTTGTTTATGAATTTCAGATTCTGTATATTCTTTTAACGAGATGTACTCCGCATATTCGTTTGTTGATTCTACTTTCTGAATAAATTGCGTAAAACCTTTTTTCTGATATCGCTGATAAAGTTTGATTTCCGGATCGTTTTTCAGATCGTGGTAGGTTTGTTGGGTTTCTTCGTTAGGGGTTGTTTCTAATTCTTGGCAAACGATTTGATATTGAAGAACTTTTGAAGAATTTCCCAGCCTTTCAAAAGTTTGATATTCTGCACTCTGTGTAATTTTTAAGTATTTTTTCAGGTTTCTGCCTGACACAAGTTTTTTTAAACGAAGGTCTAAGGCATACTCCTGCTGATAGTTCTGCTCCATTTCTTTTTTGATCTGATCAATCTCTCCCGATTCGATGACTTTTTTTAATTCTGAATATTTAAAAAAATCATCCGAATTGGAAATTGCTTCAAGGCGTTTGAGATCGGCACCTTGTTCAACCTCAAGATAAATAGCAATCTGACGATCTTTTTTTTGAGCTTGATATTGCTTTTCGAGTTGATATTCGGGGCTACCTTTATATCCTAGTTTTTGAATTTTCTGTTTATTTGTCTGAAAATCAGTACTATTAACCAAATCTTTTAACGCTTGGTATCGTTTTAGTTTATTTCCTTGAGCAAAACTTTGATGTTGTTTCATTTCCTCTCGGAGCGAGTTGATTTTTTTTACAAATTTTTCGGTAGATGGAATTTGTCCAAAAAGCCGCTTAAATAGAAGGTTTACCATACAATTCCGGGATGATTAATATTGAATCAATTGGGTTACAACTCACAAAACTAAAAAAAATAGTTCAATTATTTTGTTGTCGATTGTTGGGTAAAGAATTTTTCTAACACAACCCTTA
This sequence comes from Salinivirgaceae bacterium, assembly GCA_035382785.1. Lineage (GTDB taxonomy): Bacteria > Bacteroidota > Bacteroidia > Bacteroidales > Salinivirgaceae > JAAYQU01. The sequence goes on along the minus strand of DAOTAV010000028.1, from coordinate 5,376 downwards.
AGGTTGCTTCTTTAGTAGGTTTGGCTACAAATTCCTCGATCCCGGCTTTGATGCACTCAGCTTGCGTGTTGGGCATAACGTCGGCTGTTAAGGCTGCAATCGGTGTTTTGTAATTAATGTGGGTGCGATTCATTCTAATGTTTTCGGCTATTTCAATTCCGTTTAGGTCGGGCAACAATAAATCGAGAAGAATCAAATCGAGCTTTTCTTCGTTCAGGATTTTTTGCGCTTGAACTCCGGAGTATGCTTGAAAAATTATGGCTCGAGGCATGATTCGTTTCACCATGGCTTGGGTAAGTAGCATACTTGCTGTGTTGTCTTCAACAATTAGAATTTTTGCAGCAATTTGTTCAAGTAAACTCATGTTTGAATCAGTATTTGCAGATTGGATTTTTTCAACAAATTTTTCAATAATTGGATTTATATTGTGTAGCGATATCGGATTTTCACAAAATAGATCGAACAAGTTAAAATCTTTTGCTTTTTGTAGTTTTTCGAAGTGGTATGATTTGTAAAGTCCGACGAGGAATAATTTTTTATTTAGCGAATTTTTGAGCGATTGAAGTTGAAAAATTTGATCTGAATCGTTTTCTATTTCTATGTCATAGAAAACGAGGGTTGGTTCAGAAATGTTGTGAACTTCGTTAATATTTTTAGCTTTTTGTACATTAAAACCATATCTCGATAGTAAGTGTTCGAGTACTGAGGCATTTTTTTCGTTTTGGATAATAAGAATTGAGCTTTTGCCGGTTGATTGATCTTTTATTTCAGGTTGCAAAATATTTTCAAACGGAACTTCAAGGGTAAATGAAAATCGACTTCCTTGCCCTTCGGTGGTTTCAACTTCGAGATGAGTGTTCATTTTTTCCAAAATACGGCAACATAGGGCTAATCCTAAGCCAGTGCCTCCATGTTTTCGGGTTGTGGTTTGATCGGCTTGGGAAAATTTATCGAAAAGTCTTGGTAAAAAGCTTTTGGGGATCCCGATACCGGTATCGCTCACTTCAAATGTGAGCCTAATCTTCTGTGTTGAATCTAACACAACACCCGATATACTTAACGTAATTTCTCCTTTTTCGGTAAATTTTACCGCATTGGATAATAGGTTGGAGAGCACCTGATTTAGTCGTAGTGAATCGGAAATAAATCGTTCGGGAATATCGCCGCGTAAGTCAACAATAAATTCGAGGTTTTTGTGATGAGCTTCGTAGGAGAAACTTTGAGTTAGCAAATTCAATAGTTGTAATGTGGTAACCGGTTCTTCTTCGAGTACCATTTCGCCGGCTTCGATTTTTGAATAATCGAGGATATCGTTGATTAGATTTGACAAGGAGAAGGCTGAACTACGTATTATTTTCAAATAATTCTGAACTTTGGATTCGGTCAATGATTTGGTCAATAAATCAGAAAATCCTATTATGCTGTTTAGCGGAGTGCGGAGTTCATGCCCGATATTTGCCAGGAAGGCATTTTTCGCGTGATTCAGTTTTTCTGCCTCTTCTTTTGCTCGGGTAAGCCATGTTTCATGTTCCCGACGTTGCCATGAATTAAAAATCAGTTGTGATACAATCTGCAGCCCCACAATTTCGTGATCTTCCCACTCCGCTGAGTCTTCATTTTTCCCAAAAATCAAAGTGGATTCCGGTTTCCCTTTAGGCGAAATTGACAGACACGCAATTGAACCAATCCGGTTTTGCATAAAGAAATCTCGTATTTCCGGTGGATCTTTTTTTTGGGGTTTGTGGATATGGGTCAGAGCATTGGTTGGTTTTTTTTGTAAAAAATACCGAAAAGTATCATTTGAGATTTCTTTAGCAACTTTGGGCGACACTGTCCAAAAGATTTTTGATCTTATGTTATTGTCATCGCTTAAAGTTATTAACGCTGCAAACGAAGCATTTAATTGTCGGCTTGTTTCCTCAATTACAAAGTCGATGGCTTGCTCCAATAATTGAATGTCGATATTGATGAGCATAAGCGAAAAATCGACCATTTTTTTCTGAAATTCGATTCGACGGCGGTTTTGTTGATGGCGTTGGCATTGTTCGGTGGCATCAATGGCAAGCACAACCACACAATCTTGCCCGAAATATTTCCCTGGGGAGGCATAAATTTCTTTTGGAAATATTGTACCGTCTTTTTTAAGTCCCCAAAATTTAAACTTTTGAGGGTTTCCGAGGTAGGATTTTTGCAAAAATTCAAAAACCGCGTCCATGTTGTTTTTAGATGGCGCCGACAAAAAGTGGGGTGTGTTTCCCAGAAAATCTTCGCGATTGTATCCGTAAAAGTTTAAAGCGGATTGGTTAACGTCTAAAAACCGACCTTCTTTGTCTAAGATATAGACTGCTTCTGAAATTTGATCGATTATTCCCCGATAAGTTTGCTCTATTTCAGAATGGTCGAGGGAGAAACTCCACAGAAGAGTTTCCCCGTAATGAGAACACGCTGTGGCAGTAACTGGTATTCCTTTCGAAACTTCTTTGCCTTGAAATGTCTGAATTGTATTAAATGTGAAGGTTTGTAAATTTTTTTCTGTCAGCGATTCGAAATGAAAAAAATCGGTTATAGCCCTGTTAATGCAACTGCTTTGAGGAAGTGACAGAAGCTCGCAGGCTTTTTTATTGAGGTTTAAAATTGTAGTGTTAGTACGGGTAATGAATACCGGATTGTGAAAAACTTCTATATTTAGAAAATGTTCCATCCCAAAAGTATTTTATTGTTTTATCGGAATGTTACACTGTTTTAAAACGTTGATTATCTGGTTTATTGAGAATGGTTTGGTGATGCATCCATTGCAGCCCGATGTGGCAATAGGGCTTTGATTTCCATGAAGGGATCCGAAAGCGGTTATGGCATAAACCGGGACCGCAGGATTTAATTCTTTGATTCGTTGGCATGCCACGTAACCATCCATGATAGGCATTTTCAGATCCATAAAAACTGCAATAATATTACCATTCTCTGTGAACTTGTCAATCGCTTCTTTCCCGTTCTGAGCTTCAAGAATGGTAATATCGGAAACATGGGAAATAATTTTTGAGAGCAGCAGAAGGCTTGAGGGGTCATCATCAACAAGTAATATCGTAGGGTTGAGTGTTTCTGGCATCCAACTTTCAAAGGCTGTTTCCGCCGTTTTTTCAATAAGGAGCGATTGCGGAAAAGTGAGGCTGAAGCGGGCATATTGGTTTACTTCCGATTCAACGATTAAATCGGCACCTAGTAAATTGGCATATTCTTTTGATATAGAAAGACTTAAGCCGCTTCCTTCCTGGTTTTCATTGTAGTTTTTTTCTATTTTAGAAAATTGTTTAAACAATTTTTCAAAATCTTCTTTAGGAATTCCTGTCCCGGTATTTTCGACATACAGCCTTATTGACGCATCCAGTGTTTCAACTCCTAAAGTAATGTGTCCGTAGTTTGTGTGTTTTATAGCATTGTCAATTAAATGCGATAGGATTTTATGAACTATATGTGGATCGGTTTTTAGAAATTTGGTTTTAAAGATGTCCGGAATTTGTAGAATTAGGTCGATATTCTTTTCCAGTATTTTTTCGTAGTAAGTAGCGTGAATATCTAACAATATTTTCACAACACTTACTTCCTCAAACTGCAGGGTCACGTTGTTGGAAAGAAGCAATGAAGCATCGATGTAGTTGGTGATTGTGTTGAGTAAGCGGTCACAACTTTTCAGAATGACATTGTAGTAATTTCTTTTAGTTTCCTCATCGGGATTGTGTGAAATAAGCAAGTTAATGAAACCTACAATTCCGTTTAAAGGTGTCCTGATCTCGTGGGAAATAATATTTAAAAAACTCGTTTTTAGTTTGTCGTTGGCTTCGGCTTGCTGTTTGGCTTGAAGCAAGGCTCTTTCAGCATCCTTGCGAGTGCTGATGTCTTGATAAATTCCCAAAACCGAAATTTTATTTCCTTGTAAAAAAACCGGCTTCCCTATGATAGCTACATCGATTAAATTTCCAAAGCGTGTTTTCCTTACCGTTTCTTTATAAACTGCATGGTTTAATGCCACTTGACGAGTTAGCTCTTCTCCTTCTTCTTTTAAATGTTCGGGGACAATCAAATCGTTGATTTTTAAGCCTTTGATCTCATCTCGGTTATAACCAAACAATATTTCAAATTGACGATTGCAATTAATAAAACGATCTTCGTTATCAAGAACGGTAATGGCTAATGGACTTGATTCAAAGAGAGTTTCAAAGTAGGTGCGCTCTAATTCAATCCGTTTTTGAATTTCGTTTTGTAGTGAAAAATTAACATCGATGAAAAAAATGTTGTTGTCTTCAACAATATAATTTGTCAGAATTGTGATTTTTTCACCCGTTTTTTTCTGTAGGGTCAATTCGCGCAGTGTTGATGGGATATTTTTGTTGATAATATCCTGAATATCTTGAATAGCTCTGTTTTTCAGGTAATTGGGAATAATTAGCTGATCGAGCTTTTTATGCAACGCTTCTTCTTTTGTAAATCCATAGAGTTTTTCACTACCCGGACTCCAGTATATTAATTCACCCTCGTAATTATAGCCTTGAATGGCTATGAAATCTACTGATTCGGTAAGTTTTTGAAAAACGTCGATATATGGTTTGATTTCACGTTTCGGAAGCGAAAGTATCCACAACAGTTCCTCAATGATTTTTTCGTGCTGACGAGTTCCAACGACCGATCGTGCCCCAGATTTCATAAAATCTACCGCTCTATCGACAGAATTAAAATCGGTCAGGACAAGAATACGTTGTTCTTGATTTTGTTCGATAAAAGAAATATACGATTTCAGTTGACTTAAATCCTCGTCGTGGAGAATTATGGCTGAGTTGGGAAGGCTATTTCGAGTTTCGCGATTGTTTATCCCTTTCTGGTGAAGGATTTCTATTTCAAGTTCCTTATCTTGAATAAGTTGTGCCATTAACTGGAATTGTTCATAGCTTGAGGTGATGATTTGAACTATTTTTTTTGATTCCGACATGGCACCCAAAATGTTTATCAAAAGTAGCAAAAAAATAGCAAATTTGAAAAAGTCAATCTTTTTTCAATATCAAAATGAATTTGATGTATGTAAAATCAGTTATATTTATTTTTTCCTTTAGTCAGACAAATCAACTCATTTTAT
>DAOTAV010000028.1:0-241 GCA_035382785.1 Salinivirgaceae bacterium | reverse complement strand
CGATGTTAAGCGAGTATTCATTCTAACTATAAACTTTAACCAAAGACTTTTGACCGTTCGTAAAAGTTACAGTAAAAAAACAGCTACCTTTGTAGGCTAATTTTCATATCAATGGAATTCGACCTTTCGCATCCTGTTTTTTCAACTGTGGCATCGGTTGCCAAAGACCTTAATGTGAAGGTTTTTGTTGTGGGCGGATACGTTCGTGATCAGATCCTGAAACGTGAAAACAAAGATATCG
>DAOTAV010000027.1:0-18335 GCA_035382785.1 Salinivirgaceae bacterium | reverse complement strand
CAGGCAAATATAAAAGTCATTGAAATTGATAAAAGTAAATGCTACGAGCTTTCGGAATTGTTACCCGAATGCCTGATAATACATGGCGATGGACGCGATACAGAACTTCTCCGGCAAGAGGGTATTGAAAAAACTGATGTGTTTATTGCCGTTACAGGGAACAGCGAAACCAACATTCTGACTTGCCTACAGGCGAAAAAAATGGGTGTTAAAAAAACAATCGCCGCGGTTGAAAGTCTCGATTATATAGCGTTAGCTGAAAACCTAGGTATCGATGCAATCATAAACAAAAAGTTGATTGCAGCAAGCTATATTCTTCGATTCACCATCAATGCCGATGTTACCTCTTTCATGTGTCTTTTGGCAAGCGATGCCGAAGTATTTGAATTTATTGTTCGTCCAGGAGCAAAAATCACCAAAGGAAAACTTAAAGATATTGATTTCCCCAAAGAGGCAACTATTGGTGGCGTAGTGAGAAATAAAACGTCGTTTATTGCCACCGGCGAAACACACATCAAAGCCAACGACCATGTAGTCGTTTTCACTCTCCCCAACGCTGTCGGACGTCTTGAAGAATTTTTTAACTAATCCATGTACAACTACCGATTTATTGCGAAAACCGTTGGTATTCTTTTAGTGATTTTGTCGCTTTTTATAGGGGCAACAACCCTAGTTTCCCTTGAAATAAGCCGCAACGATACCAACTCTTTTCTCATGAGTGGATTGATTTGCCTTTTTTTGGGTCTTTCGCTCTGGTTAACCACTTATCGCAAGGCTTCAACAAAACTGGAAAAACGCGATGCATATTTACTTGTGCTGATAAGTTGGGTGGTAATATCCATTTTCGGAAGTCTTCCATATTTGTTCTACACAAATTTCAGCAGTATCCCAAACGCTATCTTTGAATCCATCAGTGGATTCACCACCACAGGAATATCGACCTTCAACAATGTAGAAGCCTTGCCAAAAGGTCTTTTGTTTTGGAGAGCACAAACACAATGGATTGGTGGAATGGGTTCCATACTTTTTGCCTTCATCGTTCTCCCGTTCTTAAACATTGGAGGAATGGAACTTTTTGCCACTGATGGACATGGAATTTCGTTTCTTAAACTTTCGCCCAAATTGAATCAAACCGCTTTTCGTTTAATACTAATCTACTGTTTATTAACTATCGCTGCCACACTCCTGCTTTGGTTGGCGGGAATGGAATTTTTCGATGCCGTTTGTCATGCCATGAGTACGGTATCAACCGGAGGATTTAGTACTAAGAACAACAATATTGCGCACTTTAATAATCCCACCATCGATTTGGTACTCATGGTATTCATGTTTCTATCAGGAATCAATTATTCCCTTATTTATATGACGATAGTCTTCAATTTTAAACCCATCTTAAAAAACGAAGAATTGTTCTATTTCCTGGGATTTGTATTATTTCTTTCAATCCTTCTTTTTTCTATACTTTTAGCGACCTCGGTTGACGTTTTCCATTCGCTGCGCTATTCGGTTTTTACCACACTATCAATCCTCACCACCACCGGCTTTTTAAACTCAGAAACAACAATTTGGCCCTCGTACGCTCTGAACTTCTTTTTCTTGATGCTTTTCCTAGGTAGTTCAACCGGCTCTACAACCGGTGGAATAAAAATCTTTCGCTTGGTTGCCATTGTGAAAAATATTTACTACGAGATGAAACGAAGTCTGCACCCACGCGCAGTCATTCCGCTTCGAATAAACAAGAAAAACATCAGCGAGGAAATTGTTGGGGAAGTTATTTTGTTTGTCCTGCTTTATCTTCTTCTTTTTGCCATCGGATCAATTGTGTTGGTCTTCGACGGCATCGATTTCGAAACAGCAATTGGAGCATCTCTCACAGCATTAAGCAATGTAGGACCCAGCGTTGGGAGAGTTATCAATCCCGCCGGTTATGCATCGTTCCCTGTATTTTCCAAATGGATGCTTTCGGTTTTGATGCTTGCAGGGCGGCTCGAAATTTTCACCCTGTTCATCGTATTTACTCCGCAATTCCGAAGGGTTTAATCAGGTTTTTAACTTTTTCTTCTTAGCGGCCGGGAAGAGTATGTTATTGAGAATCAATCGATAGCCCGGGGAGTTAGGATGTAGATCTAACATTGTGGGAGGATCTCCCACAAAATGACGATAATCTTCAGGATCATGTCCCCCATAAAATGTCCAAAATCCTTGTCCAAAGGTACCATGTATATAACGAGCTTCGTTAAGGGCTTTGTTTTCTCCCATCACTATCACTTCCGGTTTCACTAAATCTTTGTTAAACGCTGTTGATTGCCCCATAAACCCACGAATAATGGTTTCATGATTTTGGCAAAGCATAGTTGGAATAGGATCCCATTTCGCTGAGAATTCAAATAATGTAAAAAAGTCTTCGTTTTCAGAAATCTTCCGGGTATTGGTAACATCGATATCGGAAAATTCATATTCCAAAGGGTTTAAGGATAGCTTGAAATTGGTGAACGCCAAACATTGTGAATAATCAAGTTTGCTATTCATATCAGGATCGTAGGGATCTCCGTCGAATATCTCATGGCAAATATCAACACCTTCAGCAGCCAAAGCAATGTCAAAGCTGTCGGTTCCGCTACACATAGCAAATAAAAAACCTCCGTTGCGAACATACTCTTTGATGGTTTTTGCCACTGCCAATTTCAATTGCGATACTTTCTGAAAGCCTAAATTTCGGGCATCTTCCTCTGCACTTCTCACTTGGTTACGATACCAGGAAGTGTGTCCATAGGCACCGTAGAATTTTCCGTATTGGCCGGTAAAATCTTCATGATGAAGATGAAGCCAGTCATAATCTTTCAATCTCCCCTGAATAATTTCTATATCATAAATAACATCGTAAGGGACTTGTGCATAGGAAAGAACTAAGGTAACCGCATCATCCCAAGGTAATGCGTCTTTGGGGCTATAAACTGCAATTCGCGGTGCTTTATCGAGTAGCACTGCATCCTGATTTACGTCGGGTGCTGAAATCGAAGCTAGCAATGCTTGTTGCTGTGTATCCGATATCTTTTGGTAACGAACATTTCGAACCAAACATTCATTTTCAATGGTCTCAGCATAGGGCAATAGAAAACTTCCCCCTTGATAGTTGAGCAACCACCAACCCGAAACATTCCGCTGTAAAGCCCAATAAACAAGTCCGTATGCTTTCAGATGATCGGTTTGGGTGTTATCCATAGGAATGAAAATATACAAGCCGTAACTCTTCAGCATTGTCACTAGAAAAAGGGTAAGAAAAACTAAGCGTTTCATGGGTTGATTATTTCAGTCTGTTTCTTTACCAATAACAAGATTTTAAAAACATTCATTTGTTTTGATAAACGTTTATCGCATAAAATTGTTTCAGTGGCCGGCTTTTACCTATAAAGACAATGAGCGATTGGGTTAAAAAGGAATGTCGGATAGGTTTCCGGTATCGGAAAAAATATTTTTGTATGGATCGTTAACGAGTTCTATATCCAAATCCAAATTAAAATTTTCTTCGCTATTCATTTTCGATTGAATGATTGGTGGCTGATCCATAGGCATTCCGATAGCAGCAGGTAACCCATCAGAAATTGGATTAGCAAATCGTGCGTAGTTGGCAATAAAATCTAAAACTACCTCGCCAACCGCACCGTTACGATGCTTTGCAAGAATAATTTCGGCTTTACCCTCGGAGGGTGTTTTTCCGTCGGATAAAACCTCCAATTTGTAATAACTTGGTCGGTGAATGAAAAGAACAATGTCGGCGTCTTGCTCAATGGAACCCGATTCTCTTAAATCGGACAATTGGGGGCGTTTTGAGCCTGAACGGTTTTCAACCGAACGATTCAACTGGCTAAGTGTGATAATGGGGATGTTTAGTTCCTTAGCCAATGCCTTTAGTGATCTTGAAATAGCGGCCACTTCCTGTTCACGGCTTGCTGAGTCGGTTCCGGTAATCAATTGGAGATAATCGATTATCACACAATCAATTTTATGATCGGCTACAAGCCTCCTACATTTGGCTCTAAGCTCAGTAATAGGAATACCGGCAGTGTCGTCAATAAAAAGATTTACTTTCTTTAACCTTGAAGCTCCTGACTCAATTTTAAGCCACTCTTGCTCGGAGAGTTGCCCCGAACGTAATTTTTCCGATTCAATCTCACACTCCGAGGCAATTAAACGAGTGGTTAGCTGTTTATTCGACATCTCCAATGAGAAAAAGGCCACAGATCGATTGTATTCCACCGTCATATTTCTTGCCATGCTTAGCACAAATGCCGTTTTACCCATCGACGGTCGAGCAGCAATAATAATTAAATCAGAAGGTTGCCAACCGTTGGTCATTCGGTCAAGTGCATTAAAACCACTGGGGACACCGGTTAATCCTTCCGGCTTTTTAGAATTTTCTTCTATTTCTTTCAAAGCTTCGGTTAAAACCTGTGCAAAAGGAATAACGTTTTTTTTGATGTTCCCTTCGGTCACTTTAAAAATTTCCGACTCGCTAAAGTCGATGAGATCTACCACATCGCTGGTTTCATCAAAGGCATGTCTTTGAATTTGATTTGAAACTCGTATCAACTCCCGACGAATATGCTTTTCGGCCACTAACTTTGCATGATACTGCAAATAGGCAGTTCCTCCGACTTTAGTGGTCAGGGAAGAAATGTAATGACGTCCGCCAACCTCGTTCAGGTATCCAATTTTTTCAAGTTTATCGGCGACTGTGATGATGTCGATAGGCGCTCCATCGTTAAAAAGCTTCTGAATTGCTTCATAAATTTTTTGGCATTCGGGGGTATAGAAACACTCCGGGGTCAAAAGCTCAATTACTTCTGAAATATCGTTTTGCCCAAGCATAAGGGCACCAATAACAAATTCTTCAGTCTCCCTATCGTGAGGAAGAACCCTACCTGCCTCCAAAGTAATTTCTGGGACAGGCATCGATGTTTTTTTCTTTGCCATAATTTTATGGGATGTTCTAAGCAAGTTTACAAATTTAATAAAATTTTCCCATCGTCAGATTTTGGGGTTGTCAATTTCTGAAATAAAAAAGACCGGGGATTTCCCGGTCTGTATGCTTTTCGATATCCTGCTTACTTATCGGCTGGTTTTGGCAATAACACTTTTCTAGAAAGTTTTAGCTTGCCGTTTTCGTCAATGTCAAGGAGTTTAACCTCAATTGTATCGCCAACCTTTAATACTTCCTCAACTTTATTTAAACGTCGCCATTCAATTTCCGATATGTGCAATAATCCATCGCGGTTGGGCATAATTTCAACGAATGCACCATAGGATTGAATGGATTTTACTTTGCCTTTATAAACTTTACCAATTTCAGGAATGCCGGCAATTTCTTTTATACGTAAGATTGCTTGTTCCAAATCAGCCTCATTGAATGCTGCAACTTCAACAACCCCCACAGAGTCTATTTCTTCAATGGTGATAATTGTGTTGGTAAGTCGTTGTAATTCTTGAATAACTTTTCCTCCGGTTCCGATAATAGCTCCGATTGAATCTTTGGGAACCATCATTTGTACAATTCTTGGAGTGTGGGGTTTAAAGGTTTCTCGGGGTTGCGGAATCACTTCAAGCATTTTTTGAAGAATGTGTAACCGTCCACGTTTGGCTTGAGCCAAAGCTTCCTCAAGTATGTCGTAACGCAATCCATCGATTTTAATATCCATTTGGGTTGCTGTTACTCCATTAACCGTTCCCGCAACTTTGAAGTCCATGTCGCCTAAATGGTCTTCATCTCCAAGAATATCGCTTAACACTGCATATTTTTCACCATCGGTGATGAGTCCCATGGCAATACCGCTCACCGGTCGTTTGATTTTTACCCCGGCATCCATCAATGCCATTGTTCCGGCACACACCGTTGCCATTGAACTCGAGCCGTTGGATTCAAGAATGTCGGAAACCACTCTGAGAGTGTAAGGAAAGTCTTCGTTCGGAATCATGGGCTTCAACGCACGATAAGCCAAATTCCCGTGTCCTATTTCCCGACGCCCAACTCCTTTATAGGGTTTTGCTTCCCCGGTGGAATACGGTGGAAAGTTATAATGAAGTAAGAATTTATCGACACCTTGGCGGGTAACTTCATCGATTAATTTGTTATCGAGCTTGGTGCCTAAGGTTACTGTGGTTAACGATTGTGTTTCGCCACGGGTGAAAATGGATGAACCATGGGCTGAAGGTAAATAATCAACTTCTCCCCAAATGGGACGAATCTCATCGAGTTTCCGTCCGTCAAGGCGCCTGCGTTCTTTTAAAATACAATCTCTCACAGCTTTCTTCTGAACATCGTGAAAATATCGATTCACAAGCGTTTGGTTGATTTCTGCATCTTCGGTGAATTGTGCTAAGAATTCCTTTTTTACGGCTTCAAATGCTTCGCTGCGTTCCTTCTTCGATGGGTTTCCAACTTTTGCAATATCGTAAATTTTTTGATAGCATTCGGCAAAAATTTTCTCTTTCAACTCAAGATCGTTCACTTCGTGACAATATTCACGTTTAACCACTCCAAGTTCTTTGGCCATTTCTATCTGTACAAGACAGTGTTTTTTTATTTCCTCATGGGCAATTTTTAAGGCCTGAAGCATATCGGCTTCGTCAACTTCTTTCATTTCACCTTCGACCATCATGATATTATCGTAGGTAGCGCCTACCATTAAATCGATATCGGCATTTTCCAACTCCGGAAGATTGGGGTTAATTACAAATTTCCCATCAATCCTTGCTACGCGACATTCAGAGATTGGGCCATGAAATGGAATATTACTTACCGCGATAGCTGCCGAAGCGGCAAGGCCGGCAAAAGCATCGGGTAAAACATCTTTCTCGGCACTTATCAACTCAATATTGACAAATGTTTCGGCGTGGTAATCATCGGGGAATAATGGACGTAAGGCTCGATCAACCAAACGGGCTACTAATATTTCACTGTCGCCTGGCCGACCTTCCCGACGTAAAAAACCTCCGGGAAAACGTCCTACAGCCGAGAACTTTTCACGATATTCAACCGAAAGTGGCATGAAATCAACATCTTCTTTGGCTTCCGTTGCTGATACCACTGTGGCTAACAACATGGTTTTTCCAACCTTCAATACCACTGCTCCGTCGGCTTGTTTAGCTAATTTCCCGGTTTCTAAAATCACTTCTCTTCCATCGGGAAGTATTATGGATTTTTGCAAAATGTTCATACGTTTTATCTTTTTATGTTTATCTCTAAAAAAACTCACATGCCGACCTCATTCAGCCCTTAATTAACTGAAATATGAAGGATCGACAGGCTCGTCTCATTACTTTTATGTATTTGTTTATAAAAAAAGGCAATTTTTCATTGCCTTTTTTATTACTTACGCAAGTTGAGCTCTTGAATTAACTGACGATATGTATCCAGTTTATGTCTCTTCAGATAATCCAATAATTTACGTCTTTTACCAACCAAAATCAAAAGAGCTCGTTGTGTGCTAAAATCTTTTTTGTGTACTTTCAAGTGCTCAGTCAACTCAGTGATCCGATAAGTGAATAAGGCAATTTGTGCCTCGGGTGAACCGCTATCTTTCTCGTTTTTACCGTATTTTGAGAAAATCTCGGCTTTTTTCTCACGTGTCAAATACATATCTATTACTCTTTTTAAAATTTTTTACTCTATTTTGAGTTGCAAAATTAGATAAAATTTATTGAACAATTTCTCTTTTTTCGAAAAATATTTTTTTTGCCTGCTTTTTTATTGTTAATATTGGAATTGGACTCGCTTTATTTAACGCAACCGATCAGGATTTTTTTTAATAAAATCTTTCCAAGAATCGCTTTTTGATTTTTGAAATGGCATGGCTGATTGATAAAAATGACATACAGCAACTGCCAAACCATCGGTTGCATCTAAAAAAGATGGTTCATCCTGAATATTAAACATTCGCTGCAGCATCCCTGAAACTTGCTCTTTTGATGCATTCCCGTTTCCGGTAATAGCTTGTTTCACTTTCAACGGCGCATACTCATAAATTGGTATCTTATATGCCAACGCTGCCGACATGGCTACCCCCTGAGCTCGCCCAAGTTTAAGCATCGATTGAACGTTTTTTCCATAAAACGGAGCCTCAATGGCTAATTCATCGGGGACATATTGTTCTATGAGCATTTTAGTGCGATCGAAAATGTAAGAAAGCTTAAGATAATGGTTTTCAAACCTTCGTAAATCAATCACCCCCAGGCTAATCAATTTTAGTTCAACGCTAGTAGCATCGATAATTCCATATCCCATAATGTTTGTTCCCGGGTCAATACCGAGGATAATTCGCATGGGGGTTGATTGACTCATAGCTTATTAATCGATGATATCGAAGCCTAAATAGGGTACTAATGCCTTGGGAATTTTTATTCCTTGCGGTGTTTGATTGTTTTCGAACAGAGCAGCAACAATACGCGGAAGGGCTAAGGCACTTCCATTCAAAGTATGCGCCAATTGGATTTTCTTAGTTTCTGTATCACGAAAACGACACTTTAGTCGATTTGCTTGAAAACTTTCAAAATTGGAAACAGAACTAACTTCTAGCCACCGTTGTTGTGCTGAAGACCAAACCTCAAAATCGTAGGTCAAAGCGGATGTGAAACTCATGTCGCCGCCACAAAGCTTGACAATCCGATAGGGTAACTCCAGCTTTTGTACCAGACTTTCAACGTAGGAAACCATTTCCTCTAAAACCTGATAAGATTTTTCGGGATGGGCAATACAAACGATTTCAACTTTGTCGAATTGATGTAAACGATTCAGCCCGCGAACGTCTTTCCCGTAAGATCCTGCCTCACGACGGAAACAAGGTGTGTATGCTGTGTTCTTTATGGGAAGGTCTTTTTCCTCAATGATTACATCACGATATATATTTGTTACAGGAACTTCGGCGGTTGGAACCAAATAAAGATTGTCAATCTGAACATGATACATCTGACCTTCTTTATCGGGCAACTGCCCGGTTCCAAATCCGCTGTCTTCATTGACTACTACGGGCGGTTGTACTTCTGTGAAACCATTTCGGCCGGCTTCATCAAGGAAAAAATTGATTAATGCCCGTTGGAGTTTCGCTCCTTTACCTTTATAAACCGGAAACCCGGCTCCGGTGATTTTTACTCCTAACTCGAAATCAATGATATCGTATTTTTTTGCCAAATCCCAGTGTGGAAGTGCTTCGGCACCAGGATGTTTAATTTCACCTCCACTCCTCACAATTTGATTATCTTCTGCTGATTTTCCCTCCGGAACCGAACTGTGCGGAAGGTTTGGAAGTTGAACTATTAAGCGTTCCAATGTTTTTTCAACTTCTTTGAGCTTTTCGGAATATTTTCGAATATCTTCCTTTAAATCAATACTTTTAAGTCGAAGACGCTCGGCTTCTTCTTTTTGTCCTTCCCGAAATAATTCTCCGACTCGCTTCGACAGCTGATTGACCTCTGCCTGTGAATCGTCGAGTATTTTTTGTGTGTTCCGACGATAGTTATCAATCTCTATAATTTCATTCAGAATGGCAAAATTTTGATAATTTTTCTTTTTCAATCCTTCTTTTACTTGTTCGAGATTGTCTCGAATCTGTTTTATGGTTAACATAGGGAAGTATTTTAAGTTGGTTTTACCTTAGTGATAATTTTAAAAAATAAGCGTGGGAAGAATCGCTTGATATATACAGTCAGCAGCTCTTTACCTCCGATTAAAACCTCCGGTTTTCGTTTTTTGATGGCTTTCAAATATATTTTTGCGCATTTTTCTGATGAAATTCCGCCTGCTTGTCCCGGATCCATTTTTCCGTGAGCTTTACCTTCTGCAGTCAAGGCATTGAGTGATATGTTGGTATTAACACGTCCGGGATAAGCAATAGTGACACTTATGTGTGGCATCACCTCGATTCTAAGTGTTTCAAAAAATCCCTGTACAGCATGTTTGGCGGCGGCATAGGCTGATCGGAGCGGGAAACCGAATTTTCCTGAGATACTGCTGGTAGCGGCAATGTATCCGCCACCGGCTTGTATCATGTGGGGTAAAACTGTGGTTGTTATGATTACGTAAGAAAAGTAGTCAATTTCCAAAATCTTCCGATGCAAATCCAAAGAAGTTTCCACAATCAACGACCGCTGACTAATACCACCGTTGTTGATAAGCAAATAGGGAACACCTATTTGTTCTAAAGCTCGTTCTGTGAATGATTTAACTTCTTCGGGATCCGCCAAATCGAATATACAAGTGTGACAATTTGATGTAAATTGAAGGCACTCCTGCTTAACCTGCTCAAGCTCTTGGGGATTATTGGAGGCTAATAGCAAATCTGCTCCTTCCTTCGCCAGCTCTATTGCTAAAGCCTTTCCAATTCCCGAGGATGCGCCGGTTATCCAACAAAGTTTGTTTTTAAAGCTAATCATAAATTGCAAGGTTAATTAACGGGTGAATAAAAAATGCCTGCTCCGGGACCTAAAGGTATCTCTAACCAAACCCACAGTATTAAAAATAATGTCCATATCAGGAAAAAAGCGATGGTGTATGGAAGCATTGTTGAAACTAAAGTTCCAATGCCTGCATTTTTATCGTATTTCTCAAAATAAACGATGATTAGGGCAAAGAAACTCATCATGGGCGAAATAATGTTTGTAATGCTATCGCCAATTCGATATATTGCCTGCGATAATTCGGGAGAATAACCCAAAATCATAAAAATTGGAACAAAAACAGGACCTAAAATAGCCCATTTTGCCGATGAGCTTCCCATAAAAAGATTTAATATTCCTGCAAATAAAACAAAAAGGATGATTAATGGGATAAATCCAGGATTGGCTTGTTGTAACAAGGAAGCTCCTTTTACGGCTAAAACCAACCCCAAATTACTCCATTTGAAAAAGGCTACAAATTGAGCGGCAAAAAACACCAAAACCAAAAACGAAACCAGGGTCTTAAAACTGTGGGTCATTCCGTTGACCACATCCGCATCGGATTTGAATTTCCCGACTACCACACCATAAACGATTCCGAGGGTTGTTGATACTAAAAATAAGACCCCGATAAAACCTTTCAAAACAGGCGAATGAAGCAATGATCCATCAGCCGAGCGCAAAAAACCGTTTTGTGGGTATAAACCTACTACAAAAATGGCTAACCACACAAACGTAGCAACTGAAGTCCAAACCAATGCCTTTTTCTCAAGAGGGCTGAGTTGTTCAATTTTTTCAGGCTTAACATCACCTTGATATTTTCCCATGAATGGTTCGACAAATCGATGAGTAACCCACGTTGTTACTACGGAAATCAATATTGCCGAGGCTGCCATGAAATAATAATTGGCTGTCGGAAGAACGTAATAGTTCGGATCTATAATGCGTGCCGATTCTGTAGTGAGACCGGCCAACAATGGATCAATAGTTCCAATCACCAGATTTGCACTAAACCCACCAGAGACCCCTGCAAATGCGGCTGCTAATCCGGCAATGGGATGACGCCCCATGGAATGAAAAATGATTCCACCCAAAGGAATAATCAGAACATATCCTAAATCGGAGGCTACATTAGATAAAACTCCGGCTAGAACTATAACAAAGGTGATTAATTTTGCAGGTGATTTTAATACTAACAAGCGTATAATTGCTCCTATAAGTCCGCTGCTTTCAGCGATGCCAATCCCTAAAATCGCCACCATAACAATTCCCAAAGGGGCAAAACCGGTGTAATTGTCAACCATTCCTAGCAGGATTCGATGTAATCCTTCTCTTGAGAACAAATTGATTACTTGTATTTTTTCGCCGGTGGCCGGATGGGTTACTTGCCAACCTAACCAGTGTCCCACCAAGGATAACAAGAGCACCCCCAAGGCAAAAATTAAAAATAGGGTAGCCGGATGCGGCATAGCATTACCAACACGCTCAATACCTTTCAAAAAGTTAAATTGTTGCCTCTTGTTTTCCATATTTTCTTCCTATAACGAACGTAACAACTCTATTTCTTTTGCCCATTTTGACTCATCGGGGGTTTCTAATATTAATGGTATGTTCTCAAAACGTCTATCATGCATGAGTCTGCGAAAGGGTTCTAAACCCAGTAGTCCTTCCCCAAGGGGCGCATGACGATCAACCCGACTTCCCAAGGGTTTTAATGTGTCGTTAAGATGCATCCCTGCAAGTTTTTGAAAACCGATGATTTTGTCAAACTCTTCCCAGGTTTTTTCCCAACCTGAAGGTGTGAGAATATCGTATCCTGCAGTGAAAACATGACACGTGTCGATACAAACCCCTACTCGACTTTTGTCATCCACACTTCGAATGATTTTTGCCAGATGTTCGAACGTGTAGCCAAGGTTAGAACCTTGTCCTGAGGTGTTTTCAATGACTGCCATCACTCCTTGCGTCTGACTTAGAGCAATATTGATGCTTTGCGCAATCAGTTCCAGGGCTTGATCTTCCGAAATTTGTTTCAAATGGCTCCCGGGATGGAAATTCAATTTATTCAAACCCAGTTGTTCACATCGTTTCATTTCATCGATGAAAGCATTTCTGGATTTTTCCAGTGCATCCGGATCGGGATTGCATAAATTGATTAAATAACTGTCGTGGGGAAGTATTTGATTAAGATCAAACTTATGGTTCTCACAATTTTGCCTGAAAAGTTTTATCGAATCTGCGGTGAGAGGTTGAGCTATCCATTGTCGCTGATTCTTAGTAAACAAAGCAAAAGCATTAGCCTTGATAGTGGCAGCATTTATGGGGGCGTTTTCCACACCCCCGGAGGCACTTACATGGGCTCCGATGTAATACATGGCTTACTTATCCAAGTCGTCGAACGACAAATCATCCTCTACGTTAGGCTTATTGTCTTCATCAATGTTAAAATTAAAATTAGCTTGTATGAAATCAAAAACATCCTTAAGCCCGTCACGGAACTTAGCAAAATCTTCTTTGTAGAGAAAGATTTTATGTTTTTCGTAGCTAAACCCACCATCGGCATCAAATCGCTTTTTGCTTTCGGTGATGGTAACATAAAAATCGTTTTTTCTTGTTGACTTAACATCGAAAAAATAGGTACGTTTCCCCGCTTTCACAGCTTTGGAATAAATCTCGCCTCCTCCTTTTTCAAAATCTCTTTCCATAGTGTTTCTCCCTTCTCTTGATATGTTAGCCACAAAAATAAATATTTTTATTTTCATTGGTTAGTCTTGGGTGTAAAAAACGCATCGTACATCAGATAAACCATCCTAAAATTTGTTTTTAATTAAGCATGTTTTTAACATAATCAAATTCTCGGTTGATGTTTTAGCATAAAATTTGCTACCTTTGTGGCTATTAAATTTGAAATTACGAATGATCAGCCGGACACTATTGCGCATAAAAGCAATGCATGTTGCTTTCTCCTATCACAATAATCCTTGCGAAGATTTAACGTTCTACGAAAATGAACTTCAAAAATCATTAGATCGTTACTACGATCTCTATATCGCGTTTTTTACCATTCTGTTTACGATCCAACGACATGCGGTTGATATTACTGAAATACGACGCCGAAAATTCACCGCCACCCCAGAGGAAAGAAATCCAAACATGCGATTTATCAACAACCGGGTTATTAACGATTTGATGAAAAACAAAGAGATTGAATCTGCATCAAGATTCAATCCGATAATCTGGGAAGAATATCCAGAAATCATACGAAAAATTTATAACTCTCTTGTAGAAACCGATGTTTATAAGGATTACATGGAAAATCCCATGGATTCTTACAGCAACGACAAACAGATTGTTTACTACATCTACGAGATTCTGTTGCCCGAAAATATTGATATTTTCAGCGTTTTAGAGGACAAATCAATTTTCTGGAACGACGACGTTGAATTTGTTTTATCAATGAATCATCGGACAATTCAACGAATGAAAGAGAGCAAAAGTGCGAACAATAAACTTATGCCCATGTACAAAACACATGACGATGAAGTTTTTGTGAAGAAATTGCTCCAAAAAGCGCTCCTTCAAGCCAATCAATACGACAAACTCATCGCGGGCATTCTTAACAATTGGGAACTCGAACGAATGGCAATTATCGACCGGGTAATTCTGCATTTGGCTATAACTGAATTTCTTGAATTCGAATCAATTCCATTACCGGTAACCATGGATGAATACATTGAAATTGCAAAATATTACAGCACCGAAAAAAGTCCTACATTTATCAATGGATTACTGGAGCGCATCGTCGATCAATTGCAAAGGGATAATAAAATCAGTAAATTAAAATCTACTAAAAAGAAAATTGAAAGGAGTTGACGAAAGATACTAACAAGCGAAAATCTCCAATAGATAAACCAAAGATAATCTCAAATTATTTAATATGAAAAAAATAGTTTTTTTGGCTGCAAGTGTCCTATTAATCGGTTGCGGGGACAAACAGCCGGACAAAGTGACTGCAAAGAATGTTCTTAACCCGGTAACCGCCGAAGGTGTTAATAGTAGCGTCAAAATGCCTAAAATCGAAGTTGTAGGGAAAGATGGAAAAGATGGAAGCACCTTTGATTTTGGTGTAATCATACAAGGAGAAAATGTGGTACATACGTTTGAAATAAAAAACGTTGGCGATGCCGATTTAGTGATTAGTTCTGCCAATGCATCCTGTGGATGCACAGTTCCGAAATTCTCCAGAGAACCAATTCCTCCGGGTAAAACCGGGAAAGTTGAAGTTGCCTTTTCCAGTGCAGGCAGAGTGGGTAAACAACTTAAAACCGTAACTCTGCTCACTAATGCACAACCTTCCACTGTTACTCTAACTATTGTAGCAAACATAATAATTCCTAACTAATAAAAATTAAAAATGAACACCATGAAAACACTCTTTTTTTTAATGGCAAACCCCGACGGAACGGGTGGTGGATTTGGAGCTATGATACCTCTTCTACTCGTTATCGTAATTTTCTACTTCTTTCTCATTCGCCCGCAAATGAAACGCCAGAAAGAGATTCAAAAATTTCGTGAATCCCTGAAAAAAGGCGATAAAGTTTTAACTCTTGGAGGCATCTATGGTAAAGTCGTTGATGTGGAAGATACGACGGTTATCCTTGAAATTGCCGAAAATGTTCGTGTAAAGGTTGAAAAAGCCGGTATCATTAAAGATAATTCCGATATTCAACAAGCCAAATAACCCTTGGCCGGATTCATTCCGGCCAATTTTTGCATTTTTCAATTATTTCCATGGGAAAATCAAAGTATTTGTCTGAAAACACATCAAACAAAACTTCTGAGGCCAAAAACCATAGACTCGACAGAAGAATTTATCGATTTCTTTTCTTCTTGTTTGTAAGTGCATTGTTATGGTTTTTCAATACACTATCAAAAGTTTATACCACAGAATTGACTATACCGGTCATTTACAATGGCATCCCCTTCGATTTTAAACCGACCCAGCCCTTACCCACTCATTTTACCATAGTTGTTGAGGGAAACGGATCTACCATTCTACCCTATAAAGTTGGGATTTATTCTCCCTCGATAGAACTCGACTTGTCGAATCATTTTATCTGGCACCAACCGTCAAGCGATTTAACAACGCAAATTCTGCCTCAACTTTATAAGAAAAACATTGAAAAAATATTCAACAATACTCTCGAGATAAAAGAAATTTCTCCGGTTTCTATTCCCGTTACTTTCTCTAAATTAGCATCAAAAACCATTAAAGTCCGATTTAAAGGAAAGCTCGAATTTGAACCCCAATATTGGCTGCAAGAACAACAAGTGGAAATAATTCCTTCCGAAATACAGGTATCTGGACCCAAAGCCGTTATTGACACAACCAACGCTATCTACACCAACGATACCGTTATAAAAGATATATCGAAACCCACCACACTTACTGTATCATTAAATCACAAAAACCTTTATAATTTTTCCCAGAAATATGTTTCCATTACCATAATTCCGGAGAAATTTACCGAGAAAAACCTAAACATCCCCATAAAGGTTGTTAATCAACCCGAAAACGCCAAGGTAATGCTGTTTCCTGACCAAATTCAATTGAAATTTCAAATCGGTTTGAATCAATACGACAAAGTAAAACCAGAAGATTTTACGGCTATCATCGATTTTGAAGCAATACGGGCAAAAAACACCAGTCGCAAAGCAAAAATTGAGCTGGTGGAATATCCTGTATGGTGTCGGAATATAACCTTTACTCCCAGAGAAGTTTCATTTGTCATTAACTACAAAAAATGATACTAGTAGGACTAACCGGAGGTATTGGCAGTGGAAAATCTACTGTCGCAAAAATTTTTCAATTATTCGAAATCCCTGTTTACGATTCCGATAGAAATGCAAAAAAAATCATGACAACAAATACGGCCGTTCGTGATCAACTTATTTCGGAATTTGGAACTACAACATTTTTGCCTGATGGATCATTAAACACCCAATACCTTGCCTACAAAGTTTTTAATAATCACGAATTGTTAATTCGAGTAAACGAAATTGTGCATCCGGCCGTGCGAAATGATATTCAACAGTGGAGTATATCCCAACAAAGCCCTTATGTGATTGTTGAATCGGCACTTTTGTTTGAAAGCAATTTTTATCAAACCTTCCACAAAATTGTATCGGTTGTTGCCGATTTGGAAATCAGAATCAACCGGATTATGCTTCGCAGCAATCTCACACTTTCCGAAATTCTCGATCGAATAAAAAATCAAGTGGACGACAACGTTCGAATAAAAAATTCGCATTTTATCATCGAAAACAACTTAGATTCACTATTAATCTCTCAAGTATCAAAAATACATTCAGAAATATGGGCAAATTTACAAAATGGATAGCAGGTGGATTAGGTTGGGTTTTATTAGGCCCTTTGGGAGCTATCACTGGATTTATTATTGGTAGCCTTATCGATGTAGGCAACGAAGAGTTAGCAAAGGAAAAAAGAAAAACAACGCAAACAACAGCCGGAGATTTTCTATTCTCGCTTTTAGTACTTACCGCTGCCGTAATGAAGGCTGACAAAGTAGTGGTCAAAGCCGAGCTCGATCATGTGAAACGCTTTTTTGTTACAAACTTTGGCACATCCGAAGCCAAAGAAGCCCTATTGATGCTTCGCGATATCTTAAAACAGGAAATTCCCGTAGATGCTGTTTGTCATCAAATCAGGGAGAACATGGATAAGAGCACAATCTTGCAACTGTATTCTTTTTTATTTAGCATAGCCAAAGCCGATGGAAAAATTTCCCCTGACGAACTGACCGTTTTACAAAATATAGCATTGCTACTGGGACTATCTAACGATGAATTCAATTCGATTAAAGCGATTTATATTCCATCAACCCATTGGGCTTATGAAGTATTAGAAATATCGCCCACCGCAAGCGATGAAGAAATCAAAAAAGCTTACCGAACCATGGCTTTCAAATATCATCCGGATCGAGTTGAGTATCTTGGAGAAGATTTCAAAAAAGCAGCCAATGAAAGATTTCAAAAGATCAATCTGGCTTTTGAAACTATCAAAAAAGAACGAAATATGGCCTAGCGATATAAAATTAAACTTACTGCAGCCACAATCGAAAGAAGCACAATGATTGCCCCGGAAATTTTATTTAACCACCACAACTGTTTTAACCGGAATTTATGACGTAAAAGGCTAACCACTCCTGTAAGAGAGAACCACCATAACACTGCTCCGCAAAAAACCCCTATAACTACAAAAAATTGGGCATACAAAGGGTGTCCAGAGCAAAAAACACCCATAGCGGCAATACTCGCACCAAAGAAAATAACTGTCAATGGATTGGACAACGTCAACACAAAAACAGAAATATAATCTCCAAAAACACCTTTATATTTCTGACGGTGTCGATGACGAGCCTGCGAAATTGGATTGGCAAGAAAAATGTTAACGCCTAAGAAAAACAATACGATTAAACCAAGGATACTGATCCATGATTGATTATCTTCCAGAAATTGTTGAATAAATCCAATTCCAAAAGTCGCAATTATGGCATAAACCGTATCGGCCGTTGCTGCCCCAAGACCGGACAGAAACCCAATGGTACGACCTTTGCTTATCGTTTTCTGCACACACAGAACCCCAATCGGTCCTAAAGGTGCTGATGCCGCCAAACCAATAATAACCCCCTTGATCAGTAAACTAAAAGAGTTTATTGCCTCTGCTATCATAAAATGATGTATCGAACCACAAATAAACAAAATCTTTTAATAAAAGCCAAATCACAAAACCCCATATATCTATGAAAATTCAGGAAATCAAAGCGTTTCTCGATACTGTCCCAAAAAGTGTGTAAAGTGAGTTAGTTCTTAAATTAGAGAAAAAA